>CAZGOT010000103.1:504-10170 GCA_964527495.1 uncultured Haliscomenobacter sp.
TGGTAACATATTGGATATCCACCAATTCCACGGAATTGCGGTCATACCCCAGGGTAAATTGGAAGCCTTCTATATCGGATAAATCTGCCCGGAAGGGGATACGGTATTCCTGACCCGTCCTCAAAGGCATATCCGGTATTTTAAGGCTGAAAACCCCCGATGTACGCGGGCTTGTCCCACTTACTGCCGTGCCGTTGACATCCCCGACCTTTATTGCTACAAAGTTTGTCGTAACATTTCCAACCAGATTATTCACACTGGCCACTTCTGGCAAATTGAACTGCCACGGGTTGGCAGGATTAGGGAACCGATAAGCGGCATCCACAAAACGCCAGCTTGAATTTCCGGTGAACCTGGTTTCCAACCCCAGAATTACCCGGCGCAACTGTACCAGGTCCATAGTGGTTACCGATTTGGAACTATTGACGTCCGCCGCTATTAGTTTATATGGGCTATTCAATGTGTTCATTCCAAGTATATGCCTTGTAATCAACACGATATCCATAGTTGTCACTCCATTAAGGATATCCTTGTTGAGCGAAGGAGTTACCGTATAATCGTATCCCCTATCCAAAGTTCCAAACTTGAAACTCCCATCTGCACTGGTCATATACGTCATTTTCCGGATACCCGACAAATTTACTTCGACCCCTTCCAGATTGATTTTGTTCTCGGTCACAATCGTACCGCTTATAGCAGACATCCCCAGTCCCGAGCACAGGTTAGACGGATCGGTGATAGCGGTAAACGTTTCACACCAGGCCATATTGCCACGGTTGTCCTCGCTGTACACCCGTATCCGGATGCTGCCCCTGCGCGTATCTACGCAGTTGAACGAGACGCTGGTGCGTTTGTTTAATGGGAACCCACGAGTATCAAGGCTGTCTTTGCTATCCCATACCCCATCACCGTTATCCTTGACCACATAATAATTTTTAATCAGCTTCCTGCCTTTACTGTCCAATTCCCCCAGCCCCTGGCCCTGGCCGTTGCAATCATAAACGGGTCCTGCGATAAAGTCGGTTGCCCATGCGACTACCTGGGCTGCATTATCGCCTATTCCTCCAGCATTTGGCATCAGGGACATGGAGAGCCCGTTCAGACAGATCGGGGCGGGAACCTGATTATCCAGGATTTCGAAAGGAATATCCAGCTCCCTGGATAAGTTGCCACATTCATCGCGCGCTACAACCGTAATACTGTGCTGCCCAACAGGAAGGGATTTTCCGGAATAGCTCCAGGTACGGACCGGACCAGTGTTGTCACTGATAGCAAATAAAGAAGGAGAAATACTGATAGAACTGGAGGGTATAGCCACGCGCAACGATTTATTCCTGCCAGGATTGAGGAATACCCGCTCAAGCGCAAGGCCTGCGGTATCCGGACGGATATTTGTCGAAGCGCACAAGTCTCTCGTAGTAAATTCGATTACGATCTCCCCGCCACAGGTTTCATTGTTTAGATAGCCAATCCAGCCCACTGCCGGCGCGCGGTCGTTGGTAACTTCAGGGGCTATATTATCATTGATGAGTATTTGCTGGGTAAACATCCAGGCAAAAAGTCCATTCGGCAAGGGGCATGCGGGATTGCCCCTGGGGTCGGATACGTTGAAGGTAAAAGCCGTCACTTCTTCAGAAGCCTGGGCAATTTGATCTCCGGCATTGGCCCGTGCATTCCCACCGATACGACCGCCTGGGTAAGGTATGGTACCCGCGGCATCCTCGAAGTAATATCTCGGCTGGGAAGCAGGGTTGATAGCGTTGGGGTCGCGCACCAATACGTTCACCCCATTAAAAGCTCCTGAACCCGGCCTGTTTGCAATATCCCGGGGCACTACCACCGCCCAGTTCATCGGCTCCAGACAACTCTCCGAGTATTGACACCAGTTGATGACGGTGAAGGTGCGGAAAATCTTGTAGCATTCCGCTGCCGGCTGTCCTCCCGTTGTCCCACTATTAAACCGCTTATCCTGCACCAAAACCGCCAGAATATCACACCCAAGCTCACCCCCGTCAATTACATTGGCCGTATCCCGAAGGTCTGTGCAATTACCCGAAACATCCGCTGGAAACAGGAGGTTGTACTCGTTAACCGGCAAAATCGTCAGCGTCCGGGAAGGGGTATTAAAAATAACCGCCCCCTTGGATGTCAGTTTGGTCAGCCTCCAGCTAACGGTAATCGTACCGGCTTCACAGCGCATAGCAGGGGTTACGACGATTTGTTTCAATACCGGAGAACAGAGGTGCCCCCTAAGCAGGGATAAATCTTCTTTGAAAAGGACTACCGCAGCAGTATATTCCGGGGTGCCTTCCACATAAGTCCCTGGTACCGATAGCAAGCCAACCTGTATGGGGTTATTTTTGCAGGTGTAGGTCTGATCAAAGGGCAGCAGGTAATCCAGGACGCTTTTATCTTCAAGGCGCACCCAATTCCAACAGAAATTCCGGTTACCTGCTTTATCTTCTCCCCACAATTCCACCATCACGGAATCCCCTTCGCAGCAAAACATCGGCAGGGTATCCAGGAGTGGGGACATCAGAGTACCAGTGTTGATCGTGCTCATCACAAAGACTTCAAGCGTATCCTTTTGCTGATTGCGGTTTTCGTCAATATAGTCTCCAGCGTCAACAAGACCGTTCCGGTTGGCATCCACATAGTTTTTGGCATTGGCCCAATTTGCGCGGCAACCACTATTGGGCACTGCCCGCCGGATCCTTGTCCAGGCCAGTTTGCTACAATTGTCGGAACTGCCCACATCTACGCTTTTCGTCGTGATTGCCCCATAACCCAGGTTGTCAAATGTTACGGTCAGCCTATCCGTACATTTCATCACGGGTGCGACTTTATCCACTATCCGCAGGGGAATCAGGACAGAGGTCCGCCCATAACAGGTATTGGTCACTGTCAACTTTATGAGATGGGAAGACAGGTCGTTCACTGGCATTGGGATACCACTGATCAGATATCCGTTCTGGCAATTTCCGCTCACCCGCACGTTTAAATCCGGTTCCAGCGAAAACTGGCCCGTTGGCCGCTTAAATTGATCGAGGATGGCGGCCCTTCTGATTATTTCGATTTCGTAGCACCAGTCATTGTCTTCTACTACGCTGAAGTGATTGCGGTTAAAGAACATAGCCCCTGTGCAATCCACTGGCCCTGTAGAGGCTTCCAGGTAATCCCCTGCATCATAATTGGCTGCAAGGTTATCGGCAAAGGGGTTAGCAGCAGGCCCTCCGACATAACCAGTGCCACGGAAGCCGTCTTTGTCCGTATCTAAAGTCCGGACAACCGGTGGTGTGGTATCCCCTACCACGATAAACTGCTCCCAGGTATATTCTTTGTTTGACCAAAGCCTTGGAAGGGAGTAGCATGCACTGTCGGGGTGACTTACCTGCAAATAATCCGGATAAGGAGCCACTGCCCCGTAGCACCAGTCCATGATGGCCCAGGTGCGCATGACTTTGCGCCCACATTGCCCGGTCGGAAACTCGGATTTATCCAAATACCGTACAGCAAAACTACAATGGTCTTTATTCAGCAGGTAATTCCGCCTACCAGCACCGTTCAAATAATAAGGTACTGCATCCGCGATACCGTACTTCACCAGAAGGTCCACAGGTAACAATAGCGAATCGCCTCTTGCCAAATGGTTCGGAACCTCCAGTTTGCAGGCCGGCAACACGATCCGGGGCCTGCGGAAATAAATCAATTGCTTACAAATGCTGGTATTCCCTGCAAGATCCCGGAAATGAAAAGTGCGCTCTATCACAGCAGTCGCATTCACCTGGTCTATACAAGCTGTTGCAGGCATAAGGAAATCACTGACTTTTTCCAGAAAGGCTTCAGTACAATTGTCGGTCCCAAACGCCCTGCCGGCAAAATAGGCATAAGCAGTATCATTCCACGAACGGGGTACATTCAGGACGCTATCCACATCCGTGCAGACAAACGTAAACGCGCCACCGGGTTTTTTATCCGTATTCGCCGGGCAGGTCACCTTTGGCGGGGTCTTATCTTCAAAATTCAAATCCCCCCAGACTGGCTGACAATTATTGGCCACACTTATTACTTCATAGGTCAGGTGGCGGCCCAGATATGCCCTTACATCAAAAGGGCGGGGGTCGTCGGAGGTCCAAACGGTCCTCTGGGTGTGTTTATCCTGGATAATTACCGCATAATAGCTGCCCTCCGGGTATTTCGAGAACCCGCAGGATGGGATAAAATTGGGCAGCAAAGCTCCGGCTGTGATAATCGTCTGACAATTAGAATCTAACGTGATGTTTACGTTCCGGACGCCACCGTTCAGGCGGGTGGTGCTCCAGCAGTTATCGTCCTGAACGGCCCTGTCATTTTCGTCCAGATATTTATCCGCTGCTGCCGTAGAATAGTCGCGGTCAGCAACTGAGCCCTCAAATGCCACCATATCGCTCCCGGTCATGGGGTCATCTATTTCATCGGTGGTATCCCGGACTACAAAGGGCCTACCAAAATTCGAGCTTTTGGGGAACTGGTCTATCAAGGGTGCTTTGGTACGGCCTACCCCTCCGTTGTCGAAGCGGAAACCGACCGCACGACCTGTCGCTACGGCCTGGGACCTCCAGGGTGCCGGTGTGGTATTGACCGGGTTGACCTCAAATTCTACGCGGATATACACCACGGAATCTCCGGGAAGATAGAAGGTAGATTGCTCACTTCCAGGTAAAAGCAGGCGGGTGTCGGTCTCCCCATTATAGGCCGGGTTGGGTACCAGGGCTGCTTTTGCTCCCAACATGGATTTCCGGAATTTACCGAATGCCGGCCCCCCAGCCAGATTAGCACTGTCCACCACACTCACTGTGGGCTTCGATCCAGCAAACAAGGCCGTGCCATAAGCGGTACGCAGGTTCAGCAGCGCCTGGAGACTATCCAGGGGTACCTCAGTAGGATTTTTGATGCCCAGATGCAGGATTACATTGAAATTACCACAGGTGTTGCTAGTGGGGAAATAGACTCCCACAACGTCGAGGTTGGATTCGATATTAGGCTCATCCACCCATCCAAAATCAAGGGTCTGATTCCAGAGGCTGTCCGGAAAGACAGGTGCCGAGGCATCCGGGGAATCTTTCTGACCGTTTTCGTTAAGCGGTTGGTTGCCTGCGGATACCTCCGGGTTACGGGTATTGCGGTCTGCGATGGTAAATACAATTCCAGGACCGGCATCACTGTCGGTGGAATCTGTTGCCCCCAGGTTATTTTTCAAGGAAAGTACGAGGTGCTTAGGCCAGTAATTTACAAAGGCTGTACTATCTGCTTGCAGATATTTGAGGGGAATCAGGTGGTAATTTCCAGGAATCAGACCGCTAAAGCTGTATTGGCCCATTCCATTGGTGAGCAGGATTGTTGGCGTATAGTTGCCAGTCGGAGGCGCAATGGTGAGATTGTACTGTATGTCCGCCACTGCCCCGGCACTCGTCATAGTTGCGTCCTGGAAGCCTACAGCATCAAAACTCCCACTTGCAGGATCAATACCGCCCCATACCAATGCAAGGCGGAGCGTATCCATCCCGTATGCATCGCGATACGTATTGTATAGGGCTGCCAGGGGGTCGTCCTGATTGCCATTGACATTGTGGTCATACCAGGCCAGGTTCCCGATTTTTGCCAATGGTACGGCATAATCTTCTACCTCGCCTCTTGGATATGGGGTCGTTCCGGTAACTACTCCCGCTACTACATGTGGCGGCGCAGTCTGGTGGAAGAAGTTGTTATCCGGCGTAAGACCACCCTCCCAGCTCAGCCGGAAGCGCATGAACGCTGTGCCATTCAGGTAAGATGCTGTTGCAGGCACCCGGAAGGCCAGTGTGCGGGTAATATTGGAACCACCTGGCAATAGAGGATTATCTGTATCGGCTATATCCGTCATCGCACCAAGGTTGCCGCCCAGATGGGTAAACGTGATTTTTTCGCCCGCATCATTCAGATCCCCATCGCCGTTATAGTCTATAAAAGCATTCAGGAAGGCCGCCGCATCTGCATAACCACCAGCCAGCACCGTATCCTGAGCGGTGTACGTCACCTGGATATAGGCCACTTCATTGGGCAACAGCGGAGTGAGTAATCGGATACCCGTTTCATCGTCCCCTGGAACTCCTTTAAGGAAAGTACCGGGGTCATCATCATCCCCGCCGGCACTGCTGCCAGCATCTGAATCGGGCTTACCATCCAACTCACCATCCACCCCGCCGCCCAGAAATAACCTTGGCTGGATAGCATGCCGGGCACCAAAGTCTATCGGTGCCGTTGGCACCCAATCCCTTTTGGTTGAATAATTGAACGGTAATGCTACAGAAGCATCTGGAAGGTCCCCATAGTCAAAAGAAACATAACCAAAATCAAAGGTCTCATCGAGTTGATTGTCCGGCCAGACATTGTCCGGATTATTCATTCCGCCGTTTGTGAACCGCAGGGTGGTGGAATCTTTTACCCCGGATGGATGCGCTTCCCCAACGCACTGCCCGATGGAATTGTCTATGCGAAAAGTCACCGCGGTGATCCGGTCATCAATATTATCATCGTTACCATCGCTGTTATAGCGCACACAGTTGGAGACAGCGCCGGATACAATAGCCATGGAATCCAAAACCGGGGTCATTCCAGAAGGGTCAGAAACCGTTAAGGTATAGGTGGGGGTAGTATTGCCGGAGGGGTCATTTGCCCCCAGCAGGCCATAGAAATAATAGGTTCCACGGGCATCGGTAGTATCGAAATAGGCTCTTTCGTACTCGCCTGCATCCAGTGTGGTCGTAGTGCCATGGAAGTCGAGCCTAACTGGCACCCCGGCGATAATTGGTTCATTGATTTCCTGCTTTCCGTTATAATTGCGGTCTTCCCACACTACATTACCAATTTGTACCAATTTTACGGCATAATCCTCCACTTCGCCCAATGGCACGAGCCCGTCGGGAAAGTTTAGATTGCCTGGAAGGATACCCGTAGGGGCCAAATTCGGTTCTGTACCAATGCGGAAGCGTGCCAGCAGCGTACCGTCGAAATACTGGGCATTTGCCGGCACATTAAATGCCAGGCGTAAGGGGTTTTGGACCAGCTTTTGGCTCATCTCCAGGTTTAGCGCACGGGTATTGGGCTCTAAAGGCGCAGCGGCACCATTGAGCAGGGTAAAGATGATCTGCTCGTTAGGATCGAAACCCAATGCCGGATCTCCATTGATGTAAAAATCCCCATCCCCATTCCAGTCGAAATAAGCCTGCAAAAAGGCATCCGAGCCATTATCGTTCACTTTAGCCCAAAAATCCAGGGTAATGAGCGCTTCGTAGCCAGGAACCAGGGGAGTCACAAACCGGATTCCATTGTCATCATCTGTACAGGTATTTGCTGGCTTGTCGCTATCCCAGAGGCTATTGTTCGGATCGTCGCCCCTGCCATCCAGGGAAGCCAGCTCCTGTCCTGCATCATTATCCGGCTGTCCCTCCACCTCGGCATCCGAACAGGAACCCAGGTAAAGGTCCGGTGTCACGAGGTGTTTTGGCCCCTCTGCCGGGTTGCCCACCTGACGGCTTACCGTGGGAAAAAGGCCGCTAAGGTTTAACCCTATGCCGATGCTGTCCTCCAATGTCCCGTAAGAAGTGTCCAGGTCCCCAAAATCAAACGCTACATAACCAAAGTCAATGCGCTGCTCCACTTGGTTATCAGGGTAAAAGCCAACTTGATTTGGCGTTGGCAAAAATGGGTTTTCCTGATCCAGGATGCCCTCTTCCCCCTGTCCAATCTGGCCTGCCTGGAAAAGGATAACCTGACTAAAGGTATGCCGAAGCTGAGCAGAGTTGTCATAAGAAACAGACCAGGGCCGATAGGCCATTTGGCCATCACTATCCATATCCTCGTCCAGGAGATTAGCAATATAGTTGACCCGGGTCGGAGTAAGGCCTCCGGGATCCAGGACATAAAAGCGATATTTGCCTTCAATAAGACCTGAAAAAAGATATTTGCCCTTAGAATCGGTTGTGGTAAGGATAAGGGTATCCTTCACCAAATCGCCAGCTACACCAGAAGCTGCCCCCGGAATTATCGTAGGATTCAGGGCTATGGTGGTGTCTATTTCATCGAAAGACCCATCCGTGCGGATACCGCCAAAACGCATGGCTACGGTCACCCCTGCGATACCGAGATTAATTTCTGCAGCATCCTGAAGCCCGTTATGGTTGCGGTCCTCCCAGACCAGGTTGCCGGCACTAAATAAATTGACCAGATAATCTTCCACTTCTCCGTTGGATGCCAGACCAAAAGCCTGCTGGGCAGCTATATCGGTACTGATGCGAAACCGGAAATAGACCGCTGCGGTAGCCAATGTGCTCCCCGAAGGCACCGTGAAAGAGAAATCCTGCAGCAGGGTACTCGACGCCGAAACTATTGGTGTAGTGCTGAAAGTAATCGGATCCAGCACCCCATTGCCGTCAAAGTCGGCAAAAGCATAAATCCTTGCGGCAGAGCCCAGGTTATTCACTGCACGAAAACGTATTTTCGCAGTATTGCCTGGGATCAGAGGGGTAAGGAATTGTACCCCACTCTCGTCTGCCCCATCCCCATTGGCCAGGATACCCGGCGTTCCATCTGGTTCGGCATCTACGGAATCCAGCGGGTTGGTGCCGAGAAAATAGACATTGGCCCCACCAAGCGTTATCGCGTGGCGGGCACCGTCCTGAGCAAGGGTAGTAGGATAGCGCCCATCACCATTATTATCAGGCAAATCGCCAAAATCCAGGTCCACCATTACTGCTGCGCTTGAAGCAGCGTTTGACAGGAAGGTATTTCCGGGAAATAAGCCCTTTATACCGGAGGCAAGCAGTAGACCTACCGGCTTCCTGTTCTCCCCGACAGGTTTTTTCGCCAGGACAAGAGGGCAAGTGGTATTCCAGGGATTTCGGCAAGTTCCGGGTTGGACAGCTCCTCCCAGGATACAAAAAAGGAGTGCATACCGGAATAAAAAGTACCCTCGCCGAAAGACAGTCCCGACGGAGAGAGCGTTGTCAAACCGGGAAAAGGCACCGGGAATATTGAATTGCGGAAGCTGTACCGGAAATATTTTTCCACAAAAAATCGCATACAGGATTTTGAGTAGAAAAAAGTTGGCAAAAGCAAGCAGCAGCTTGCCACAATACAGGGCAAACAGCCGCACGGGCAGTATTGCCCGGCGTAAAGAAAGGCGTTCCATCTAATCGGTTTTTGAGCGTTGAAATGAAAAACAGGACCTGGCGGAAGCAGGTTACACAGCGATCAACATTTCTGAACGGAAATCAAAACCAGATGGTGGATGGAATACATGCAGGCAGAGGCCTGAGAAGTGAAAGTTTCTCATGGGATGTTTTCGGTTTTTGGGAAAATGGGTGCTTTATACACCTGTTAATACGAGGCAAATATAGGTGTTTTTTTATAAATCAAAAAAAATCCGCAACTATTTTCAACGCATACCCTGCACCAACAGGTTTTGGGTATGCACACAACCTGTCTTGAAAATTCAGGTTGTGTAAAAGGTCTTTTGGCTGCTTGCGCCGCCAAAGAATAGTTTTTTTTAACGAGGTTGTGTAAAAAGTATTCCGCCGCCTACGGCGGCGAAAGAAATTTTAAATGAACGACGTTTTGCCTCATTTTGCTTTGCAAAATGAGGCAAAA
>CAZGOT010000104.1:0-2395 GCA_964527495.1 uncultured Haliscomenobacter sp.
TCCTATGTTAGAATAATTTTAGATGATGTTTTTTTCTAAACCGAGAACCGCTGGTTTCATCCTGATGGGTGGAAACGACCTGGAGCTGATCAGCTCCCTCAGGGTTTATGACCGATGGGGTGGGATGGTTTTTGAAAGAAAAAGCCTCTTGCCCGTTATGCAGGAAGGATGGGATGGGACAGTGAAAGGCCAGCCGGCCCCTCCAGGAATGTATGCATTCACCGCGGTAGTGAAAATGGATGATTCCCGGGAGCGCCATATTTCCGGCACGGTACAATTAATCCGCTGACTATCCGGATACATCGATACGGAAGCTCTATTGGTGTATGAAGTAACCTAAAAGTTGTACCTTTGCGACATGGAAAAGTTAAGTTACCAATCTGCCTACGACGAACTTCAAGGTATCGTCCAGGCCATGCAGGATAATTCCATTGGCATAGACGAGCTGCCTGCGACCCTGGAGCGTGCTTCCCTGCTGATCCGCTTTTGCCGGGAGCACCTGCGGAATACCGAGTCCCAAATCCAAAACCTGCTGGAGGAAAATAGCTGATGAAGGGAGCGGTTGATGCGTGTGCCCATCTTGCCTACTTAGGCCTGGGCTCCAATATTGGCGATAGAATGGCGTATTTAAACCAGGCCATAACGTCTATCGGTAACAATCTTGGCACTGTATATGCCAGATCATCTGTATTTCTTACCGATCCCTGGGGATTATACGACCAGCCAGCGTTTCTGAACCAGGTCGTATTGGTCGAAACGCTGCTGGAACCCGAATTACTACTCCTGGAGGTACAGGCAATCGAACGGCAGATGGGGAGGGAGTGGGTTGCGAAATGGGACAAGCGAATTATTGATATTGACATATTGTTTTATGATCAGATCGTCTATCAAAGCCAGACCCTGCAGATTCCCCATCCCTGGCTGGAGCAGCGGAATTTCGTCCTCGCCCCTTTAGCAGAAATTGCTCCGGCATTCGTCCATCCGGTGAGCAAAAAAACCATTCAGGAGCTCCTGGAATCCTCCATAGACCCACTTAGTGCCATACCTATTGAAATATGAGTGCCTTTCCCCATAAATATATCGCTATAGAGGGCAATATTGGTGCAGGCAAGACCACTTTATGCCAGATGCTGGCCAAAGACCATGGCTGCCGCCTAATCCTGGAACAATTTTCCGATAACCCATTCCTGCCTTTTTTTTATGAAAACCCAGAACGGTACGCTTTCTCTGTAGAATTATTTTTTATGACTGAGCGGCATAAACAGCTGCAGGAGGAGCTACAGCAGACAAATCTTTTCCACGGTACCGTGATTGCGGATTATTTTTTTCTAAAAACGCTGCTATTTGCCAAAAACAATCTCTCTGCGGAGGAATACCGGTTGTTTCAGCGGCTTTTTCAAGTCCTCAATGCCCAGTTCCCCAAGCCAGATTTGCTCGTATATATTCATCGCCCGGTAGAGTACCTGCTGGAAAATATCCGAAAGCGGGGACGTACTTTTGAAAGTGATATCAGTGGAAGTTATCTTCAGCAAATCCAACAGGCATATCTGGATTTTTTCCGTGCCGATCTTACGCAACCCACACTGATTATCGAGATGGAAGGACATGACTTCGCAAATTCAACCTCAGACTATGATGGTATCGTAAATTTACTTAAACAGAAGTATCCGCCTGGAATAACGGTTTTTTCTATCAGGTAGCTCTGGAGTATCAAACTTCTCTACCTATGGTACTTAGCAAAAGAACAGCTATAACTACAACCTACTACCCTATTTCCTGAATACTATCACGTGCTGCTTGAATAGTTTGGTCAATATCTTTCCAGGTTAATGCATCATTAAGGAACCAACTCTCATAAGGAGAAGGTGGAAGATAGATACCCCGACGCAACATTGCGTGGAAAAAACTACGAAAAAGGCCAAGATCAGCTGCTGCTGATGATGTAAAATCCTTTACAGGTTGCTCGCAGAAATGCAGACTTAACATGGAACAAAACTGATTGATGGTAACTGATTGGCCAGCTTCCTGAAAAACATCCCGAAGCCCTTCTTTTAAATACAAAGCTTTTTTTCCTAATGACGAATAAATTTCGGGGTATTTCCTAAGTAGCATCAACGTAGTCATTCCAGCAGTCAATGCAATTGGGTTACCGCTAAGGGTTCCAGCCTGATAGACCTGCCCCAGAGGAGCGATATGTTCCATAATTTCGCGTTTTCCACCGAAAGCACCAACAGGCATTCCCCCTCCAATCACTTTACCATATGCCACAAGGTCTGCTGAGATCCCGCAAACCTCCTGAGCGCCACCGGCTGCCAGGCGGAATCCCGTCATAACTTCATCAAAAATAAGTACTATACCTACTTCACTACAAATATCCCGGAGTCCTTCTAAAAAG
>CAZGOT010000104.1:2409-10160 GCA_964527495.1 uncultured Haliscomenobacter sp.
ACCCCATGTTGCCGGCTACTGGCTCAACGATCAAGGCAGCAATTTCATCTTTATGCTGACTCACCAAATGCCGGACTCCTTCCAAGTCATTAAACTTGGCTATTAAAGTATCCCGGGCCGTGCCTGAAGTCACACCAGGTACATTTTGGATATCGAGCGTTGCCAATCCGCTACCCGATTTTACTAAGAATACGTCCGCATGTCCATGGTAGTGGCCTTCAAATTTTAGAATTTTAGTCCTTCCGGTAAACCCACGGGCTAACCTCACAGCACTCATACACGCCTCCGTGCCACTGTTCACCATTCTCACCATCTCCAAATCGGGAACCATCTCTGTTATAAGTTCTGCAATCTCGATTTCCAGTTCGGTAGGAGCACCATAAGAAGTAGAATTCATAGCTTGTTCCTGGATAGCCTTGATTACCAGCGGATGGGCGTGCCCCAAAATCATAGAGCCCCAGGAAGAGATATAATCTATGTATGGTTTTCCATCCACATCAAATAAGTATGCGCCCTGCGCCCGCTGGAAGAAAACAGGTGTTCCACCTACGCTGTTAAATGACCTTACCGGAGAATTGACGCCACCAGGGATAATTTTCCTGGCACGTTCATAAAGTGAAATACTTTTGCCAAACATAAATCAATATTCTTTACAAGAGGAAGCAATGGAAATGATCTATCTCTATAATCCAGAGTTTTTCCCTTTAATTTATCCGTCTGATAAAATTCGAATAGCTTCTTTTGCAAAGTAAGAAATTATTAAGTCCGCACCAGCCCGTTTAATTGCTGTAAGAGTTTCCAGTACTGCCAGGTCCTCATTTACCCAGCCCATCTGAGCAGCTGCCTTAATCATTGCATACTCGCCACTTACCTGATAAGCACTGACAGGCACTTCGAGGCGATTTTTCACTTCCCTGATTATATCTAAATAGGCAAGAGCCGGTTTTACCATAATGATGTCAGCACCTTCTTCAAAGTCTTGTATGGATTCACGAATCGCCTCGAGACGATTTGAAAAGGCCATTTGATAAGTTTTTTTATCTCCAAACCCCGGGGTACTATTCAAAGCGTCCCTGAACGGGCCGTAAAAGCAAGATGCGTATTTTGCACTATAGCTCATAATCCCTGTATCATGAAAACCCTCTTGCTCCAAAGCCTGCCGTATAGCACCTATCCTTCCATCCATCATATCGCTGGGAGCCACGAAATCAGCACCAGCACGAGCATGGCTTATACTCATCTGCGTTAATACATCAACTGTAGCATCGTTCAATATAACATAGTTCTCAACAATACCGTCATGGCCATAGCTGGAGTAGGGATCGAGTGCCACATCACTCATAACCAGCATATTCGGATATGCCTCTTTGATAGCGCGGATACTACGCTGCATTAATCCATTAGGATTCAGGGCTTCTGATCCTTTGTTGTCTTTTTTATCATCCTGGCACATTACAAACAAAAGAATAGCTCTTAGCCCCATTTCCCAAAGGTTATGCACCTCCTTTAACGTCAAATCCAGGCTCCTTCGGAAATACCCTGGCATAGAAAGAATTTCAGTACACTTGCCTTCTCCTTCTATAATAAAAAGAGGGACAATAAAATCCTTTGAGGAAAGCTGCGTCTCTGCTACAAGGTCCCGGATAGCTGGTGAGCGCCGGAGGATTCGATTTCTTCGTTGCAAATACACCTTATACTTGATTAAAAAGTGAAAACCCAATTAGATTATTTTCCAAAGAGATTTATGTAAAATAAGAAAGTGCAAGTCGTAACAGGGAATTTTTATCAGGTTCATGACTGGTTACAACCTGATTGGGAGCGAATCGGTTGAGTTCGTTGGCAGTACTTGGGCCAATAGCAAAAAAAATAGTTTCTCTGGGGGCATTATTCACCAGGAAAAAGCTCTTTACTGCACTTGGGCTGCAGAATAAGATGCCCTGGTAACTTTTTGTAAAAACATAAGGTTGGAGCCTTGTATGATACAGGACTAATTCCTGCAGAAAAACACCCGAATCGTTCAAAATGCGTGGAAGTTCCTCTCGACGCTGATCACCGCAAAAGAAGACTATAGGTTGTGTTATACGAGGGTTACGGCACAGCAATCTGGCAAGGGCTCCTGCTGAAGAGGCGGTACCTTTTATCTTTTGAATATCTCCTATACATTTTTCAAGGAGCTGGCGAGTGGAATGTTCCGTGCAGTAAAACGACCAAGTATCGGGAAAGCGATCTTTAAGCAAATTCATTAGGGTAAGCAAAGCAAACTGACTTGTAAACAAAGCCGTGATTTCCTGCTGTGCCAGCCCAAATACATGTTTTTGTACAGTATCTGTATTTACTGGAACAGTTGAGACGAGGGCGTGTTCGTCCAGAATAACTCCTTTTGAGACAGCCATAGACCTGGAGTTTTGTAGTAATAAACTCGTCGATAGGAGTGATGCAGATTTCATAAATTAGATTTATCCCGGGTGGAGTTCCAACCTTCTTTCAGTAATTGTAGAGCTGCATTAGCCCCAAGTTCGCGAGCTTCTTCCAATGGGGCTTCCATATCAACTTCTGCCATTTCCTTACCATCGGGCGACAGTAAATTCCCTTTGAAGTACATTCGGCCATTCTTTATAGTAGCTAAAGCCCCAACTGGGGCAGCACAGCCTTCACGGAACCCACGCAGGAAGGCCCGTTCCTGGGAGACGCAGTACTCTGTTTCCGAATCGTTGAACGATCGGCAAAGCTCCAAAAACCGGGAATCTTCCTCACGACAAACAACTGCGATAGCCCCTTGAGCTGGTGCTGGTAGCATCCAGTCCAGGAGGATACTATTTTCAGGAGTAAGTCCAATTCGCTCCAAGCCAGCCTTTGCAAAAATTGCCCCATCCCAGTTTTCTGCTTGGAGTTTTTCCAGCCTATTGTTCACGTTTCCCCGCAGGCTTTGTATTTCATGTGATGGAAAGCGATTAAGCCATTGTGCTTTACGGCGCAAACTGCAAGTAGCAATCCGGGCGAATCCAACCCTATCGGTTTCTTTCCACCTACCATTGATACATCCCAATGATTCTAAAAATCCAGCTCCTCCTTTATATACCAGAAGATCAAAAGCAGAGCCACGCTTCAAAACCGCAGCCAGGGTTATTCCAGTCGGAAGAGCAGTTGGTACATCTTTCAAGGAATGAACAGCCAGATCGATTTTTTTTTGCAGCAAAGCGCTGTCTAATGCCCTGGTGAAAATGCCTTCTATGCCAATTTCATAAAGAGGTATGTGCAGGTTCATATCACCTTCGCTCTTAATTAGCACAAGTTTTGCCTTATATCCCATCTGCAAAAGGCAAGTTTGTACCTGTTCAGCCTGCCAACGGGCTAAGGCACTCTCCCGGGTACCTATACGTATCGTCATATCGGCAAATCAACTGTTTAACTGAATCAATTCATGCATAGTCTGCAGCATCTGGCAGCCCTGGTATTTACCTGCTTTTATTCGACAGGCAGCAGCATTCACCAACCTTTGAACTTCTATCGTCTTAGCATTTCGGTTACCGGAAGTATGCTGTGCACAAATACTTTGAAGCTCTCTTAATTTATTACAGAAAGTATATAAAACAGGAGCGTAGCGTCTAAATTCAAGCCATTCCAGAAAATCGAAGATATATCCATCTATAATAGTCTCTGCATAGGAAACTTCAGCTTGCCTGTAGGCCAATTGTGCATCAGCAAACCCGCAAAGTTCATCAAGACCGATATACAATACATTGGTCAGCGTTGTGGCTTCCTTATCCAAATTAGCTGGTACAGATAAGTCAATAATTACTTTTTTCCCGGTTCCAATGAGATGTTCTTTAAACACAAGTGGTGTGGGAGAGGCTGTTGCAAGAATCAGGACGTCATTGTATGCTACCAACTCTGAAAGTTCTTCCATTGAAGCTGCATTGACCTTCCACTCTGAAGCGAGCGCTTTTGCCTTAGCAAATGTTCGGTTCACAACGGTGAGGTTACGAATATGGTGAGGTTTAACCAAAGAGCGGCCAATACTACATCCAAATGAGCCAGCCCCGATGAGGGCGATGTTTTTCTTTGAAAGTTCAGGTACTATATCATTAAGTAATTGCACTGCGGAAAATGAAAGTGAAACTCCTCCTGAACTCAGTTTCGTTTGATTTTTGATTGATTTGGAGCTTTGGAAAACGGTATTGAGTAGCCGATCAAGGAAGGCACCTATCGCAAAATGGACTTTTGCTATTTTCACCGAATTTCTAATCTGGCCAATAACTTCCGAATCCCCAAGTATTTGGGAGTCAAGCCCCGCAGCTACTCTAAACAAGTGGCGTACAGCATCCAGACCTGCCTTTACATATGAGAAAAGAAGAAATTCCTCCTCATTACCTTTTGTCTGTGTCAACAAAAACTGCATGAGCAATTCGCGGGAGCTTGCAACACCATAAATTTCTACCCGGTTACAAGTTGAGATTACGAAATACTCTTGTACCCCGAATTCCACTCTACGAGAATTTAACCGCTCATAAAATCCTTCGCTCATAGAAAACTTTCCCCGAGTGGCCGTATCCGCTTTTTTATAGCTTATACCTACCAGGTGAAAATCTGAAAGTATCCATTTCTCGTCCATTTTCAACATGATATTAATTTGTTATATATATTAGAACCTGCAGGAAGGATAGGATACGTTCTTCTTTTCATCCCGACTCACTGCAGTAGTTGAGTAAAAGTAATTAGGTACCGTTGGCGGCGAAGTAAAGATTTTGACAGACTGTTCATAACTAATTTGGATGGGGTCAGCTGCTAAAGTAATTATGAAACAGCCTATTAGAAATTATTTTTGATAAGCTCAACTGCTTTTATTGGCAACAGCAATTTTTTCACAACCCCTCATTGCATAGGATTCATCAATAGCTGTCAGCTCGAGTATTTCCTCCGTCATCTTATTCATCCGGGCAATTTTTTCTTCAAAGTCTCCCCGCAAGGTAAGTCTGTATGCAAATAAATGATCCAGCAAACTGTCCAGTTCGTCCGGGAGTACTGCCTCTAACCACTCGCGTAATCGCCTGGCCAGCGTAGGGGATTTTCCCTGAGTAGAAATTGCAATTTTCAGGTGCCCGCGCGTCACGATACTACCGAGGTAAAAATCACATAAACTTGGCGTATCTGCAACATTGACCAGGAGTCCGGCAGCGCGTGCATCCTTTGCAACCTGTAAGTTTACCGCTGGGATATCAGTCGTAGCAATCACCAGTGAATGACCTGCGAGATAACCTGGGTCATAATCTGTGCGAAAAATCTGAACGTTTTTATCAGCCAAAAATTCCTCGGTTTGGGGACGGATTACTGGGGCGACCAATGAAACCTTTGCATTCGGACTTGATTTGAACAGAAAGGTTAATTTTTCTAATGCGACGAATCCACCACCAACGATGAGAATACTGCGCACATCTAATTTCACGAAAATTGGATAGAGTTTATTCATGTTTAATGGTCATTAGCTTGTCAACATAATGTTATAGTGGCTCTTTCGGGGAAGAGGTGTATTATCATCATGGACTCAACATTGAAACTGCAGGTCCAAAAAGGAGTAGTGCAGGAGTACCAATACCGGTGGCATTGACCCTTTCAACGATATCTGCCAGAGTACCAAATGTGCTTCGCTCATTGGGCAGGGTTCCATTTTGAATTACCGCAGCAGGATAATTAGCCGGTTTATAAAGCCTGAGCGTCTCTACAATTTCCGCAAGGCGGGAAAACCCCATATATACGACAACAGTAGCAGAGGATCGCGCAGCCAGTTCAAAATCAGCAGAAATGGATCCGTCGTGGGTAAAACCTGTAGTTACCCAAAGGCTCTCTGCAAGTCCGCGGTGAGTAATGGGAAATTGAAAAGCCGCAGCTATACCTGAATATGCAGAAATCCCTGGAATTACCTCTATCGGAATACCAAATTGGCGGGCAGAATTCAACTCTTCGGCGGCCCGTCCAAATATCATTGGGTCACCTCCTTTCAACCTAACGACTCTTTCGCCCTGTAGGGCAAGCCCTACCATTAGTGTATTGATTTCCGCCTGTTCCAAAGCATGGTTTCCTTTACGTTTCCCCACAAATATTTTACGCGCAATTGGGTTTCTGTTGACAAGATCAGGAGAGAGCAGCGCATCCATCAGGATTACCGTTGCTTTTTCCAAAGCCTGAATCCCTTTAAGGGTTATTAATTCAGGGTCTCCGGGTCCCGCACCGACCAGAGCGATATGGCCAACTTTAGTTTGATTGTGCATTTCTGTGGGTTTTTATCCAGTCAAGGGCCAAACGCGCATCCAGCAGATAGGACTCGGCGAAGCTTTTTGTTGGTGCAAATTGGCTAATTTGGCCAACAAGTGCTTCATACCTTTGCTTAAGCGCATGCTCGAAGCCAGGAAAGTAGCTATCAAACCCTGTGCGTATAGATTCCTGTGAATTTACCTTTGCCTCCTTGGTGGATAGCAGGGCTTTCCCTGCACGAATGAGTGCTGCATATGCGTGATAGGCCGCATCCGACCATCTCTCTTCGAGAAAAGCCTTGCCGCCGATATCCAGCATCTCTTCAGCTTCAAAGAGGAGTGTTTGGATAAGGTCTATCTGTACGCCGGCACATTCCCCAATACCAATAGCTTTTTCATAAAAAATTTCATTTCCCCAGTCTACAAAATCTAATTCGCTAAGATTTTCAGTATTACTGTATGTTTTGAGATATTGAAAAAAATAATCCTCTCCCTTACGATCATAATACGCATTGAAATGCTCCTGTGGCAAGTGATTAGCTTGAAAATCGGACAATATCCAACGCAAAACGTCGGGTACCCTTCGCGAAGGCACTTTAATAACTTTATCTGCAAACCTACCGTGGCCATTTCCCAGTGCACCTCCTCCGAGCAGGACCTGAGTAGCAGGTGCTACCCGGTTACCCTGGTTAAGGGTCATGCCCTGAAAGCCAATATTTGCGACGGTATGCTGGCCACAAGCATTCATGCAACCGCTGATTTTTATGCTCAGGTCATATTCTTCAATCAACCAGGAATATTCCCTTTCCAGGACCTCCTGAAGAACATGGGCCAAACCCATACTGCTGCCGATGCCCAGGTTGCAGGTATCCGTACCCGGGCATGCTACGATGTCACTTACCCGGTGGAATCCAGTTCTCGCCAGTCCAGCTTCCACAAGCTGAGTATAAAGATGAGGTAGATTCTCTTCGCGAACAAAGCGCAGCAGAATACTCTGTGAAGTAGTGAAACGGCTGTCGTCACCTGTAAAATTTTCAATAATATCTGCCAGATGCCTTGCACAATCGCTGGAAAGGTCACCTGTACGAATTGGAATACCTACCGCCAGGTACCCGGCTTGCTTTTGCGCAAAAACATTTGTTTGCCGCCAGCTTTTATAATCCGGACCCAAAAATTCGTCCCGCGTAGGCCATATTGGGCTATCCCGAAAAGAATCGGCAGGAGGATCTATATGGTATATTGCATTCGGCAACGCCCTCTTTTCTGCTTCTACCCATTCCAGGAATGTGGCCATCCCTACTTCTTTGATAAGAAACTTAAGCCGGGCCTTGTTTCGACGATTTCGCTCGCCATGACGGTCAAAAACCCTCAAAACGGCTTCACTAAATGGTATTAAATATTCCACTGGTAAAAATGAAAAAACCACTTCGGCTTCTTTAGGCTGAGCTCCTATTCCGCCGCCGAGTACGACCTTGAAGCCTTTCTCTCCGTTTAGTATAATAG
>CAZGOT010000105.1:0-10055 GCA_964527495.1 uncultured Haliscomenobacter sp.
ATGTTTTGCCTCATTTTGCTTTGCAAAATGAGGCAAAACATTGCTCATTCAAAATTTTCTTTCGCCGCCGAAGGCGGCGGAATACTTTTTACACACCCCCAGGACTTTCAAGACAGCCATTGCCTGTCTTTTTATTACGTGAGAATCAATTAAAACCCACCCATAAAAAAAAGTTGCCAAAAATATATAAAAAATGTCCGACAACCAAACGCTTATTTTAAAAACCGCCCGAAGGACCCTCGAAATTGAGGCTGAAACCCTGGTTCGCCTCCAGGAAAGCCTCGATGATACCTTTGTAGAAGTGACCGAAAGGATTTTCAAAGGAACGGGGAGGACTATCGTTACGGGTATTGGAAAAAGTGCCCTGGTGGCCCAGAAAATTGTTGCAACACTGAATTCTACCGGAACACCGGCGAGTTTTCTGCACGCTGCCGATGCCATCCATGGAGACCTGGGCATGATCCGCAAGGAGGATATTGTGCTCTGCCTTTCCAAAAGCGGGGAAACCCCGGAAATACGGGTGCTGGCCCCCTTGCTAAAGCACATGGGCAACCTGCTCGTCGGTATGGTCGCACGCCGCGATTCTTTCCTCGGGCGAAATGCCGATTTTCTCTTGTTCACCCCTGTTGACCAGGAAGCAGAACCCAATAACCTTGCGCCAACCGCCTCTACTGCCGCCCAAATGGCCCTTGGCGATGCCCTGGCCAGTGCACTGCTTGCATTACGGGGCTTCAGTCCACAGGATTTCGCCCAGTTCCACCCGGGAGGAGCCCTGGGCAAACAACTCTATCTCCGCGTCCAGGACCTCTATCCCCTCAATGAAAAACCTATGGTCGCACCACACGATTCCCTGAAAGCCACCATCCTCGAAATGACCTCCCACCGCCTCGGAGCCACCGCTGTAGTGGATGAACAACGGCATATCCTGGGCATCGTCACCGACGGCGACCTGCGCCGGATGTTAGAAAAAGGCGGAGATTTTCTGCATCTTAACGCTGCCGATATCATGACGCCCCACCCCAAAACCATTGGACCTGATATCCTGGCCGTCAATGCCCTGAACCTCATGCGGGAGTACAGTATTACCCAACTGCTCGTCGTCAATGCGGAGGGACAATACCTGGGCGTGGTCCATCTGCACGATATTATCAGAGAAGGTATCATCTGACCAACCTTTTGTATGCCCCATACCATGAAAAAGAAACTCTTGCCCTTCCTCCTACTCCTCCCCTTGGCCTGCTCCCATCCAGCAGAGGAACCCGAAAGGGCTTTTTACCACTGGGAGACGCGGCTCGACCTCACGCGGGAAGAAGAAGCGTATCTGCACAAACTCAACATCCAGACCCTTTATACCCGTTTTTTTGATGTGGACTGGGAAGCAGGCCAGGCTGTACCACTTGCCGTAATCGAAGCCAAAACGATACCGGAAGGCCTGCGTATCGTCCCCGCCGTGTTTATCACCAATCGCACCTTACGCAGTATTCAAAAGCAAGACATCCCGCTCCTGGCGGAAAAAATAGGAAAAAAAATTGCCGCCCTGGCCGCTCAAATGCCCGGGGTACACCTTGACGAAATACACATAGACTGCGACTGGACTACGGGTACACGCGAAAGCTACTTTAGCCTGCTGCGCGGGATACAATCGTTTGGACACAAAAAAGGATGGCGCCTCAGTGTTACCCTACGGCTGCATCAGTGGAAATACGCCCGGCACACAGGGGTACCCCCCGCCGATCTTGCCATCCTGATGTGCTACAACACCGGTAAGCTGGAAAGCTGGGAAGAACCCAACAGCATCCTGAGCGAAAAAGCCATACGGCCTTACCTTACGGGCCTTCGTCCTTATCCTCTGCCGCTTGGTATTGCACTACCCACCTTCCGATGGGGAATCGTATTCCGCGACGGGCAGCTCGTGCGACTCCTGCATGGGCTCGACGCCGCAGCACTCGGCGATGCCCAAAGGTTTACAAAAACAGGACCCAACCGCTTCGTAGTCCAAAAAAATACGTATCTTGATGGGCATTATCTTTATCAGGGCGACCGTATCCGACTGGAGCATGCCGACGTAGCTACATGCAATAACACTGCACTGTTGCTGCAGCCAGCCCTGCGCAAGTCTCCTGCTAAAGTAGTCGCACTATATCATCTGGAGCCCTCGTTACCCAAAAGAATGCCGTATGTATCTATTGAAAAGGTATTCAACACATTTTACCACTGATTCCCGGAAGCGGCCTGCCGCCTTTTTCAAAAACGCATCCGGGATACTTGCCGCTATTGCACTCCTTTTGCTACATGGCACCCGGAGCCTGGGGCAATGCCTACCTGCCATAAACCGCTATTATGGTTATACCTTCATGCACCCCCTTATGGCCGACCCCAGCCTGCCTGGGGCACCACAAATCCTCGGGTTCGATGAAGTGTACAAACGCTTTGGACGGCAAAACCAACAGCAGGAAGATGAAAACGTCCGGGAATGGCGGTCCCGCTACTGTGATATTCCCAAAGAAGAAGATGTGCGCGAGGTCATTTATGCTTTTAGCGAATCCGATTTGCGGGAAATGGATAACGCCATCGCGTACAATAGCTCTGCCATGGGATCCTTCCTGCGGCAAAACTCTTTTGCCAGGTACCTCGTGCGCCACCGTTGTCAGGAAACAGTCCAGTATCTGCTTTTCGCAAAAGCCTGCGAGCCCTATGTCACCCGAAGTCAGGATTCCTGGGCAGAACCAGACAGAAGGCTGCGTAAGGAGGAAATGTATCTCCTCATAGAGAAAGGGAAGGAGGTCTTTATGCAAACCCAATCCGATTATATCCGCCTGCGCTATGCTTTCCAGATTATCCGCCTCGCCCATTATTCTGGTCAACACCAGCGAACGCTGGACCTCTTTGACTACCTCATGCCCAAAATTGACCACGACCCCAGCGCCATAGCATTCTGGATACTCGGCCATAAAGCCGGTGCACTCGCCGCCCTGGGCCGCAACGTAGAAGCCGCCTATCTGTATGCGCGGGTTTTTCTGAACTGCCCCGGCAAACGCGAGTCTGCTTACCGGAGTTTCCGGATCAATTCCGACGAAGAGTGGACAAAGTGCCTCCTCTTGTGCAAGGACGACCGCGAACGTGCCACCCTGCATGCCATGCGTGCATACGTGCCCAACAGCAAACCGCTAGCAGATATGGAAAGTATTTACCAGCTCGACCCCCAAAGCCCCTATCTCGAGGTACTGCTGGCAAGGGAGATAAAAAAATTTGAAAAACAGCTCCTTGGACTGGAATTTAATGTCCGCAAAGCCGAAAACCAGCGCTACCATAAAATACCGGAAAAAGGCATACGCCAGGAACTAATCGCCCTGCAACGCTTTACCCAAAAAGTTGCAGGGGAAAACCGCAACGGCAACCCCTGTTTCTGGGCCCTGGGCCTCGGCTACCTCCAGCTCATCGCCGGCGATGCCTATGCCGCCAAAATACATTTCAATAACGCTAAAGAAACTTGTAGCAACCCCATCCTCCTCCAACAAATCGAAGCTCTCGAAACCGTAGCTACCATAATAAGCTTTGAAGTACCTACCCCGATGGTAGAGGAAACTGCTGCAGAAATCCGGAACGACAACCCCATCTTTCAGAAATATCCCAGCTTTCCTGATTTCCTCAACGACAAGATGAGCTGGCTATACCTGAAGTTCAACCGACCGGGAAAAGCCTTTCTCGTGAGGTCCCCACTGCGCGACCTCTATGTTAATCCCCGGCCAGATATGATCGAAGACCTCATCAGGCTGGAAGAGGAGGGTTCGGCAAATCGGTTCGAACGGGAATTGCTCAGAAAAACAGACAATGCCAACCTCACCAACGACCTCCTCAACCTAAAAGCTACCTATTATTTCGCCCGAGGCCAACTCGACAGCGCCCTGATTACGCTGAAAAAGATGGACCGCCTCTCCTGGGATAATTACGGCAACTTTAATCCCTTTATTGAACGCTTCCGGGAATGTATCAACTGCCCCATCAGAGATACCTCCGCGCTGCTCAACCGAGGTGCCTTGATCGAAAAAATCCTGGACCTGGAATACCGCGCCAAAGCCGATCGTATCGAAGGACCAAAATATTTTTACCAACTGGGACTCGCCTATTATAATATGTCCTATTTCGGGTATGCCTGGAAAACCCTCGATTTCTTCCGCAGCGGTATCAGCCTGAAAAGAAACCGACCCAGCTCAGACCGAAACCTCGTACCAGATAGCCGCTTTGCCCTCGGCAATCGCGAAAACCTCGACTGCCGGCGGGCACTGGAATATTTTGAACTCGCCAGACAACTCACTACCAATCCCGAACTTGCAGCACGTGCCACCTTTATGGCCGCACGCTGCGAACAAAATCTCTACTTCGCCGGGTTCACGCCCCGCTCCTATCAATATTTCGAACTCCTCAAAAACAATTATGCCAATACGCGCTTTTATGCCTACATCGTTCAGGAATGCAGGTATTTCAAAGCGTATGCCAGAAATTAGCTATTTTTGTGCCGCATTTTGTCCACCATTGCACCTGCTGCTTTAGGCTGAGGCACTGTAACTTCGATAACTGCTAATACATATTCTTCATGAGCCATCAAAAACTACCTGTAGCTGCCTACTTCTGTATGGAATATGCCCTTGATCAGTGTATGAAGACCTATGCCGGCGGTCTGGGCATCCTCGCAGGAGATTATCTCAAAGGAGCCAAAGACCACGATTATCCGGTAATCGGGATTGGGATTAAATGGAAACAGGGATACACCGATCAGCGCATTGGTCCCGATGGCAGGCCTTATGATACCTATCACAACTATATCTATGATTTCCTGGTAGATACCGGCGTAACTGTCGTCGTCGAAATCCGCGGCATACCCGTAGAGTGTAAAGTCTGGAAAGTAGATAAATTTGGCAATGCCGATATTTATCTCCTGGATACCGATGTACCTGGAAGCCAGGACCCCTGGATTACCGGACAGCTGTATGGCTGGTTTGGTGAAGAGCGCATCGCCCAGGAAATGGTGCTGGGCATTGGTGGCGTTCGCGCCCTGCGGCAACTCGGCATCACCCCGGATTTTTACCATTTCAATGAAGGCCACGCCCTTTTCGCTGGTTTCGAACTCCTCCGGGAGAAAATAGAAGAAGAAGAAATGGAATTCGAGGAAGCCCTCGAAGCTGTTCGCCCTTCTATCGTGTTCACGACCCATACCCCCGTCGTCCAGGGC
Source organism: uncultured Haliscomenobacter sp. (assembly GCA_964527495.1). GTDB lineage: Bacteria > Bacteroidota > Bacteroidia > Chitinophagales > Saprospiraceae > JADJPL01. The sequence continues at coordinate 5,231 of CAZGOT010000105.1, forward strand.
AACGAATCCCACCCGATCGAAAAAATCGTGTACATGGGCGCCAACATGTGCCTGAGCTGGGAAGAACTCGAATCCCTGGGGGGAAGCCCGTTCAACATGACCGTTGGCGCACTGCGCCTATCCAAAAAAGCAAACGCCGTCGCTCAGCTCCATGGCGTTACTGCCAACGCTATGTGGGAACATATCGAAGACCGGTCGGAAATCGTTGCAATTACCAATGCCATCCACCTGCCTACCTGGGTAGATCCCGCCATGTTGCGGACAGCAGAAGAAGGCGGTGACCTCTGGACAGCCCACCTGCAGAACAAACGCGCCCTCATTGATTTCGTCGAAGCCAAAAACCGCGTCCGGCTGGAGGAAGAATCCCTGCTGATCGGATTTTCCAGAAGGGCAGTACCCTATAAGCGTTCTAACCTCATTTTCAGCAAACCGGAACTCATAGAACCTCTGCTGGAATCCCGAAAAGTCCAGATTATTTTTTCGGGAAAAGCCCACCCCCTCGACGACAATGGGAAACTGATCGTCAGCGACCTCGTCTCTATGAGCAAGCGCTTTCCGGATGCAGTGGTATTCCTGGAAAATTACGATATGGCTATTGGCAGGATGCTTACCCGTGGCTCGGATATCTGGCTCAATAACCCCCGCAGACCTAAAGAAGCCAGCGGAACTTCCGGCATGAAAGCCGCAATGAATGGCGTACTCAATCTCAGTATCCTCGATGGATGGTGGCCGGAAGCTTGCCAGCATGGCGTCAACGGCTGGCAATTCGGCGATGGCTTCGAAAGCGAAGACGAAATGCTGCAGGACACCCACGATAGCGCAGCCCTCTTCGAAGTGCTCCTCCAGGAGGTAATCCCCACGTATTATGAAAACAGAGAGAAGTGGACCACCATGATGCGTGCCAGTATTCTAAGTACAAAAGACCAGTTTGCCGTAAAACGCATGCTCGAGGAATACTACCACCTCCTCTATGTGTAAAAAAGCATCTCCTATACATCTGATTAGGCTTTTGACAGTGTTCACCCCAAGCGTAAAATAGTACGATACCAATGGAAAAACCAGATATCCGAAGTCTGCTCGCGCAGCGCATCCTCGTTATTGACGGGGCCATGGGCACTATGATTCAACGGTACCGGCTGCAGGAAGCCGATTACCGCGGAGAGCGTTTTGCCGACTTTTCCCATGACCTCAAAGGGAATAACGACCTCTTGTCTATCACCCAACCACATATAATTGAAGAAATTCACCGGCAATACCTGGAAGCAGGAGCGGACATCATCGAAACCAACACCTTCAACGGGACGTCTATTTCCCAGGCAGACTATGGCCTCCAGGCACTTGCTTATGAACTGAATTTTGCTTCGGCAAGCATCGCAAGAAAAGTAGCCGATGATTTTACCACCCGAAACCCCAACCATCCCCGATATGTAGCAGGTGCGATAGGCCCTACGAATAAAACCGCTTCTATCTCCCCCGATGTCAATAACCCCGGATTTCGGGGTATCACTTTTGAAGAACTGCGCCTGGCTTACCGCGAACAGGCCTGCGGACTGATAGATGGCGGGGCAGATATCCTGCTGGTGGAAACGGTTTTCGATACCCTCAATGCCAAGGCTGCCCTTTTTGCTATCGAGGAATTGTTTGATGAACGCGGCCTGCGGCTGCCGGTCATGGTTTCCGGGACAATAACCGATGCCAGTGGGCGGACCCTCTCCGGCCAAACAGCAGAGGCTTTCTGGATTTCCATCAAACACATCCCCTTGCTCAGTATCGGGCTTAACTGCGCCCTTGGTGCCAGAGAAATGCGGCCCTACCTGGAAGCCCTCTCCGGTATTGCCAACTGCTGCGTTTCTGCGTACCCCAATGCCGGACTCCCCAACGAATTCGGCCAGTACGACCAGGACGCTGCGGAAATGCGCGAATATATCCGCGATTTCGCAGCCAGCGGCTTTGTCAATATCATTGGGGGGTGTTGTGGTACTACTCCCGACCACATCCGCGCCATGGCAGAAGGCGTTAAAGGTATTCCGCCCCGGGCAATTCCGGAAATACCGCCCTTCACTATGCTCAGCGGGCTCGAGCCCCTTATCATCCGCCCGGAAACCAACTTTGTCAATATCGGGGAACGCACCAATGTGACCGGATCCCGGCAGTTTGCCCGCCTGATCCGCGAAGAACGCTACGCCGACGCACTCGCTGTGGCCCAGCATCAAGTAGAGGGCGGTGCCCAGATTATTGATGTCAATATGGACGAGGGATTGTTGGATTCCGAACAGGCCATGGTCAAATTCCTGCACCTGCTGATGTCAGAGCCGGAAATCGCCCGCCTCCCGATTATGATAGATTCTTCCAAATTTTCCGTCATCGAAGCCGGACTCCAGTGCGTACAGGGAAAATGTATCGTCAATTCCATCTCCCTGAAAGAAGGAGAGGCGGAATTCATACGCCAGGCCAGACTGGTAAGAAGGTATGGCGCCGCAGCAGTCGTTATGGCATTTGATGAGCAAGGCCAGGCAGATACCGTAGCCCGAAAAGTGGAAATCTGTACCCGTGCGTTCCATATCCTGACCCGTGAGGTAGGCTTTCCGCCCGAGGATATCATTTTCGACCCCAATATCTTCGCTGTCGCTACAGGAATCGAAGAACACAACGAATATGCCCTCCATTTCATCGAGGCAACCCGGCAAATCAAACACCGCCTGCCCAACGTTAAGATCTCCGGCGGGGTGAGCAATATCTCCTTTTCATTCCGTGGCAACGATCCCGTACGCGAAGCTATGCACGCCGCTTTCCTCTACCATGCCATTCAGGCAGGTATGGATATGGGTATCGTCAATGCCGGAATGATAGAAGTATATGAAGAAATTCCGGCACCACTCCTCGAACGGGTGGAAGATGTACTCCTCAACCGCAGGGCGGATGCTACCGAGCGACTCGTGGAATATGCCGAAAACCTCAAATACACCGGGGGAAAAACCCTTCAAAAAGACCTTTCCTGGCGGGAATTGCCCCTGCAGGAACGCATTACCCACGCCCTGGTAAAGGGAATTACAGACTACGTCGAGGCCGATACCGAAGAAGCCCGGCTGGCATTCCCTTCCCCGCTTTCCGTCATCGAAGGGCCTTTGATGAATGGTATGAACCATGTCGGCGATCTCTTCGGCGCAGGTAAAATGTTCCTGCCCCAGGTCGTCAAAAGCGCACGGGTAATGAAAAAGGCCGTCGCCCACCTTACTCCTTATATTGAAGCGGAAAAAGCTGGTACAGGCGGACACTCCAAGGGGAGGATCCTCCTCGCGACTGTCAAAGGGGACGTCCACGATATCGGCAAAAATATCGTTGGGGTTGTCTTGGGGTGCAACGGCTATGAAATTATTGACCTCGGCGTTATGGTCTCGGCAGATAAAATCCTGCAAACCGCTTTGGAGCAAAAAGCAGATATCATCGGCCTCAGCGGTCTGATAACCCCTTCCCTGGACGAGATGGTCCATGTGGCCAAAGAAATGCAGCGCCTGGGCTTCCAACTCCCCCTGCTGATTGGTGGGGCCACAACCTCCCGCACCCACACCGCCGTTAAGATAGACCCCCAATACAAGGGACCCGTGATCCATGTCCTCGATGCCTCCAGGGCTGTCGGCGTGGCCAGTGCCCTATTGGGCGAGGATCCCGGGCAAGTGGCGCGTTTTTCCGAAACTCAAAAAAATGACTATCAACAGATACGGGAACAACGTGCAAGCCGCGAGGGCATTAAAAAATATCTCTCCCTGCCAGAAGCGCGACAGAATAAACTCGCCCTGTCCTGGGAGGACTATGTGCCCCCCAAACCAACATTTTCCGGCATCCGGGTATTCGATGCCTATCCAATCGAAGAATTGACCGAATATATAGACTGGACGCCTTTCTTCCAAAGCTGGGAACTGGCAGGTAAATTCCCCGCAATCCTTCAGGACAGCGTGGTAGGGGAAGAAGCGCGCAAACTCTACAACGATGCCCGCAGCATGCTCCGGCGTATTATTGACGAGGGGTGGCTCCAGGCCAGAGCCGTTATCGGACTTTTCCCCGCTAATCGCGCCGACGACGATGACGTACTCGTATATAAAGACGAACAGCGTGAAACCCCTGTGGCCACTTTACACTTCCTGCGTCAGCAGCGGGTAAAAGCGCCAGGGCTGCCCAACCTTTGCCTGGCAGATTTTATCGCCCCACTTGCCCCCCATCCCGATAAACATCCCCACCTGTGCCGGGATTATATCGGGGCTTTTGCCGTAACCGCCGGTATCGGAATCGAACCCTGGGTCGCCCATTTCGAAAGTCAGCACGACGATTATCAGGCTATCCTGCTCAAAGCCCTTGCCGACCGCCTTGCCGAGGCCCTCGCCGAGCGCATGCACGAGCGGGTGCGCAGGGAATTCTGGGCCTATGCCCCTGATGAAAACTTCCGCAACGACGACCTGATTGCCGAAACATATGCCGGAATCCGCCCCGCCCCCGGCTACCCTGCATGTCCGGACCACACCGAAAAAGCAACCCTCTGGCAGTTACTCGATGCTGAAACAACAACGAACATGCACCTTACAGAAAGTTATGCTATGTACCCCGCTGCCTCTGTGAGCGGATGGTACTTTAGCCACCCGGAATCCCGCTACTTCGGACTTGGAGAAATCTCCAAAGACCAGGTGGAAGATTACGCGCTGCGGAAAGGCATCTCCGTAGAAACTGCCGAAAAATGGCTCGCACCTGTCCTGAATTACTAACTGGATTCAAAACTTTGACACTGTCTCATAAGTCCTTTGGCGGCTTGCGCCGCCAAAGAATGTTTTTCAGA
>CAZGOT010000106.1:0-5852 GCA_964527495.1 uncultured Haliscomenobacter sp.
ATGAGGATTTTCGGAAAAATCGAGATAGCCAACGATTTCATCTTCACCACTCGACCCATCCAGGAATACTTTGGAGTGTACATGTGCCGGCCGTTTTGGCAGCCTGGCCATTGCCCACCAGGCAATATTGCCATCTTTATCACCATACATGATATTCAGTCCAGGGGCATTCCCCAGGGCCACTGCGGCCCGCACCTCTTCCATGGACTTTGCCCTGCTCATTTGATAAACAGCGCGCAGGGAGGTATTAGGCAATTCCCGGAACGTCCACCATGCCGCAACAGGCGCTTTACTGGCCCTGCCGACTTCTTCAAAGACTTCGTTGATCAATGGACCGTGCCGTGAGGCTTTGACTTCCAGCATCAGGTCATGCTGCCCTTTCACCTTAATGATTTCTTTACGGATAGAGAGATCTTCCCAGTGGTCGCGGAACCAAACCTGGTTTGGGTTTTCAGGGTTGGGTTTTTCCCGGTAAAGGTCAATATCGTCATTTTCCAGCATTGTCATCCCTACGGCAAAACGCCTGTTGTGAAAGGGAATAGCAAAAGGTACACCGGCCAGGTGATTGCCGTAAAGTTCAAAACCCGGATACTCGATATGTGCCTCGTACCAGACGGAAGGCTGTGCAAAACCCATGTGGGTGTCGTTGGAGAAAATAACCTTCCCACTTTTAGTCTTTGATGGTCCGATCACCCAGGCGTTACTTCCGATCCAGGGGGCTACCGGGAAAACGGAAAAAATAGACTCGAGGTCAGGCACATGGGTCAAACCTTGTTCGCTTAGAGGGTTTTGGCCGTAAGATGGGATAATGGTAGAGCCTGGAGTCCAGTGTACGTCCAGATCTTTGAGGTAATCCGGGCCCAGGCGCTCCTGAATCGAGGATAAAAGCGGATCTGTTCGGAATGCCATCGCAAAACTAAAGGCCATGTAGCCAAAAATCGCATAAGTGTCTTCTATGGTAAATGGCGTTTTAGGAATCCCTAGCAGGGTAAATTCAAGCGGGGTAGGACCTGATTGCATAAATGCGTTAATCCCCTTAAAATACGCCAGCGCAGCTTGTTTCATTGGGTCGCTTTCCGGCAATGCATAAAACTCAGTGGCAGATTTTTTTGCCAGGTCGGCGAATCCGAGGGTCCGAAACAAGCGGTCCACCTTCAGTAAGTCAGGACCGAGGATCTCTGCAAGCTGTCCCTTGCTAAGTCTGCGGACCATTTCCATCTGAAAAAGCCTGTCTTGTGCGTGTACGTACCCCAGCGCAAAATGCGCGTCTTTCTCATCCTTTGCGTAGATATGTGGCACGCCAAAAGCATCAAAGTACACCTCTACATCCTGGCCAATACCTTGCAGGGTAATGGTACCCTCCAATTTGGGTTTTGCTTTTTGCAAAAAGACCAATGCTGCGATGATTGCAAGAAATAGAAGCAATAAAAAAGCAACAGCAATTTTTTTAATGGTGCGCATAGCAGTTTTTTTGAAAATATTCTCCGCTCCAGAGTAAACTGACTTACATCCCCCAGAGGCATCATCAAATATAGCGATGTTGCGGAATTGTTTCATGTTTTTTACCAATTAGACTTGTGCTATTGCATAATCAGCAGGAAAATGTCAATTATACGCATCACATTAAACCTTCAAAGGAAGTAGAACAGAGTAGCTCAAATAAAAAAGATCCTATTTGAATCGGTTTGACATTTTCCGTTGGTAAATTGTGCCATTAACACATAACGCACCGCTCATGGAATCTCTGCATACCGTTGTTCTTGCTATTGTGGTCGCCTTCCTGGGTTTTGCACCCCCAGGGATGATTAATATGACTGCGCTGAAAATCAGCATGGATTATCGGGTTTCGGCGGGACTGCTGTTTGTGTCTGGCGCTTCGGCAGTCATATTTTTTCAGGCGCTGATTGCTGTTCTGTTTGCTGGCTATTTGGGTAAAAATCCGCATGTCGTCCAAAACCTCACAATTGCCTCTATTGCCGTTTTTTTGCTTTTGGCTGTATTTTTTTACTTTCAGGCACGTAGGCAAATGCAGGTTCAGGGGAAAAAGCTTGGCAAAAAAGTGTTCCTTGCCGGTATGGGTATGGCAGCGATGAATATGCTCGGCATCCCTTTTTTTCTCGGATATTCTACTTTTCTGAAAGCTAAAGGCTGGCTGGATCTCCGTCCGCCGCAGCATTGGTGGTTTGCTATTGGAGCAATGGCAGGGGCATGGCTGCTATTTTCCCTTTATGTCTTTTTTGCGCCCTTCATCCAGCGCAGGGTACAGTTTATAGCAAGAAATATCAATTATATACTGAGTTTGCTATTCCTCTCCCTCGCTGTCATTACTTTCCTGAATATTATTTTTAGGCCCTAGGGCCATTAAAGATTGAAATATGCAAAACAAAACCAACAAATATTTCTTCCTGGTACTCACTGCAGTACTATGGTTCGTAGGTTTGCTGTCCGCCAAGGCCCAGGCTCCTAGTGGTCTCTTTGCCGGAGCTGCCAGTGGATCAATCACGCCACTCACCGCCTGCTATCTTGCCGGTTATGGCGGGGCAGGTAAGTCGGTCGGCGTCCACGATTCTATTTATGCAAAAGTAGTCGTAGTGGAGGGACAAGGAGGCGCACTTGCCATCCTAACGCTGGACTGCATCGGCCTGATGCACCCCGAACTGGAAACCATACGCAAAAAAGTCGCACAGCGCTTACCTGCCGGGGAATTTGATCCGTTGCGTATTGTTGTCACTTCTACACATACCCACCTCGGCCCTGATGTAGTAGGGCTTTGGGGGCGCAACCGCTTTTCCTCCGGCGTCCAGAAAAAATACATGGAACAACTTACGGATATGGCAGCCACCAAAATTGCCGAAGCCTGGCTTAAACGCCGTCCGGCAACCGCAAGATACGCACAGACAGAACACGGTGAAGGCTGGGTGTTTAACATCTCTATCCCGGAAGAAATAGACCGCTCTGTGACTACTCTCCAATTTCTGGACGAAGCAGGTCATTCTATTGCTACACTCACAAATTTTGCCTGCCATCCGACAATCATGGGGCCGGAATCCCGCCTGATATCCGCCGATTATGTTGGAGGCCTGTATGTCCATCTAGATACTGTCCTTGGTGGAGTAAATCTTTTTCTTCAGGGAGCGATCGGCGGATGGGTCCAGCCAGTTGGGGAAGCCACATTTGAAAATACTTTCAAAACTGGCGCTGGCCTCGCACAAGCTGCACTCGATGCCCTGAAAACACCTTTGCCTTTGGAAAATCCGACTATTCTGTTTAAAAGTAAAAAATTTGATATGCCGGTCAGCTCTTTTGGATTTCGGCTGCTTTCCCGTCTGGGGGTGCTGAAAAGGAAAATCGGCAAAACCGTAAAAACAGAAATTGCCTGGTTCGAAATCGGCGATGCACAGTTTGTCACCCACCCCGGTGAAAGTTCTCCATTTTATGGTCTGGAGTCCAAAAAACTCATGCATAAACCAGGACCAAAATTCGTTCTGGGCCTCGCTATGGATGCAATGGGATATATCCTGAAACCGGAATTTTTTGATAAAACGCTGGCCATCCCCCATTCTCCGTATCTCACCACTATGTCGGTCGGAAAACATGGTGGACCTAAAATGATGGAGGTTGTTCGGGAATTGGCCGCAGACAAGCAAAGTACACCTAAAAAATAATATCTGGTTAATTATGCCCCATTGAAAAAAATCGTATTTATGCTTGGACATTTTAATGAAGATACCACCAATGAAAAAAATTTACCTGATTGTTTTTTTTCAATGTTTCGGTCTTTTTCTATCGGCCCAGGAAACGGATAGTGCACTCGTAAAGATTATGTTGGACGAAATGGTCGTTTCAGCAACGGGTTTTTCTTCTCCTAAAAGAGAGATTGCCCAGATTGTCCAGGTAATTGGCAGTAAGCAGATCGCCTGGCAGAATGCGCCTACCTCTGCAGATGTATTACAAAATACTGGAAATATCCTGGTACAACGCAGCCAGGGAGGTGGTGGAAGCCCAATTATCCGCGGTTTTGAAGCCAATAAAGTGTTGATACATATTGATGGCGTTCGACTCAATAATGCCATTTTCCGCGGCGGCCACCTGCAAAACGTCCTGCGGATTGATAACTCCGTTTTAGAAAATCTGGAAATCTTGTACGGTCCGGCATCGGTTCGTTATGGTAGCGATGCTCTAGGGGGGGTTATGCACTTTACAACCAAAAGCCCCAAGCCGAATTCAACCGGTGGCAGCGCCTTCGTTCGATATAGCTCGGCAACGGAAGAAAAAACTACGCACTTCGACGTTAACCTGGGAGGAAAATCTTTTGCAAGCCTGAGTAGTTTTACTTTTTCGGATTTTGGAGACATTGTACAAGGTAATGCAAGGAAAGCCGCCTATCCCGATTTTGGTAAGCGTTTGATTTATGCCGGATGGGAAAATAACAAGGATATTGTCCTAAGCAACCCGAATCCCAACAGGCAGTTGGGTACCGCATATTCCCAATACGATTTCCTGCAAAAATTCCGATATGAGCCCAGCGCTTTTATTGCACATACCCTAAATCTTCAGTATTCGAATAGTTCAAATGTACCCAGGTACGATCGTCTTTCTGAAGTCGGCACCAACCTACTCCCTCGTTTCGCCGAATGGTATTATGGTCCGGAGGAGCGGGTGCTGCTCAGTTATACCCTGAGCGATAGTCGTCCGGGGCGTTTTTTTGATAATACGAATGTAGTCGCTGCATATCAAAATGCACAGGAAAGCCGCCACTCCCGCAGGTTTGGTAACACCTCACGAAAAAGTCAGTTTGAGGATGTCCGGGTAGCATCCCTTGAGATTAGCGGTATAAAGCAGATGCGCAGGCATGAGGTGGTTTTAGGGGCAGAAGCTTATCTCAATTGGGTTGGGTCCACTGCCTATTTTACCAATGTTCTTACCGGTGCTCAATCGCCCTCAGATACGCGTTATCCCCGCGAAGGCAGTACGATGAATAGCTTTGCGCTGTATGGTCAGGATAAAATCAGGCTTTCGGATCGCTGGATAGCGAATGCCGGGCTCCGGTTTAATTTCATCGCGCTCGACGCTGATTTTGGCAAAGATGATTTCTTCCCTTTTCCATACCGCAACGCAAGCCAGCGGAGCCATGCCCTAAGTGGTGCCCTGGGCCTTGTTTATCTGCCGCATGACCGCACCCGCGTTGCCCTTTCTCTCTCAACGGGGTTCCGGGCCCCTAACGTAGATGATTTAGCGAAAGTTTTTGAAACCGTGCCCGGTATGCTGATTGTGCCCAATCCAGATATCACCCCAGAACATACAGCCAATGCCGAATTAAACCTGATGCAGTGGATGGGTAAATCGGTAAAGTGGCAGGCAGCAGGTTTTCATACCCATCTTACCAATGCTATAGTCCTGGAACCTTTTCAATTTAATGGGCAGGACAGCATCAATTATGACGGTATTTTGAGCAGGGTGATGGCGAGCCAAAATAACCGCAGGGCGTTTATTACCGGTTTCAATACTGGCCTGGACGTTTTTTTTGCTCCCGGCTGGACTTTGCGCAGCACCTTGACCTACACCCGTGGCCGTATCCTGGAAGACAAAGGCAACAGACCGCTCGATCATATACCACCGCTTTTTGGACAGGTTTCCTTGCGCTATGGGAACTCAAAGTTCCAAGCAGAAAGCTGGTGGGTCTTCAATGGTAGAAAAGACATAAAAGATTATCTGCTCAATGCAGAGGACAACGAGCGATATGCCACGCCTGACGGGATGCCCGCCTGGAATACTTTTAATCTGCGTGCCAGCTACAGTTTCCTTACCCGAATGGAACTGCAAGTGGCCTGCGAGAATATATTTGATACTAA
>CAZGOT010000106.1:5862-10033 GCA_964527495.1 uncultured Haliscomenobacter sp.
TTTTTCGGCCTATCAAAGCAGCCCGGAAGTAGTCATTTTTGCTTCCGGGGTCAGTAGCCCTGGCAGAAATTTCCGTATTACCCTGCGGGGAAACTTCAATGCACCTAAAAGACATACCGTTAATTCCGTTCCCTAACAACTAAATCAGGCATATGCAGATTTTTTATCCCTTATCCCAGATATCAGGCATGCCTTCATCCCATTTTGGGCTTAGGGTACTGCACCTTTATGTCATGCTATTTTTTGTCTGCTGTCATGCGACAAAAATTTCGGCACAGATCCCTGCTTTTCCGGGTGCCGAGGGTTTCGGAACGCGCACTACTACCGGAGGCAGAGGGGGGGCAGTTTATTATGTCACCAACCTAAACTGTTCCGGTCCGGGTTCCCTTAACGATGCCCTGAGCCGCCAGGGTCCTAAATACATTCTTTTCGCCGTTAGTGGCATTATCGAGTGTGCTGCTGAGATAACCTGGGGGGATTGCTATATCGCGGGCCAAACCTCTCCTGGTGGGATTATTGTTCGGGGGATAATCCTGGATGATTTCTATGAGCCTGCCGGCAAAGCCCGCAATGTAATAATCCGGCATATAAACTCCCGTCCGGGACAGGAAAATCTTCGACCGGGCAAAGGTTGGGTTCTTGACGATGCCTTGCGCCTCGACGGGGCCCGCGATGTGGTCATTGATCATTGTTCCTTTGCTAATGCTATAGACGAATGCATACAGATTTCCAGATCTTCCCGCATTACGCTATCAAACTGTATGCTTGCCGAAACCCTCGGAGGCCATTTTGACCTTGGCGGGATGCTGATTAACTATTCTACTGCCGAACACCCAAAAGATAGCATTAGCCTGCACCACAACCTTTGGAACCGCATTGGTGGGCGAATGCCGGAAATCAGTTGCGAGGAATCTGGTGAAAAACCTGGGGATCAAACTTGTCTTACCCGGCCCTTCCGGCTCGAATATTCCAATAACCTGCTTTGGGACCCCAATATCCAGGTCTATTACGGAGCCGGGTTCAGCCCTTCCAATACTTCGGACTATCACGATGTTTTCGCTAACTTCATTGGCAACCATGCTATTGCCCGAAATAGCTACTGCGGTCCCTTTTTTAATTTTGATTTGTTACAAAACAAGGACAACCAGTTTTTCGTCTCCGGAAATACTATGGCCCGCTACCCTGCTTTTGCCGATTACCAGCTTTTTTATTGTTGTAACGACTTCTGTAAATATAACCCCAATACCGAAACGGGCATTGCCCAACGCAGGACTACACGCCATACATTTCCGACTATCAACTATACGCCTGCGGCTCAATTACGGGAGTACATGGTCAATAATGTTGGTGCGTTCAATCCGTTCAGCACAGGCCGAAGAGACCCTATGAACCGCCGCCTCCTCGCTCCGGTCCGGGCCAATGTCCTGGATACGAAACCAGTAGATGGAAAGGACTATTACCAGGATGCTTTTTCCCTTGACTACACTACCCCACCCCAGCCCCAGGTAGATAGCGATAAGGACGGTATGCCAGACGAATGGGAACGCACCTATGGTCTCAACCCCGGCCAGCCAGATCATAACGGTCTTCAACTTTCCCAGCTTTTTACCGGAACCGCAGGTTATACCAACTTGGAGTGTTACCTGAATGAACGCGCCAACATGCTGGTCAGTGGGCAGGTCACAAACGTAAAAAATATTTGTGCACTTTCTGGTAGGTCGGAGCATTGCCCTGACGCCCCACAGGTTTATCTTGGTGTGGAAAATATGCTTATCATTAAATCTTCGGAGCCGATTTCAGACCCGTTTAATGTCCAGATTATTGACCTTGCCGGACGTATTGTACACCACTTTTCCCTATCAGCAGGTGTCGGTCAAACCTCTTTAAGGCATCTGCCGAGAGGCATCTATGCTATTCAGCTTGTGGGGCCGGACCGTATTTACTCCGGAAAAATTGCAGTACCTTAGCATATTGGCATGTATGTTATTCCCACACTTAAAATATTGAACGATGAAAAATGCCCAACATCTCCTTATCGCCCTGTTTTCCATTTTCCTGCCTTTAATGACCTATTCCATAGGCCCATACAAAGCTGGAGAAAAACTGAACGTGCACGCTTCCAGTGGGCTGGTTCTTCGTGAAACGGCCTCTCCGACCGGAAAAAAAATCACTACGCTGAGTTATGGGACTACTGTCACTGTTTTAGCCGATGCGCTGCGGAAAACGCCATTCAGTGTTGAAGTGGTAAAAGGATATAGTATTAAAGGGTTTTGGGTAAAAGTGCGCACATCTGCAGGACAGACTGGGTTCGTTTTTGACGGTTATCTTTCCAGGTATAAAGTCCCTACCAGCCTGCCCAATGGAGACGATCCCAACGACCCTGAAGGAATTATGAGTATTCAGGAGCGCTATTTGATTGCACATGCTTCGCGTAAAGGCCCTAAAATCGAGCTTGAAAAATATGAGAACACCTATCAGCATTTCAAACAACTCTACAGCAATGGTGACGAAGTTGAAGTGTACTCCGGAGAGGGAGGATCAGAATATACTATCCGCTTTAACAAAACGGTGACCATGGAGGAAGCCTATCTCATAGGTAAAGAGATGTGGTTAGGCATCATGGATACCAAGTTTAGTACGGCTTACCGGCAGGGTAGCCTGGTTATGAACAGTGAAGATGAATTATTCGAGATAGAAGTTGTTATGAAAAACGGCGCTGCCCATGTGTTTATGCGCCATGCCGATTGAAAGTCTGGAGTAAGTGGTACCGATTGCCGTAGAGAATAAATAAAATAGCCTAACGCACCATTAATGGAAATAGGAATTGACAGTTTCGCTGCTATGATGAGCGGGACAAGTACATTGAAAGTCAGCGATGCCGACGCGGTATCCCAGCTATTGGAGCGCATTGAATTTGCTGACCGGGCAGGATTGGATTTTTTTGGTATTGGGGAGCATCACCGGGAAGGTTTTTTGGACTCTGCCCCTGCGGTACTCCTGGCTGCCGCCGCCGCCAGGACAGAGCGCATACGCCTCGGTAGTGCAGTAGCCGTACTCAGCGTTGCCGATCCGGTAAGGGTGTTTCAGAGTTTTGCGACCCTTGACCTTATTTCGCGGGGAAGGGCCGAAATAGTAGTTGGTCGGGGATCATTTATTGATGCATATCCCCTCTTTGGCTACAGGCTCGAGGACTATGATGCCCTTTTTGCTGAAAAACTCGATCTGCTTCTGAAAATCCGTGCGCAGGAACGTGTCACCTGGTCAGGTAGATTCCGGCATGCCTTACACGATCAGCCTATATTTCCGAGGCCGTTACAGGAAAAAATACCTATTTGGTTAGGTGTAGGGGGTACGCCGCAGTCGTTTGCCCGGGCGGGAGCCTTGGGTCTTCCACTTATGGTGGCCATAATCGGAGGCGAAACCCACCGCTTTAGACCTCTGGTGGACCTTTACCGGGAAACAGGAATTAAAGCAGGGCATCCAGAGGAACAATTAAAGGTTGGTCTTCATTCCCTGGGTTATGTAGCGGAGACTTCCGAACAAGCCGTCCAGGAATTTTTTCCGGGATATGCTGCAGCTATGACGCGTATTGGCATCGAGAGAGGATGGCCACCAATGACCTGGGGCAGGTTTCAGTCACAGATGGGTCCTGGCGGGGCTTTACTAGTTGGAAGCCCGGAAGAGGTGGCAGAAAAAATATCCCGGCATGCCATTGCCCTGGGCGGGATTGACCGGCTTACTTTCCAACTGGACACGGCGGAACTGCCCCATGAGCGCCTGTTATCAACTATTGAGCTGATCGGCAAAAAGTTGAAACCTATGTTAAGTCATTAAGCGCTGGACGCTAATGGCGGTTTGCTCCACCAATGATTATTTTCAAAGAGGGTATTTCAAAAGTATTCTGTCGCCTTCGGCGGCGAAAGAAAGTTTTGAATGTACATCATTTTACCTCATTTTGCGAAGCAAAATGAGGTAAAATGATGTAGATTCAAAATTATTGTTGGCGGCGCAAGCCGCCAAATGAAAAGCCGGGGGCTTTTTACACAACCCCAATTTTCTTTCGCCGCCGAAGGCGGCAAAAAACTTCATTTCATTAAATGAACGACGTTTTGCCTGATTTTGCAAAGCAAAATGAGGCAAAACGTCGTTCATTCAAAATAACATTTGGCGG
>CAZGOT010000107.1:0-9997 GCA_964527495.1 uncultured Haliscomenobacter sp.
TACATCCGCATTTAAGGTGTTTTCCTTAGCGATGGCAAATATACAATCATCTAAACCACCTGTGCAATACTTACGCGTGATTTTTTTATTTTTTTTTCCTCTGTTAGGCCTTTCTTCAACATCCTCCGAAAGCTTGTCAAAAAAAAGAGGTGTATATTTGCCGGATAAAAATTACAACATGACCCTTCAATTTCAGATACACTACCACACTAAATGGGGGCAACAACTGGCCATTTGCGGCGATCTTGCAGAATTCGGGAAATGGGATCCTGCCCGTGCTGCTATTATGGAATACGCAGGAGAAGGGCGTTGGCAACTCTCCATGCCATTCGCGAAAGTGCCGGCTTCGGTTTCCTATCGCTATATTTTGCTGGAAAATGGGCAAAGGCCTATTGAAGAAGCGGGCAGCCCGCGGGAAGTGCGCCTACCCAGAAAAGCAGGACGGGTTATCCTCCGGGACTCCTGGCGTGCGCCCGCCGCACCGGAAGAAGCCTTTTTCAGCGCTGCTTTCGAAAAAGCGATATTCCAGCCCACACAAACGCACAAGTCCACCGCCCATAAAGATTTCGATAGCGGCACCCGTTTTACCTTTCAGCTACGTGCGGCAGCTATCCCTAAAGAATGGCAAATCGCCCTGGTAGGCAGCCTACCTGAACTTAGCGCCTGGGATATTTCCCCCCCCCTGCTTATGGGAAACGCCTCCTTTCCGATATGGTCCGTAGAAGTATGCCTGCCGTGGGACCTGCCTTTCGAGTATAAATATGGACTATACCACCCCCGGGAAAAGCGTTGGCTGGATTTCGAAACCGGCGACAATCGCCGATGGCAGGATTCTGCTAACGGACAAAAACCTGATGCCGTCTGCATTTCCGACGAATATGCCCACTTCCCGGGGCCCCTGTGGAAAGGTACCGGAGTAGCGGTCCCCGTCTTCTCCCTGCGCAGCGAGCGCGGGCTTGGCGTCGGCGAATTTGCCGACCTTCGGCTCCTCGCCGATTGGGCAAAGCAAACGGGCGTCCAAATGATCCAAATCCTCCCGATTAATGATACCACCGTCACCTATGCCTGGCCGGATTCCTATCCATACAGCGCCATTTCTGTTTTTGCCCTCCACCCTATGTACCTGCGTTTCGAGGATATCCCCGGAGCGGAAAAACATATCGGAAAGAAAAAACTCCAGGAAGCCCGTAAGCTCTTAAACCAAGCACCCCAGGTGGATTATGACGAAGTAATACGTATCAAGCGTACCTTTTCCCAAAAGGTATTTGACGGCATAAAAAAAGAACTGCTCCAGGACCCTGGTTTTCTCTCCTTCGTAGAAACCCAACGGGAGTGGCTCACACCTTATGCTGTGTTTTGCTACCTGCGCGATACATACCACACTGCCGATTTCTCCCAATGGGAAGACTACGCGGTGTACCATCCTGCTATTGCCGATCGGCTCGCCGCACCCGATGCCCCCACGTATGAAGCCATTGCTTTTTTCTATTTCCAACAGTATTTCCTGGATGCCCAACTGCGCGATGCCGCTACCTATATCCGCGACAAAGGTATCGTGCTAAAAGGGGATCTTCCTATTGGAATCTACCGCGACAGCGTTGATGCCCGGGTTGCCCCTAATCTATACAATATGCAAGGGCAGGCTGGTGCGCCCCCTGATCCTTTTTCTGCCACTGGCCAGAACTGGGGCTTTCCTACCTATAACTGGGAGGAAATGGCCAAAGACCAGTACGCCTGGTGGAGAAAGCGCATGACCCACCTATCCGGATATTTCGATGCCTACCGCATTGACCATATCCTGGGTTTTTTTAGGATTTGGGAAATCCCAATCCAGCATATTGACGGGCTCCTGGGCCGCTTCAAACCAGCTATACCGGTTACCAGGCAGGAACTGGAAAACCTGGGTGTCGGGTTTTCTCCGGAGCGCTTCTGCCAGCCTTTCATCACTGAATTTATGCTCGAAGCAAGGTTTGGTGCATCTGCCGGTTGGATTAAAGATACTTTCCTCGACGAGGTATCCTTCCAGTGCTATACCTTCAAGCCTGTCTGGAATTCCCAGCGCAAAGCGGATGCTTTTTTCCAGGACCCTGCCCATACCGAATACCAGCCTTTGCGCGAAAACCTCCTTGGACTGTTTGGCGAAGTCCTCTTTTTTGAGGAGCCAGGCTCCAATATGCAGGCTTTTCATCCCCGTATTGACTATGCTTCCACAGAAACATTCAGGCACTTACCTGAAGCGACACAAAACAAATTACGCGCCTTGCACCACGATTATTTCTACCAGCGCCAGGAAGCCTTCTGGATGGATGAGGCCCTCAAAAAACTGCCTGCCCTTAAGAAGGCTACTAATATGTTGATTTGTGGGGAAGACCTGGGCATGGTGCCTGCCTGCGTGCCCGGCGTTATGCGGGCGATGGGGATGCTGAGCCTGGAGATCCAGCGCATGTCCAAAAACCCCGCTACCGAATTTCTCCAGCCTTCCGACATCCCCTACCTTTCCGTTACCAGCCCCTCCACCCACGATATGGCCCCGTTGCGCGCCTGGTGGGAAGAAATGGATCGCGATCAGGTGCGCCGATTTTATCACCAGGAACTGCAGCTCCCAGGAGAACCGCCCCTGCACTGCGAACCTTTTGTTGCAGAAGCCATTATCCGGCAGCACCTCCATTGGCATAATATGTGGACGGTTTTTCCCCTGCAAGACCTCCTCGCAATAGACGGAAACCTGCGCTGGCCTAACCCCTTTAATGAACGCATCAATATTCCCGCTAACCCCAGACACTATTGGAGGTACCGCCTACACCTTTCACTGGAAGATCTAAACAGCGCTCAGGACTTCAACCAAAGGGTGAAAAACTTGATATATACGGCAGGGAGAGGATAAAAAAAAAGGCGCCCGCAGCATTTGCGGACACCCTCACACTATGAAACACTATTTTGTAATATCAAACAAAAAAAATAACCCAAGGTAACGATTTACAGACCGGACAAATTTTTGCGGAGAAAACCCGGTGGAGATAAATGCTTGGGTGCAGGCAGTTAGTTATAAAATTATAAACTCCGACTGCGCCGGTAAAAATAACAACTCATTTTCAATAAACAAAATTTTTCTTTTGATTAAAAGCTTATAAATTGCTTATAACCAAAGGAAAAATTCGTTTCTGTACTAATTTTGTTATGTAATTGCGTGTTGTTTAGCCCAGCAATACGGATAAACTTTATATCTTGATAGTACAGATTTTTAGTGCATTTAATCCAAAAAACGCCTAAATTTCGCAGATATTATTTCCAGAGGGAATCAGGATGATTAAAACTGTATTTTCCGATAGCAATGGTTAAGCGATAACACAAGAATATGCTAAGAGGGCTACTGATTTTGTGGTGTGTGCTTCAGGTATCCTGGGTTTCCGGACAGGTGCGTCCCATCTGTCAGCCTGCTACCAATATCCCTCAAAATTTTGCTGGCGTGCTCCCCTTGCCCTTCACCCCAGCGGGCAACCCAGGTGGCGGAATCAAGGACACGGCATGTCTGAATACCTACTTCCAATATACCTTCACTATCCGGGTCCCGGAAACTTTAACCCTGCAAGGGGTTGCTGTTCCTGTCAACAACGTCACCCTACACCCCGATACGGCCATTGCTTCCCTACCCAAAGGCATTTCCTATGCCTGCAACCCACCCAACTGTATCTTTCCCAAATCCAGTAGTGGTTGCATTGTACTCTATGGATCACCTGAAAACCCAACAGATGTAAAAACCCACAACCTGTCCATACGGGGAACCCTGAACTCTTTTCTCCCGATTCCGGTGAGCTTCCCCGACTCCACCCTTTTTGCCCCTGGGAACTATTTCCTGCATGTCCGTCCGGAAGGATCTCTTTCCTGTAAAACTTCGAACATCCGCGAACTGGCTGCGACCAGATTACAGGTGCGCAACGTGCCCAACCCTTTTTCCGGCGAAACGGAAATCGAAGTAAGTTCCCGCATCCGGGGGCGTTTTGAGTTTCGTGTGTATGATTTTACGGGTAATCTGATACTTCGGGATCCTGTCCAACTTTTCGAAGGAGAGAACCGGATTCGCTTTTTTGCCAGTGAACTTCCCAACGGTATCTATATCTATACCCTGACTGACGGCATTAATAGCGTCTCGCGGAAAATGGTACTCCACCGTTGAGCGTACACAAAAAATCCATTGTATCCACCCCATCTGCGTAGTCTCCCAGCGCAGGCTCCTGCGATTGTCCAAAAGGTATAACGGGCAAACTTCCCTTCCAGTGTGCAGCACAAATGCACTGTATTTCATCAGAGCGGTGCCGGAGCTCCTGTTCAAGCTCCTCTGGATGTTTATAATACGCATAATTTAGCGAGGCAATGCGCGAAGGGATAGCGTCGGACTCTGTGAGCAGGAGGCAGCCGTTCATTTTAAACGGCACTCTATTGATCAGATAGAGGGCATAGTTGTAATCGTAATTATGCTTGTATTTATGGTGTAGCACTATTTCCCGGAATTCGTGCAGCGTCTCCAGCAATAATTCGAAATCGTACCCTTTAGGCACATACACTTTGGAAACATTTCGGCATCCCATGCCGAAGTACTGGAAAATATCCTTACCCAGAAGCCGCATTTCGGCTTCGCTTTCTTCCCCGGTAAGCACCGCTACCGCATTTCGGTTTTTGCGTATGATGTGCGGATATTTTCCAAAATAATAGTCGAAATATCGCGCCGAATTGTTGCTACCTGTTGCGATAACTGCATCAAAACCAGCAAGTCGCTCTACCCATTCTACAGATTCGGCAGCTGGGGGATATACCCTCCCTAATACCTCCAACAAGTGTGGCAACAGCAAAGGGTCTTTCTCTGAAAGTTTAACCTGAGCCTTAAGCCCCGTGGCAAAAATGCAGAGCCAATCGTGGAAACCTACCAGCGGGAGGTTGCCAGCGAGGATGAGTGCTACTTTAGCAGGTTGCGCCACAGGCTTGTCGGGCACCGGATAGGCGCTCAGCCACTTTTCGAGATGGGAGCGGTCGAGAAATTGCCTTGCGATAGCCTGCATAGCGGCCAACTGGTTATCCGGGGTAAACCAGGGATTGCTGCGGAATGTGCGTTCCACCACTACCTGCAATTCGGGTCCATTGGCCAGCATATACTGTCCGAGCTGAGCCAAAGCTCCGATCCGCTCCTCGCGCACGTTTTTTTCCATAATTTAACCCCGGTTGAGTTGAGATTTTCTGCCTTCCACATAATTGCGCCATCCATCCAGGCACTGCTGGAAATCCCGGGGAAGTTCGGAATCAAACTGCATAAACTCCCCGGTGCGCGGATGTTCAAAGCCAAGAGATTTTGCATGCAGGCCATGCCTCGGCATGACGTTGAACATTTCCTCTACAAACAATTTATATTTGCTGAAGATTGTTCCCTTTACAATCTCATCCCCTCCATATTTATCATCGCTAAAAATAGGGTGTCCCAAGGATTTCAGGTGTACCCGGATCTGATGCGTACGCCCCGTTTCCAGTTTGCATTTTAACAGGCTCACATAATACAGGCGCTCCATCACCTCATAATGGGTAACTGCCCATTTCCCCTCATCGCCATCCGGAAAAACCGTGAACTTATCCCTGAAACGCGGATGTCTGCCTACGTTGGCTTCGATGGTGCCTTTATCTTCTTTGGGTTCGCCCCAAACCAGGGCATAATAAGTACGCTCGATTGTATGGTAAAAAAACTGTCTTGCGAGAAAATTCACCGCATATTCGTTTTTTGCCACAACCAATAAACCGGAAGTATTTTTGTCAATCCGGTGTACCATACCAACGCGGTCCTGAAAATTGCCATTGGGCACTTCTACCTGGTTAATCCCGAAATGATAGGCCAGGCCATTCACCAGGGTAAATCGCGGATGCCCCATCCCGGGATGAACGACCATCCCAGCAGGTTTATGCACAACCAATAGGTCTTCATCCTCATATCGGATATCGAGTGCGATTTGCTGAGGGACCAGGCGGTTAGGCTCCTGGGGCTTGGGAAGGATAATCTGAATTTCCTGACCCGCCTTGATTTTGAAATTTGGCTTGATTTCTTTGTCATCCACCCGCACCGAACCCGCCTTTATGGCATTCTGAACCCTGTTGCGAGAGGTGTTCGGCAATCGGTCTATCAGGAATTTATCAATACGTACAGGATCCTGGCCGGGGTCCACCCGGATAATCTTATGCTGGTATAGATCGTCGTTCGTGAGGTCGGAATCGAGTTCTTCCTCTTCATGCTTCATTGTCCGGAATTTTTTCCTTCTCCACAAAAGTTTGCAAAAATAATGCGAGCCTGCGGGGTTAGCGCTTTTTTTTTCGTTTTTTTGTCTGATACTTAAATCAAAAACTACAACAATGAAAAAGCCGGTTGGGTTTGGTTCCCTGTGCGTACACGACATAAAAGATTTAGTGCGCAATAATCCGCATACGCTGCCGATATATGCTACCACCGTTTTTGAGTTTGAATCTGTGCAACAAGGGATGGATATTTTCCAGGGAAAAGAGGAAGGGCATATCTATAGCCGTTTCGGGAACCCCACTATAGATGCCGTTGCGGCAAAAATAGCTTCCCTGGAAACCCATGGCCTCCCCTTCCCTGCCGAAGGCCTGCTGCTGAGCTCCGGCATGGCTGCTATTTCTACCCTGATGCTGGCGGTCCTCAAACCTGGTGACAAAATTCTGACCCAGGGCAACCTCTATGGCGGAACGACAGAATTATTTGCACGGGTATTGAACCCGCTCGGTTTTGACCTGGTGTATGCTGATTTTAAGGATTTGTCCCAAATGGAAAAACTGCTGGCCTCTACCCCCGGTATCCGCATGCTGTATTGCGAAACCCCCGCCAATCCAACGCTGGCTTGTGTTGACCTCTCGGCAATTGCTGCACTTGCGGAAAAATATGGATGTCTTACCGCAGTGGATAATACGTTCTGTACCCCTTACCTCCAGCAACCACTCCGTTTTGGCATTGATTATGTCGTGCATTCCACGACTAAATACCTCAATGGACATGGAAATTCGACCGCAGGGGCAATAGTGGGCAAGGATGCAGAAGCCATGAAAGAAAAAGTATGGCGCACCATGAAACTCCTGGGCACCAACTGCAACCCTTTTGATGCCTGGCTCATCAACAATGGCTTGAAAACCCTCGAGCTCCGCATGGACCGGCACAGCGAAAATGCT
Organism: uncultured Haliscomenobacter sp.; assembly: GCA_964527495.1. Lineage (GTDB taxonomy): Bacteria > Bacteroidota > Bacteroidia > Chitinophagales > Saprospiraceae > JADJPL01. The sequence continues at coordinate 7,213 of CAZGOT010000107.1, forward strand.
ATGCGGGCCGCCCAATTTCTGGAAAAACACCCTTCCGTTGCCCTGGTCAACTATAATGGGCTTGCTTCCCATCCCGACCATACTCTCGCAGCACAGCAGATGAAAAGATTCAGCGGGATGTTAAGCTTTGAACTTTCAGGAGGGATGCAGGCAGGAATAGATTTTATCAACAAGTTGACATTCTGTGTATTGGCTCCTACCATGGGAGATGTAGATACCCTGGCCATGCACCCGGCCTCTATGTCGCACGCTTCGGTACCCAGGGAAATCCGGCTACAACACGGCATAACCGACGGACTGGTGCGCTTGTCTATCGGAATTGAAACTATAGAGGATATACTCGCTGATCTTGACCAGGCATTAGGCAAATAAAACGTTTATCGCCCCAGGATACCTTCGACAAATTTCCGGGCAGATTGCTCTACCGCCTCCCCAGGTTTCAATGCCTTGATAAAAGCACTGCCGATAATCGCCCCATGGGCATAGCTACATGCTGTTTGAAACGCTTCCCGGGAGGCAATGCCGAAACCAATTAGCCGGGGAGTTTTCAATCCCATAGCCTTGATGCGTTCAAAATATGCGATTTGCCCATCCGAAATACCCTGCTTTTCTCCGGTGATAGATGCATCCGACACCATGTAAATAAATCCTTTGGACAAACCATCTATCTTACGGATGCGCGCCTCCGAGGTTTGGGGGGTTATGAGGAAACTGATAGTCAGGCCCTCAGCCTGGATCATTTCCCGGTATTGGGTTTCGTACTCGAAAAGCGGCAGGTCTGGCAAAATAAGTCCATCTATACCCACTTCCCGACATTTCCTGAAAAAGGCAGCTTCCCCATATTGCATTACCTGATTGAAATACCCCATCAGGATTAACGGAACTTTAATATGTGGTCTAACCTCCGCGATTTGCTCAAATAAAATAGGGAGGGTCATACCATTTTGAATAGCTAAGGAACCACTTTCCTGAATTGTAGGTCCATCGGCAAGTGGATCCGAATAGGGCATACCGATTTCTATCAGATCCGCGCCACATCCATCGAGGGTACAGAGGATTTTTTGCGTATCCTCCAGGTTCGGATAACCTGCCGTGAAATATATATTGAGTATCCCGGAAGTTTTGCGCTCAAAAAGCTGTACGATCCGGTTATGCGAAATAGTTGCCGACATAAACACTCCTTTGTGTGCCAGGAAAACCAGCACGCTGTCAAAAAACCCGGACACCGGGATAATTATTCGTTCTCTAAATGGCGGATATAAGTAGCAAGGTCCTTATCCCCTCTTCCGGAAAGGCATACCACGAGCACGTCTTCCGGGGCAAACCGGATTTTTCCCAAGGCAGAAAATGCATGCGCAGTTTCCAAAGCTGGAATTATGCCTTCCTGACGGGATACAAAAAAGGCCGCCTCCATCGCTTCCTCATCCGTGATGGCAACAGCCTCCGCTCTTCCACTTTGGATAAGGTGTGCATGTAAAGGGCCGATACCCGGATAATCCAGTCCAGCCGAAATAGAGTGTGGTTCGACAATCTGCCCATCCAGGGTTTGCATCAACAAGGTGCGGCTGCCGTGGATAATACCGCGGGTACCTAAAACACTCGTCGCGGCAGAACGTCCGGAATAAACGCCCTCCCCTGCTGCTTCCACTGCAATCAGGCGCACCTCAGGGGTATTCAAAAAATGATAAAATGCCCCGGCAGCATTGCTGCCTCCTCCCACACAAGCGATTACCGCATCCGGATTTTCCCGTCCGGTCTTTTCCATCAACTGCCGCTTGATTTCCGCACTGATTACAGACTGAAAACGGGCGACCATATCCGGATACGGATGCGGGCCTACTACCGATCCAATAATATAGTGCGTATCTACCGGATTGTTGATCCAATCGCGTATGGCCTCGTTGGTGGCATCCTTCAAAGTCCTGCTCCCGCTAAGGGCCGGACGTACCTCTGCGCCCAGCATACGCATACGCGCCACATTAGGCGCCTGCCGCTCGATGTCCACGGCTCCCATATAGACCACACATTGCATGCCCATGAGCGCACAAACTGTCGCTGTCGCCACACCATGCTGCCCGGCGCCGGTTTCGGCAATAATCCGCGTCTTATTCAGGCGCTTTGCCAGGAGAATCTGGCCAATAGTATTGTTGATTTTATGCGCACCTGTGTGGCACAAATCTTCCCTTTTCAGGAAAATTTTCCCACCAAAGTGGCGTGACAAACGCTCAGCGTAATATAAAGGCGTTGGCCTACCCACATAATCCCGCAGCAAAGCATCAAATTCTGCCTGAAATTCCTCCGCCTCGCTTATGCGCAGGTAATGCTGCTGCAGCTCCTCTACATTGGGATACAACATTTCCGGGACAAATGCCCCGCCGAATTCCCCGTAATACCCATTTTCACTAATGGCAATAGTCATGATATTTCGTTTTATCCATTTTTGATTACTTCCGCCGCCTTCGGCGACGAAAGAAAAACTTGGGGTTGTGTAAAAAGTATTCTGCCGCCTTCGGCGGCGAAATAGAGTTTTGAATGAACACTGTTTTTGTTGATTTTGCTTCGCAAAATCAACAAAAACAGTGTTCATTCAAAATATTATTTGGCGGCTGACGCCGCCAAATGTTAAATTTTATTCCGCCGCCGAAGGCGGCGGAATACTTTTTACACAGCCGTGGCCCATCTCAACAAGTTTATTGTTTAGTGAACCGCACGGAGCCAAGGTTCTTACCGCCCATCACGAAGTTGAGCGAGTAAATACCCTGCGGCAACCTGGCCACATCCACGG
>CAZGOT010000108.1:0-9654 GCA_964527495.1 uncultured Haliscomenobacter sp.
ATCGTTTTACCTCATTTTGCGAAGCAAAATGAGGTAAAACGATGTCTATTCAAAATTATTGTTGGCGGCGCAAGCCGCAAAATGAAAAGTCGGGGGCTTTTTACACAACCCCAGAAAATTTTGAACGGACGCTGTTTTATCTCATTTTGCTTCGCAAAATGAGATAAAACAGCGTCCGTTCAAAATAAAATTTGGCGGCGCAAGCCGCCAAAAGACTTTTGAGACAGCCTCATACTTTTCAAAAACATCAGTTTATCTTAAGCATCGTTTTACTTTGGCTCTCCTTTTGAGAAGCAATTACGACATAACTGCCTTTATACAAGTACATTTTGCCATTTTCTGCGGCTTTCAATTTCAACGGGCGATCTTCTTCTTTTAACTTTGCATTCACCAGTGCCTCTATGGTGCCAGCTTTGGCAGGGTCCATCTCCAGGGAATAGGAGACATAATTGAGCCCTTTGGAACAATTTTTGGAAAAGCGGAACAGCTCCTCCCCTTTTTCGGTCTGGATACTGAATTGCACTTCTCCTGCTTCTTTCACAAATAGCGGCAGCTTGACTTCCGGGGTAGATGGGGTTTCCCAGGCTGCACCTGCATTTCCCCAGCGAGGGCTATAGTTGAGTGGGTCTGGTTCAAAAGATTGCAGGGCTTTTGTAAGAAGGGAGGCATTGATTTGTTGCAATTCTTTGGCCCTTCCTATATACATCGAGCGGCCATGGGTACCCACGACGATTTCCTTATCCCGGGGGTGTACGACCACGTCATGCACTGGTACGGCAGGAAGTCCGTTATTCATCAGCATAAAAGACTTGCCGCGGTCGAGAGATACATAGAGGCCGTGATCGCTCCCCACATACAGGATATCGGGATTAGCCGGATCTTCTTTGACAACGTTGAGTGGCTCGAGAGGCAGGTCGGTACCGATGCGCTCCCAGGATTTTCCATAGTTATTCGTCACAAAAAGGTGCGGGGTAAAATCATCGGAGCGATATCCGTTAAGACAGACATAAGCCCTACCCTCTTCAAAAGCGGAGGCCTGAATACGGGCTACCCAGAGATCTTTCGGCAGTCCGTCGGATATGCGTTCCCAGGATTCACCGCCGTTCCGGGTGACGTGTATTAGTCCATCATCGGAGCCTGCATAGAGGAGGCCAAACTTCAGCGGCGATTCATGCAGGGTAGTAAGTGTACCGAAAGGCACATCGCCTTTGATTCCTCCTTTGGTGAGGTCGTCTGAAATCACTGTGAAGTCGTTCCCTTTGTTCAGGGAGCGATGTACTTTATTGGAACCCATATAGAGGATATCCTGGTTGTGTACCGACAGGTGGATCGGTGTTTGCCAGTTCCAGCGCAAGGGGCGCTCCCCCAGTTTGTGCCGTGGGGTTATGGGTCTCCGTTCCCCGGTTTTAGTATTCAGACGGGCGTAGAAGCCGAACTGTAGGCCGGTATATACCGTAGCGTTATCGCGAGAATCAATTGCCACCTGCATGCCATCGCCACCAAAGATCGAGCGGTAGGGATATTGCCCGCTACTCTGCCAGCGGCTGCTGGCGCGATACGTACTCGGGCCCATCCAGACGCCGTTGTCCTGGAGGCCTCCATATACATTGTACGGCTGAGCCATATCTACGGCAACATAGTAAAACTGGCCAACGGCGGGCGTATTACAGGTGATATAATTTTGGCCATCGTCATAAGAAATATTTAGGCCACCATCATTTCCCAGTATGAGATGCCCGGGGCGCTTGGGGTTGATCCAGAGCGCGTGGTGGTCGGAATGCACATTATCCTGATCCACCGATTTGAACGTTTTGCCACCGTCGTCTGACCGGATAACGGGTACTCCAAGGACAAAGACCTGGTTCGCGTTATACGGTGCGGCGCGGATGGTGCCAAAATAGTACCCATAGGAACTGTAAACATTATCGAGATAGCCTGCATGGGTTTTTTTCCAGGAAGCGCCTTCATCATCGGAGCGATACACTTCGAGGCCAACGACAGGCGTATCGAACAGCAGGGAATTGGCATCTTCGGTATATTCTACCAGTGTAGCGGGGGTAAGCTTACCATCTTTGACCATAGCGGTCACTTTATCCACGGTATATTCCTGTGGGAAGCCATTAGCAGAAAGAAATTCCTTAACCTGGTATTTTTTGAGTTTCAGGAACTCCTGAGGCTGCATTCTGCGCATTTGTTCCTTGGTCACCATATCCGGATCATCAGACTTTTCGGCCGGGCGACGGAAATAGTTATCAATAGCTGCATAGAGGACAGGTTTGCCATTGGCCCTGGATAGGGTAAGTCCGATACGTCCGAGGCCTTCGCCGGTGGGGATACCAGCTGATGCGGTAGTCAGCTTACGCCAGGTTTTGCCGCCATCGGTACTTTTGTAAATACCACTCCCCTCGCCAGATTCTGTAAAATCCCAGGCTTTCCGGCTGCGATCCCAGGTAGCTGCATAGAGCGTATTGGGGTTAGCAGGATCCAGGAGGAGGTCCACCGCACCGGTTTTATTGTTGACAAAGAGGACTTTTTGCCAGGTCTTGCCACCGTCGCTCGTCTTGAATACCCCGCGTTCGGGGTTGTCGGTATAGAGATGCCCGAGAACTGCGACCCAGGCGGTATTGGGGTCTTTGGGGTGTAGGAGGATACGTCCGATGTGGTGGGATTCCCCCAAGCCGAGATGTTTCCAGGATTTACCGCCATCGGTACTCCGGAAAACCCCTGTTCCGGAATAGGAGGAACGGCTTGAGTTTACTTCCCCGGAACCGACCCAGATATGGTTATTGTTCCAGTCCACCGCGATATCCCCAATGGTCATCACCATTTCTTTATCGAATAATGGTTCGAAGCTCTGGCCATTGTTAGTCGTTTTCCATAGGCCTCCTGTGGCATACGCTGTATAGAAATGGCTGGGGTCTTTTTCCCAGACATCTACGTCCACAATGCGTCCACCAAATACAGTCGGTCCGATGGAGCGAAATTCAATTCCATTCACCACCGAAGCCGCCTCCAGGGCTTTACGCTGGTTAAAGCCTGCGATCCGGGCCTCTGCAGATGTCGGTGCAGTCTGCTGGGCCACTACTGCGCAGATGCCCCAGAAAAGGAATATTCCGGAAAGTAAAGATTTTTTCATAAAAAGATATATTGTTATATAGTTTGGTAATTAGGCATTTGTTGAGGTAAGGAAAGACGAGTAAAATTAACATTATTTTTCAGAGCAAAAAATACGCTGCGGCAGCCAGGGCACTCCTTCGACCCGGACAATCCAGCTGGGCGATACGCCGGTAATTGGCGTAATTTATGAGATAATCGCCGTCGAGACGAGCGATACGCCGGTAGTCGGAGTAGCGGATTATGAAATTGCCATCAAATTTCAAGAGTCGCCTGTAGGAAGGATACGTAACGAGATATTCCCCATCGAATTTATACAGTCGCTTATAGGAAGAGTACTCCAGGACGAAGTCGCCATCTATCTTCAACACCCGCCGATTTCCAGGATATTCCCGGACAAAGCATTGGGCAGAAGAAGCAAAGGGCAAAGCCAGAAAGATGCAAAATACCCCTGTTATGGCAGATAATCTGAGCAGGAACGGAATCATTTTAATAAAATATGCAGGATTGGCGCTATGCGCAAACACCCCAGATGAAAAAGCCCGATACGTCACTTGCATTTAGTTTTTCATTTCATAACGTACGCACTTATCTTTGTAATATTAATGCAAGCAAAAATGAGCAAACAACCGAATTTTTTCCGTTGGATATTTCTTGCCGTTGGTGGGTTGCTGCTCACCGGAGCAGGCCTTTCTATGGCTATAGATGCCGGCATCACGCGCGCCCAGGGAAGGGAATGGTTTTGGTACGGCACATTCGCGCTGATCGTCTTCCAGTCCGGTCTCTGCCTGATGATAGACTCTGTCCGGTACCGGGCAAAAGCCCTTTAACCCTGAACGCGCACAAACCAACTGCATGAAGCGTCTTGACCGCCTCGTTCTCATCAGCTTTATCCCACCCTTTGTGGTAGCCTTTTCCATTGCCTTATTTGTGCTGCTCATGCAGGTAATATGGATATACATGGATGAGATAGCCGGAAAAGGGCTTGGTATGTTTGAAGTCGCCGAGCTATTGTTTTACCGGAGCGTAGGGATAATTCCCATGGCGCTCCCCTTAGGCATGTTACTAGCCTCCGTTATGACGCTGGGCAATTTCGGGGAGCGCTATGAGCTGTCAAGCATGAAATCTGCTGGCATATCGCTGATGCGGATCATTCGACCGCTCATGATATTCGGGATGGGCATCAGTATTTTCTCCTGGTATAGCTCTGATACGCTGATTCCTGCATCGAACCTCAAATTTGGTTCCAGAATGTACGACATTCAGCAGAAAAAACCAGCACTTCGACTGGAAGAAGGTGTATTTAATGATGACTTTCAGAATTTTGCTATTCATATCCGAAAGCGGCTGGCAGATGGGCAGCGGGTAGAGGGCGTGTTGATTTATGACCATTCCGAGCAAAATTCCGGCAAAATCGCCATTGTATCGGCGCAGTCCGGGGAAATGTTTATCACCCCCGACGGTTCCCTTTTTGTGATGGAGCTGCGCAACGGGCACCAGTACCTGCAAAGTACCGGTTCTTCCAGTTCTACGGCGCAGTATCCATTCGTGCGCACTTCTTTTCAGCAATACACCAAGGTATTTGACCTGAGCGAATTTCAGCTCAGCAGGACCAACGAGGACTTGTTCAAATCGGGACGCCAGATGATGAGTGCCACGCAACTCAAGGAAGCGGCGGATTCCATCGGTATAGAAATAGACAAGCGGGTCAAGAGCCTGTCCAATTATATGGCCAATACTATCCACTTCATGAAAACGGATAGTACCTATCTGCGACAGGACAGCACGGTTCAGGATGCTTCACCTGCCGGGGCGGCGGCACAGTACGGATTTTCAGATAATACTCAATACGTGGCCCAACAGCATACGATGGTGCCGATGGAAGTACAGGGTACCCCTATTCCACAGCGCCAGGTATTTTCGCTAAAGGAGATGCGTTCTTTCATCGAGACCTTTGAGCAACCCCAGCGGGAAAACCTTTACAGTACAGCGACTACCCTTGTACAAAGTATTCAAAGCCAGGCGGATATTACTGCGGATATGGTGGACCGCATGCGGGAATCCCAAATCAAGCATATATTTGACCGGCATTCCAAGTACAGCATTGCCCTGGCCTGTTTTGTCTTTTTATTCATCGGCGCGCCGATGGGTGCCATTATCCGCAAGGGTGGTTTTGGATATCCCATACTGGTCGCAACCATTTTTTTTATCCTCTTTGTGGTATTGACTATTTTTTGCCGAAAAATTGCCGAATCCTTCCTGCTGAGTCCGGAAGCGGCAGCGTGGCTGCCGTGTATAATCTTTTTCCCTCTTGGTCTCTTCCTGACCACCTTGGCCATGAACGATTCCCAGATGCAAATTACCGCCCCTGCCGGAAAATGGCGGCAGCAATTGGCACACACTGCAAGGAAGGTATATAAGAAAAAAGCGCCTTAAGGATTTTCGGATTTTTCTTTATGCAAGGCGTAAACACTAAACAATCGCAGTGGATTTAATCTTATAGCATTAAATACGAATCCAGATGCTGTTCCCACCAGGAAGATTTTTGCGGCAAAATGCGTTATACTTTATTTTACTTACCCTGCTGATTGCCGTGAGCAGTTCCTGGGTATTGCTGATGCCCAAGGGAGCGTTGGTCTTGTGGTTCAGCGAGCATCGCAGCCCGGTGGGAGACCAATTGTTCCGGTGGGCTACCCGTGGAGGAGAAGTGGCGGGTTTTCTCTTGGCCTTTGTCATCTTATGGCGGCAAAGCCCCAAGTGGCCACTTGCACTTTCTTTGATGACCCTTGCCGTTAGCCTGGTATCCAATGGAACAAAAGCGTTTTTTAGGCAGCCCCGCCCGGCGCGATATTTCAAAGAAATGGGTATGTGGACAGATATCGTGCCCGTGCCGGGCATTGAAATCCATGAAGGCTTGACCAGCCTGCCGTCTGGGCATACGATGGCGGCGTTCGCTTTTTTCACCCTGGTAGCCTTCTGTATCCGCGACAAAAAGCTCGGGGCTTTTCTGGCTTTCACCTCTGCCCTACTCATAGGCCTCTCGAGAATTTATCTCGTCCAGCATTTTGAAGAAGACGTGCTGTTGGGGGCTACCTTCGGCGTTGCACTATCGATAGTATTTTACCATTTTTTCCTTCAGGTACCGGATAAGTGGTGGCAGAGGCCGAGGGAGCGTTTTCCTATCCCGAATGGGGAATAGCAGGGGTGTGTAAAATTTTCTTCCGCCGCCTTCGGCGGTGGAAGAAAATTTTGAAAGAACACTGTTTTCATTGATTTTGCTTCGCAAAATCAATGAAAACAGTGTTCTTTCAAAATTTTATTTGGGGACGTCAGCCGCCAGAAGATTTTTCAGACAGCCTCATAATGTTTTTTTGAAATGCTGATTTCATTGATTTTGACAAGCAAAATCAATGAAATCAGCATTTCAAAAAATATTCTTTGGCGGTGCAAGCCGCCAAAAGACTTTTCACAGAGCCACATAAATTTTTTACGCCGATTTTGTTGATTTTACGAGGCAAAATCAACAAAATCGGCGTAAAAAAAAGTATTCTGCCGCCGTTGGCGGCAGAATACTTTTTACATAACCAATAAGAGGGAGTGTATTGGGTGAATGACCGGACTCGAACCGGCGACCTCCAGAGCCACAATCTGGCGCTCTAACCAACTGAGCTACAATCACCATTTGTGCCTTTATTAAAGGCGACTGCAAATATACGGTAAGAAGTGCTTTTTGTCAATTTAAAGGGTAAAAATTATCGGCCTTTTTGTTTTCCGCGGGAATTGCGCTTTTTATCTTTTTCCCAGTCGTACTTTTCGCGTTTCCACAACACATAGCGGAGGCTGATGCCAGTCTGGGTATAGAAGCGGCTACTTCCCCCATACAAGTTGATGGCCGGTTTAAAATCCCAGCTGATATTAATTCTTGCCAGGGTTAGTTCTGCTCCTGCGATAAAGTCCACACCGAAAGGGTTGGCAACAGCCTGGCCGTTTTCTACTTCGGAAGACCAACCTGTATGCAGTCCACCACCTGCATACAGGTTGAGGTTGCGCATGAGGAGGGGTTTATGGGCGATACCCAGGAGGGTCAGGGCACCATCTTCACGTTGCAGGCTGGAATGGACGATCAATTCGGCGGAATAATTTTCATATACCCGCTGACGAAGGGAAAGGCCCCAATCGGTACCGAGGCGGATACCTCCTGCGGTGTTGTAAGATTGAGCACATACGTTAGCAGCAAGGAAACCCATAAAGAGGGTTAAAAAAAGGTATTTGTTCATTTTCCTGTTTTTGCGGGAAGAAAAAGAGGGTTACGGAGGCATTATTCCAGGTCGAAGAAGGCATCGTACTGGTTTTTGTGGCCTGCTTCGCGGACGGGTTGTTTAGCGGGGGCATCGAGGTTGAGGACATCGTCGGCATCGGCAGCCTGGCGCAGAAGAGCAGATTTTTCTGCTCCCAGCAGCAGGGAGTTACCTTTTTCCTCCCATTCCTCGAGCATACGCAGGCCTTCCTCCTCGAATATACCGTTTTGGAGATCAATAGATTCCATGAATTTTGAAGAAAGCTGCATAAAGTTTTCCATTTCGCCAACTTTACCTGCCACGTCTTCAGCGATTGCCTCCATAGCTGCGTCAAACATTGCGCGCTTATCCGGATCGCCCTGAATGATACTCATTGCGGAGCGCATTGCGCTATTGCTTGCGTGGATAGCCTGCCTTTCCTGCTCTTTAACTTCAACCTGATCCTGGATATCCTCTTTAAGGATTTGAGAATTTTCATACATTTTGGTAAGTACGCGGTACAGGACCTCCATTTTCTGATAGAAATCCTCGAGGCGCATATTAGACTCTTGTAGTCTGCCCGCTTTACGCGATTTGAGGATCATAACGTTTTGGCGGTTATTCGCTTTCGCCTCGCTCGCGAGTTCCAGGTTGCTGCGGATTTCCCTTTGGTTGTTGAGGATAATTTCCTTAAGCTTATGCATTTGCCCCCGGAGCCGGCCAATCTGTCGGTGCATATTGCGAAGGTTTTCCTCCAGGTTTTGGACATAGCTTTTCAGGATTGCAATAGGGTCCACTTTAACGAACAGCCCGGTGATACTTCGCATGGTACTTTTATAAAAATATCCGACCAGGGTACGCATCCTGCGGTCGAAGGCCACATAGAGCAAAGCAGCAAGGCCGACAATCATACCGGTCAGGACGAAAACGTTTCGCATTGCCGCAATCCATAGCGGAAGCGTAGAAAAAACCAGCACACCCAGGCCAGTGAGGATAGCTACCAAAAATATGGCGCCGGTAACACCTTCAGGGCGTTGCCAGAAGGATTTTTGTTTAAATTCGGTCATATACAGGATAGATGAAGCGTCAAAATTACAAACAGGAATGCATAAATAACGTTGAAAAGTGCGATGGGTTGTATGTAAAAGGATGATAGAAAGCAAAATTAGGCTAATTTTGAGGCATTATACAAGTATATCCACTATGTCATTCTCTATACATGTAAGTTCTGAAATCGGCAGGCTACGAAAAGTGATGGTACACCGCCCAGACGCGGGTATTGCGCGCATTTCGCCGCGGATTGCCGAGGAATTGCTTTTCGACGACATCGTATATTTGCCCCAGATGCAGCAGGAACACGACCTTTTCACAGCAGTGCTGGAGGCTTTTCTGGGCAAAGAAAATGTCCTGGAGGCTGCTGTCTTGCTCCAGGAATCTCTTGAGGCAGATGCGGCACTCAAAAGCGAGCTCCTTCACCACATCTGTGCGTATGAAGAGCTACCCAATTCCATCCGTGAGCTTCTGGAAAAAACCTCAGCAAAGGAGCTTGCCGAGGCACTCATTACCGGATATTATGCAGCAGAGGACTATATCCTTTTCGACCCTATTCCCAATTTCATTTTCACCCGGGATATTGCCGTAGTCGTCAACCACTGCGTAATCCTTACTAAGGCAGCAAAAGTAGCGCGGTTCAGGGAGAACCTCCTCACGCGCTTCATTTTTTATGCCCATCCTATGTTTAGGGAACTCCATCAGGAAAATCGCATCATTAACCTCAACGATGTAGATGCGTTCCCACCTTCCCGAAAAGGCGAAAGTGTCTCAATCGAGGGTGGCGATATAATGGTCATCAACCAGGATTACCTCCTTGTGGGGAGCAGCGAACGTTCTTCGCGGTATGGTATCCAGTCCCTCACACAGAAGCTCTTCGAACTCGGGGTAGTGAAGAATGTTGTGCTGATCAATATTCCCTCTGACCGCTCGTTTATGCATATAGACACGGTATTTACCCATATCCATCACCGGCACGTAGTGGCCTACAAACCGCTCGTCACGGAAGGGATTAGTTCTACGGTAGAAGTATTCCGTCAGGACGGCAGCATTTTTCGGTATGCTTCGGTACAGGAATTCCTGCACGCAGAGATAGACCCCCGTATGGAGTTTGTTTATAGTGGCAACGGCATTTCCCCCTATCAGGAGCGCGAGCAATGGACCGACGGATGTAACCTGCTGGCTCTGCGTCCGGGGGTCGCGTTGGCATACG
>CAZGOT010000108.1:9671-9974 GCA_964527495.1 uncultured Haliscomenobacter sp.
ATCCCCGGACGGAGGAGGCGTTTCGCGCTGCGGGCTACGAGATCCTGGCGGCAGAGACCTTTTTGGAGCACTACCGCTCCGGTGGTTTAAATCCGGAAAAGCTGGAAAATACGATTATCACCCTGCCCTCGAGCGAATTGTCGAGGGCGAGGGGGGGCTCACACTGCATGAGTTGTCCGATAATGCGGGATTAAACACGCTTTTAGTGCCTGCGGCACTAAAAGCGTGTTTAATCCCGCAGGGGTTGTGTGAAAAGTATGGGGGTGTGTAAAAAGTCTTTTGCCGCCTTCGGCGGCGAAAGGA
>CAZGOT010000109.1:0-3777 GCA_964527495.1 uncultured Haliscomenobacter sp.
AGCAGGATACTTTTTGCTCCCCAATAGGGATTTGACGAATTTTTGGAGTTGGCCTCGATACAAAAGTTACGGGCTTTGTTGAGGTCTTTTTGGCGATAGTAAATAAACGCCTGCAGATATCTCGCTTCGTCACTTTGTTCATTATTGCTCATGCGGATAACTTTTTCCAGGGAGGGTAGGGCGTTAGCATAATCCTCTCTGTCGAAAGCGAGTTTGCCGAGGTAGAATTGTGCTGTAGCCACCTGATCTGGAGTGGCTTTAGGGTTTTTGGCCACTTTATCGGCATAGGCATATACCCCATTGGTGTTTTTGCTTCTGTAGGCACTCCGCATTGCTCCAAGTTGTGCATCGAACTTTCCCTCTTCGGGGACTACTTTTTCCAGTTCGGTATATAACCGGAAAGCCTTCGCGAAATCTTGTTCGTGGTTATACGCGATCAAAGCGGCTTTATCCAGGGCTTTTAGCTGGTTAGGGCCGTTTCCAAAAGATATGGTCATCTCATAGTCCGCCAGTGCTTTGGCATATTCTTTCTGTATATAGTAGCATTCGCCCCTGTAATAATAGGCGGTTGACGAATTTAGACCTTTGGGATTGTTGCGCAGGTAGGTGGTTAAGGCTTCGATGGCGCGTTTGGTTTCCTGTCGGTTGAACAGACTTTCTGCAGCCTGGAATTCCAGTTCATCGCGGTTCACATTTTCGGGTTTATACCCTGGGACGGTTTCGAGGAATGCGAGGTATTGATCTGTCTGCCCCAGGTTTTGGACGTAGATATACTGGATATTCAGCATGGCCTGGTTGGCTTCCTCTTTGCTTGGATTATTAGCGAACACCTGCTTGAAATAATTAATGGCTATCTCAGACTTGGATTCGTTGAAGCTGATAAGGCCAAGCTGGAGTAGTGCCTGGTTGATGAATGGGGAGGTGGTTCGGTATTTAGAGATTAGGGTGCGATAGGCTTCCGTAGCCTGGGCCGACCGGTTGGCATTTTGATTAGCCGCACCGAGCCTGAAGAGGGCATCATCGGCATATTCGGAATTTGGATAGTCGCGCACCAGTTGGTCCAGCGCTAGGATTTCATCCGTTTTCCTTCCCTGGAGGCCTTCAATGAGGGCATTTTGGAAAATTGCGTAATCATTGCCAGCATAGCGTTTTTCGATTACTGTTCTATAATATCTGGAGGCATTGGCATACTGATTGATCCTAAAATAGCTGTCGCCCAGACGAAGGGTAGCATCTCCGAGCATTCTGCCGGTAATATCGGGATTTTTGATAAAACCCAGGTTGCGGTTAATACCATCTACGGTCTCCTGAAAGGCATTGCGGGAGAGGTCGTATTTTCCGGTTTTGAGATAGTTATAGCCCTGGGTATATTGAGCGGCGAAAACCCCGGTTTCATCGGGCAGGTTGTTCACGGTCCTGCCGAGGAGGAGGAACTTGTCCAGAAGGGTGATGCTCTCCTGATATTGTCCTTTGCGGTTGGCGATATCGCCCAGCCAGAAAATCGCTATAGCCTGTACGGAAGGGTCAACGGGGTTTTCGGAGGCTTTTTGGAAATAGGGTTTCGCCCCATCGGGATTATTTTCCAACAGGACCTGGATTCCGCGGTTGAGGGCAACTTTTTGGTAGGTGCGCAGGAATTGTGGGGTTCGGTTGGTTTTGGACATTTCATCTGCGATTTCAAAAGCCTGCCGGTAATCGCGGAAACTCAGGAGGACGTCACTGAGCAAAGCCTGGGCTTCGTTGTAATACCTGGATCCTGGCTTAATGCCTTTGAGTTCATTGGCTGCCTCCCTGGGCTGGTTGAGCTCATAGGCCAATTTGGCATAGTTAAAGGTCGCTTCCTCCTGCAAAACAGGGTCAAAACCCATGCGTTTGGCTGTGCCTAGGGCATTAAGGGCTCCGTTTTTATCCCCTGTCTGCAGGTAGCAGTTGGCCAGGTAAAACATGGCATTCTGCCCAACAATAGAATTAGCAGATGATAGTGGCCGGAAGTTGCCGATGGCGGACTGATATTTTTTCTCCTGGTACTGGGTAAAACCGAGTTGATAAAGTTCTTCTTCGCGGAGCTTACTGGAGGAAGCGGCGTAATATTCGAGGAAGGGAAGCGCTTCTTTGTAATTGCGCATTTCAAAGAGCGACTGACCAACGAGCTGGTTGATTTCTTTGCGGTTGGCCACCCGGGTATCATTGGCTTTGGCACGGAGTTTCTGGACTACTTCGGCGAAGCGTTGCTGGGCAAACAATATCTGTCCCTGTAAATATGGCATTTCCTGTTTGTAGGCCTCCTCGTTGTCAATAGCGGTAAGTGCCTGATAGGCTTTATCGTAGCTTCCTTCGTTAAAGAAACAGAATGCCAGGTAATAATTTGCAGGGGCATAGTATGCAGAAGATTTTTCGTCCTTCAGCAATTCAAAATACGGCTTTGCCTGTGGATACCGCTTTTGAACGAAGTTCGTATACCCCTGCCGGAAGCGTATCTGTTCCATTTGTTTTTTAGGCAGTCCGGAGGAAGGTAACTGGCCATAATAGCGCAAGGCATCTTCATAGCGGCGGTTGTTGAAATAATAATCCCCCAGATCGGCCAGCGCGAGCTTGTATTCGGGGTCGGGACTTATTTCCCGGATGAACTCCAGGGTTTTTCGCTCGCCATCCCGGTTTCCCATCTCTACAGCACATTTGCTGAGGTAGAGTTTGGCTCGGGTGCGCAGCATTTCTGCACCGGCCTCATTGACAGGCAGCAGAAGGTCAATGGTTTCCTGAAATTCGCGCCTTGCTTGTGCCGGAAGGCCATTTTCATAAAAATCTAATCCGCGTTTGTAAGACGCGCGGGCATCGGAGAATACAGAGGTCTGCT
The DNA here is from genome assembly GCA_964527495.1 of uncultured Haliscomenobacter sp. Taxonomy (GTDB): domain Bacteria; phylum Bacteroidota; class Bacteroidia; order Chitinophagales; family Saprospiraceae; genus JADJPL01. Next base: position 2,855 of record CAZGOT010000109.1, read on the forward strand.
GGGCTGTTAGTGCTGTCCATCCCGATAGGAACAGGACCACCCAAATTGTTTTCCCTGGATACATAGTAGTATGGCTTAGTGTTTAAAGATATACCTCCAAAAAAACAGAGTGGAATTGTGTGTGTACCGGGTATTTATGGAAATTTTAACATTTGACAGGTTGTTTCTTGCCAAAGTTGGTCTACGAGGAAGGACCAGCTTCCTGTAGGAGCTTTCCGTCCTGCATTTCCAGACAGCGGTCGCTCATTCGTGCCAGTTCGGTATTATGGGTTACGATGACAAAAGTCTGCCGGAAATCCCTGCGCAGGTTGAACAGCATTTGGTGCAGGTCCTGGCTCGATTGGGAATCGAGATTGCCGGAGGGTTCATCGGCAAATACCACTGCGGGTTGGTTCATCAAAGCCCTGGCTACAGCAACCCGCTGTTGTTCCCCACCGGAAAGTTGAGCTGGTTTGTGCTGCAGGCGACCGGAGAGTCCAAGATAATCGAGCAATTCCTTTGCACGGTTTTGGGCTTCTGCTTCAGTGCTCCCTGCGATAAATGCCGGGATACAGACGTTTTCCACTGCTGTAAATTCCGGTAATAAGTGGTGAAACTGAAAGACAAAACCAATGTGCCTGTTTCGGAATGCTGCAAGCCGCTTGTTGTTCATGGCAAAAACCATTTCGCCATTGATGGAAAGCTCTCCTGCATCCGCTTTGTCCAGCGTCCCTAAGATATGCAACAGGGTACTTTTCCCCGCACCAGATTTCCCGATAATAGTGACGATTTCCCCCTGGCCAATCTCCAGGTCTACTCCTTTGAGGACCTCCAGGTTGCCATAGGATTTGCGTATTCCTTTCGCTTTTATCACATTTGGTGGTTTTATGAAGAAGAAGTTAAGGTCATGTAAAGTATGAGGTTGTATAAAAAGTATTCCGCTG
>CAZGOT010000109.1:3787-9864 GCA_964527495.1 uncultured Haliscomenobacter sp.
TTTCATTGATTTTGCTTCGCAAAATCAATGAAAACAGTGTTCATTCAAAACATTATTTGGCGGTGCAATCCGCCAAAGGATGGCCTCTGGCCTTTAATAATTATTTACGGCTTGCCCCGAAGGCGGTAGAATACTTTTGATACACCACTTGAAAATATTATTTGGCGGCGAAAGAAAGTTTTGAACGGGCATCGTTTTTCACCATTTTGCGAAGCAAAATGGTGAAAAACGATGCCCGTTCAAAATAATTATTGGCGCCGTAAGGCGCTATTAACTAAAATTGCGCCGCCGCAGGCGGCGTAATTCTTTTCCCACACCACCTCCTTTATTTTGCGAAAATAGGGGAGATTTTGCAGAATTTTTGGAATAATAAAATTTTGAGCGGGCTTCCGGCCAAATTTTTGCCTGTGGAATTGCGAAGGCTTCATTAAAACCTTATTTTACCACATTTTACCTTTAGCTCTTTTCTTATGGCCAAAATACTCCGCCTGATCCTCGGGGATCAGTTGAACCCCCTGCATCCCTGGTTTAAGGAAGATTCCAAAGGGGTGGTTTATATTATGATGGAGTGCCGGTCGGAGACAGACTATGTGCGCCACCATATTCAAAAAATTGCCGGATTCTTTGCTGCGATGCGTTATTTTGCGCAATCCCTGCAGTCCCAGGGTTTCGAGGTTGCCTATCTGCGCCTGGACGACCCCGACAACCTGCAATCTATTGGGGATAACCTTGTGCTTCTTGCCCGGCGGTATGGGGCCACGCGTATAGAATACCAATTTCCTGATGAGTATCGGCTGGAAGCTACATGGACCGATCTTAAGGCAAGCCTGCATATTCCAGTCGAAGGGGTGGATAGTGCCCATTTCCTTTCTGCCCGTTCGGATCTGGAAACCTTCTTCCAGGGCAAGAAGACCTTCCTGATGGAGTCTTTTTACCGGGCTATGCGTGTTAAGACCGGACTCCTGATGGAAGCTGACGGCAAAACGCCGATTGGGGGTAAATGGAATTTCGATGCTGAGAACCGAAAACGGCTTCCAGAAGGGATGCATCTCCCTCCTACACTGGATTTCGCGCATGATGTACAGGAAATTTTCGATATGGTTTCCCGGGCCAGTATCGCCACCATTGGTAAAATGGACCCTAAGCGCTTCAACTGGCCCATAAACCGGGAGGAGTCTTTGCAGTTGCTCGAACATTTCCTCCGCTACAGGCTTGACCGTTTTGGCACTTTCCAGGATGCTATGAGCGAAGCAGATGGGCTACTTTTTCATTCCCGCCTTTCTTTTTCCCTGAATACGAAGATGTTGTCCCCTTTGGAAGTTGCCCAGGCTGCAGAGCGCTATTACCATGCACATCCTACGGCAGAGATTCTTGCCCAGGTGGAGGGTTTTATCCGGCAAATTATCGGCTGGAGGGAATATATGCGGGGCGTATATTGGGCGAAAATGCCAGGGTACGCTGAAATGAATTTCTTTGGGCATTCGGCCCCCCTGCCTGGCTGGTTCTGGACAGGGAATACGAGGATGAAATGCCTCCACGAAGCGATAGGACAATCGTTGGACAGCGCTTATGCGCACCATATCCAGCGCCTTATGATAACCGGAAATTTTGCCTTGCTGCTTGGAGTTGATCCAAGGGAGGTGGATGCCTGGTATTTAGGTGTTTATATGGATGCACTCGAATGGGTGGAAATTACCAATACGCGGGGTATGAGCCAATATGCTGATGGGGGTATTGTGGGTACCAAACCCTATGTTTCTTCTGCTAATTATATTCGGAAAATGAGTGATTATTGCAGCAATTGTCCATATGATCCCGGCAAACGCTACGGGGCTGGTGCATGCCCGTTAAATAGCCTGTATTGGGATTTCCATGACCGCCACGCGGCAAAACTCGCCAAGAATCCCCGTATCGGCATGGTATATAGAACCTGGGATAAAATGGAGCCAGCAGAAAAAGAAAAAATATTACAACAGGCCGAAAGGTACAAACAAGGGGCAGAGCACCTTTGATTATATCCCGCACGAATTGGTGTTATGCAAATTTTGGAGTCAGGTTGGATAAAATGCACAAAACCAATTGGTGTGCGGTAAAAATTTTCGTTATGCGCAATATCACGGTCATTGTGAACCCTACGGCGGGTAGGGGGCGGGCAAAAAAATACTGGCCAGAGGTCAAAAATGCGCTTCGGCGCCTTGGCGGGGCGTTGCATATTGAGGTTACGGAAAAGCGTGGGGATGCCCACAACATTGCCCGTTCCGCTGCTGAAAACAGGACTTCCCTGATTGTGGCTGTTGGGGGAGATGGTACGGCCCACGAAGCGGCGAATGGCATACTCGAAGCTGCAGCCGGGAAGGAGAGCATTCCTCTGGCAGTTATCCCCTTGGGCAACGGCGATGATTTTGTGAAAATGTTGCCTCCTATGCCCCCGATTGGCAAACAGGGATACTCCTGGCAGGATGCGGTGGAGAAAATTGCGGAAGGGGCTACCGCTCGATATGATGCCGGAAAAATAGTGGTGTTGGAATCCGGAATTGCAGCAGAGCAAGGCAGCTCCCGCTTTTTTATCAATGGTATGAACCTGGGCTTCACTGCTCATGCTGCACACAACTTTTCTTCCATCCCAAAATTTTTAACGGGTTCTGCAGGGTATCTGGCAGCAGTGCTGAAAACCCTCTGGCATTATCCCAACCTCGATTTGCAAATGGCTTTTGACGACAAACCGCCAGAATCTATATCTACCTCTCTTGCGGCTTTGATGAACGGACGTTGTTTTGGGCAGGCTTTCTGGGTGGCTCCTCATGCAGATGCCAGCGATGGCCTGCTGGAAATCATATTCACCGAGAAAATTGGCCGTCTGGCCATTTTACAAAAGTTGCCTCTCCTCCTGAAAGGCAATCATGTCAACGATCCTGTTGTACATTGGCGGAGGGCAGCAAAAATAGCCATTTCGTCTCCAACTCCGCTGATTGTAGAGGCAGATGGGGAGATCGTCTTCACTGGTGCCAGCCGCCTGGAGGTCCAACTCCTTCCTGCCGCACTGACTGTAGTGGTTTAATGCTTGTGGAAGGTGTTTTATGGACGTCGCAGTATCCAGGTGTCCTGTGCTATGCCCCAGGATTCCTTTTTGCCAGGAATATACTGCAGGATTTCAAAACGGTCGGCAAAAAAGGATCTGGTCCATCGTTCGGGGTGAAAAGCGGAAAAGGTGCGGTGGCCTGATTTAGTATTTCCCCGCACCAACAGTTGCTGCCCGTTAAAAACCTCCTGCTCTTCCCGGGTCATTTTTTCTCTGACGGCCGGTCCCTGGGTGGTCCACAATAGGACCGCACCTGGTTTAGCAATCCGGTAGAGTTCGTCCCGCCATTGGTAGTGGGCATGTTCAGGTAAATGGGTGAAAACGGATATGCCATAGATCAAATCAAAATCGTTGTCCGCATAAGGGGCAGGGGGTAGCAACGGGCAATCCGAAATGCTTATATTTTGAAGATTATTCCGGCACCAGTCCACGGTCTTGTGGTTATAATCTGTTCCGTGAAAGACATTTTCCTCCTCAAAGATTTCTGGCAGGTGCCGCAACACCCGAGCAGGTCCACAGCCCCAGTCGAGGATATGCAGGCTGTCAACCTTTGGAATAAAAGATTCGGTCTTTGTTTTAATCCAGCATGCAGTCTCCCGGCCACTTTCCCAATATTTCTGGTAATCCAGCCGGAAGGATTCATAGAGCATATAAGGAGGGGGCAGGGGCAGGGTAGGGAATTCCCTGAAAAAACGGCGGTTTGTAGGCAAGTTTTTCAGATAAGCACCTGCAAACAATAGCAAGTCAGCAACCTGCATTAAGCCTGCTGCCCTAAGGAAGACCATAATTTGTCGGATGGGCATTTGTTGTTTGGCTTTGGCGGAATACTTTATGCGCTGATCAGTACCTTTTTATGCGCTGCTTTGCTAAATGATAGTAGAAGTCCTTTCGTCAATTTGCTGATGGTCAATTTTCAACTCATTCCCATCGGAAATAAGGTGTGCGATCAGGTCGCCGATTTGCGAACAACTGAAAGCATGCTGGAGGTCGAGTTCGGCTGTTCCCATACCTTTTTCCAACACATAGCGGACGGTCATGCGAATGGTCGCTGCTTCTTCACTTAGCCCAAAATGGTCGAGCATCATGGCACCGGAGAGGATAGCGGCCATGGGGTTGGCAATATCCTGGCCTGCGGCCTGCGGATAAGACCCGTGGATCGGTTCAAAAAGTGCGGTGTTTTCTCCAATGGAGGCAGAGGGCAACAGGCCCATAGACCCTGCGATTACACTGGCTTCATCAGAGAGGATATCGCCGAACATGTTTTCAGTGAGCACGACGTCGAATTGCGCGGGCCATTTGCTGTACTACTTCCCGCCAGAGCCTGGAAGTTTCCAACACGTTGGCTTTATCCACCAGCGTGAGTTTTTTCCTGCGGCGCATGGCAGAAGCGAAAGCCAGACGGGCGATGCGTTCGATTTCTGATTTGTGGTAGATACACAAGTCGGAAGCGCTGCTTTCCAGGCGCTCTTTTTCACCAAAATAAATACCTCCGGTGAGCTCGCGGAAAATGATAAAATCCGCCCCTTTAATGCGTTCTGGTTTAAGCGGGGAAAGGTGCAGCAGGCTGGCATAAGTAGCGACCGGGCGAATATTGGCGAAGAGGCCCAACCCTTTGCGAAGACGGAGCAACCCTTGCTCCGGGCGGACCTTGGCGCTGGGGTCGTTATCGTATTTGGGATGGCCTATAGCCCCGAAAAGTACGGCATCCGCATTCAGGCAGAGGTCCAGGGTGGTTTTGGGCAATGGATCACCGGTTTTATCAATGGCTATGGCGCCCACATCGGCGGCCTTATAAAAAAAATGGTGTTCATAGCGCTCGGCAACGGCGTTGAGTACTTTTATTGCCTGCGCCGTAACTTCGGGGCCGATTCCGTCTCCGGATAGTACGGCGATATTTTTTTTCATTTCGGTAATGTTTTCTTTAGTTCATCGGGAAAAAATCCTTAAGCTATGGCCGACTTTTGTTCGAAGGTCGCGATTTCCCCGGCCAGGCTAAGCAGGTAGTCTATATCGTCATACCCATTAATCAGGCAGATTTTTTTGTATGGGTCAATGGGGAAAATTTCAGATGCCCCAATGTTTTCGATGGTGAAGCGCTGCGCTTCTAAGTCCACGCGAAATTGGCAAGTTGGGTCTTTTTCTATGGCAGAAAAAATCTCGTGCAGGAAAGCATCGCTGACCTGTACGGGTAGCAGACCGTTATTCAGGGCGTTTCCGCGAAAAATATCGGCAAAAAAGCTGGAGACGACGACTTTGAACCCATAATCATAAATAGCCCAGGCCGCATGCTCACGGCTGGAGCCGCAGCCAAAGTTCCTGCCTGCAACAAGAATGGTGCCCTGATATGTAGGGTTGTTGAGCACAAATTCTGGCCTGGGGCTGTTATCACCGCTGTAGCGCCAGTCGCGAAACAGGTTCTGGCCAAAGCCTTCCCGGGTAGTGGCTTTGAGGAAGCGTGCCGGGATGATCTGGTCGGTATCCACATCTTCGATAGGCAAGGGAACAGCAGAAGACAACAGGGTATGAAATTTTTGCATAAAAAGCGGGTTGAAAGGTAAACATAGGGTGAACGGGTCAGGACAATTCTTCCCGCACGTCCACAATTTTTCCTGCGATAGCGGCTGCAGCGGCCATCAATGGGCTTGCAAGTATGGTGCGCGCACCTGGACCTTGCCGACCCTCGAAATTTCGGTTGGAAGTACTTACGCAATATTCCCCGGCAGGGATTTTATCTTCGTTCATGCCCAGACAGGCAGAGCAACCTGGTTCCCGGAAGTCGAAGCCCGCTTCCAGAAGGATCTTGTCCAGACCTTCCGATTTTGCTTGTGCCGCCACTTGCTGGGAGCCTGGCACGACCATTACCTGCACATGGGGGGCTTTTTTACGTCCTTGGACAAAATTGGCCACCAGACGCAGGTCTTCGATGCGGGAGTTCGTGCAACTTCCGATGAAGACATGTTGTATCGTTTTGCCCAGTAGCCGCTCACCGGGATGCAAA
>CAZGOT010000110.1:0-9727 GCA_964527495.1 uncultured Haliscomenobacter sp.
TGATTTTAAATGTTCCTGCATTTCGCACTTGTGAGACAGTACCCGCACTGCCGTTCAGGTCCCCAATCTTTACGGCGATGAAATGAGCATCCATATCTCCTGCGAGGTCATTTAAATTGATTACTTCAGGAATAGGCCCGGTCCAGGGGTTGTTTACTTTTACAAACTTGTGCGCAGCATCCACAAAACGCCAGCTCGCATTGTTCGGGAAACGGGAATCCAAACCGAGGATCAACTTGCGCAACTGGATCATGTCCAGGGTCGTGATAGAACGGGAGTTGTTGATGTCGGCCGCGATATACTGATATGGCGTGGTTAATGGTTGGCTGCCAAGGATATGACGGGTCATCGCCACGAGGTCCAGGGTGGAGACTCCATTTAAGTAATCTTTGTCGAGTTGCGGAGTAAGGGTGTAATCATAGCCCTGCAACAGGTTTGAGAACATAAAGGCACCCTGCCCATCCGTCATAAGGCGCATATTCCCATTTCCTGAAAGTTCCATTTCGACTCCCGGAGCCATCCCTTTGGCTGTAGTCGCTACCGTTCCGCTTACCCGGGCAATTTTTGCAGTAAAACCGGAACAAGTACGCGACGGATCTTTTAGGGTAACGAAAGACTCGCACCACCCCCAATTGCCTTTTTCATCGCGGTTGTACAGCCGCACAAGCACTGTCCGAACGGTATCCTCGCCTAAATCCACACAGGTAAAACTCACGGTATCTGCCGGGGCGAGTGGTATACCCTTATCATCCAAACCATCCTGCAGCCCCCACTTCCTGTCTCCATTTACATCCTTGACCAGGAAGTACCGCTTGATGAGCTTCTTTCCTTCTGCATTTACTTCCGGCCCCTGACCATTACAATCGTAAACCGGGCTAGCTACAAAATCGAGCGCCCTGACCGTAGCCCGGGCAATATTCCCCTGGCCACCTGCTGTAAGGCTGGTGCCTAAACCATTAATACATATAGGTGCTATCCCATTGGAATCCCGGACGGTAAACCGGATTTCTGTGGTTTCTGAGAGGTTGCCACAATCATCCCGCACCACAATTGCCAGGGCATGATCCCCTTCCGGAAGGTTTATGCCGGAAAACTCCCATACTCCGGTACCTTTATCATCTCCACTCAGCAATTGACCAGGAGAAACTGATCCATAAGCACCAATCTCTTCCAGGCCACCGTTATTCACACGGATACGGACGCGCTCCAGGGCAAGCGTACTGGAAGACCCCGGCACTTGTTGAATTTCAGTGGCTCCACAGTTGTCCTGTGCCCGGAAGGCAAAGCGGACGATACCTTTACAAGTGTTCTTATCTACATAAAAAGGTAGTGCGGTTGCGGGTTTTTCTACTTTTGGCTTTTCGCTGTCTTCCACAGCAATTTGTTGGGTGAAAATCCAGGCAAAATGCTCGTTGCCGGGGTTAAGCGCATCAAACTGTGGGCAGGGGGTTTGGGAAGGGTTGTCATAGCGCAGTTCCCTCGAGCCGTTGCCGCGTGTGCTAATCCACTCCCCAGCTTGAGGCACAAGATCCTTGGACAAATCCTCATAATAAATTTCCTCCCAGCCGTCATCCCCGGGGCCAACCCGCAGTCCTGTTCCGGGAGTGAAGATGTTTTGTCGCCCACCGGGGATATCTCCCCCAAATTCGTCGCGGACCAGCACATTAACCCCTCCCTGAATTCCGAAGGTGCCATTGCCATCGGGGTCACGGGGCACTACTACAGCCCATTGATTTGGTTCGCCGCAGCGTTCTACATATTGACACCAGTTGATAACCGTAAAGGTGCGGTTTATTTTATAGCACTCAGCACTGCCTGATGTCCCGGCATATCGTTTATCCTGGACGAGTACTGCAAGGACATCACAACCCAGTTCGCCACCATCCAGAACATTTACTGTATCTACCGTGCCGCCACATGTGCGCGTTTCATCGGCAGGAAACTTTAGATTATAAGCATGTACCAGGCGGATGGTGACGGTGACCGTCCCGGCATCGTAATCTACCGTTTGGCCTGGTTTGATTGTTTTACGAACGGTATATCGCAGCGTTACCTTGCCGGCATCGCATTTTAGCTCCGGTGCGATAGCAACGCGAGCTTCCAGCTGTGCGCATTCAGCGCCACTGATGATTTCAAAACTACCTTTTCCCCTAGATCCGAAAATCCGGTTTTCCAGCGCGAGATATTCCGCTCCCCGCACATCCAGCGTACGTGCAATGGATAAGGCATCTACAAGGTCTCGCTCGGTACAGGCAATATCAGAAGCAAATGGCAACAGAAACGTCGGTGCAACTTTGTCTTCCAGAACGATTTCTGCCCAGCACCTATTCATATTGCCCCCGCTTTGAGCACTGACCACTGGTCCAAAACCAGGTGCCGGAGCCCTGCCCGTTACAACTAATGGACCACAGCTATCTGTCACACTGTATGCCTTGTCGCGGGCCCAAATTTCTACTCCTGCCCCGGAGGATCCAATATCACTGCAGAAAAACTCTGCCCAGTCCAACATAGGCGTAAAGAGCTTCCCATTCTCCACTACGAAACGTTCAAAAAGGTTTGCGCTTATGTTGTTGTCCCGGTTCCAGTCATAACCATCTTCTGTAGTAATCTGGTTATTTGCATCGCTGTCGTACCCCAGGGCGATCAGATAATCTTCATAAGGCTTGGCAGCACGGTTGGTAGTTCCGGCGGCCAGCGGTATCTGCCGGCGCATCCGCACCCAGTCTGTCCCACCACAATTATCGGAAACTCCCGACACAATATCCCCTAACTGGATACGCGCATAACCCGCAAAAACTGCACCTGCCCCGGAGCCAATCCGGGTATTGGTCAGAGATGCCTGAATTTGATCTTTACACTGTGTGGAAGGGGCAATCCGGTCTTCTACCGTAAAGGGTATCCAGCGCTCCGCACTATTATAGCAGCGGTCATTGGCCGTAATATATAGATAATGGCGTCCGAGGGGCAGTTCTTCCATGACGAGCCTACCATCTTTTCTCTTAACCGGATAAGGTACTTTGCGCCAGCTTTTTCCGCCCAAAATGAAAACGCCATTGATGGAGTCGCCGCACGACCAAACCTCTACGTTTAGTTCCACAGGTCCACAGCCGTCTTTGACTTCCACTCCGAAGAATGCTTTCAGGCCAGCCGTATCAACCCCTATTTCCGCTTTGCAAGATCCAGGTCCTGAAGAAATAACCACTGGCTTGTCTGAACTAGGCACAATTGTCGGCGGTTCGTCGTCTATCCACTTCAGCCAAACAGTGTCTAAAGGCGTGGAAACCCCTGTACACCAGTCAGCCGATTTGATAATTACTTCCATTTTAAGGCCATCGTTACAAACCTCAAAAGTGCCCAGGTTTTGCCAATCGAAGCTCAGGTTGCATTCCAGGGCTTTAGTGGATTTTCCTGCCTGTACTGCTTCACGGAAATACGTGTATGTTGCAGGCCCGCAGGCGTAAGGGTCGTTAAATATGTATTTAGGCTGTGGAGTCCCTCGGTACATATCTGGATAATCTCCTGACAAAAACGCTTTTATGAGTGCTGAATCCCCCGAGCTGCAGATGCCTCCCCGGATGACCAGTTCCGCCGGCAGCACATTGGTACGCACCAGCGGACGCACAAGGAAGATTTCCTGAACAACCGTTGTTCGGTTGCCATAGCAGTCTGTAGCAATAAACGTCCGTGTAATTTTTGCCCATACCTGATCTTGTTTGACCGTATTACAGGGGAGATAAGCCAGCTGGTCGTTCACTTTGATATCTGTGCGGCAATCGCAGTGGGCATTATAATCGCATGCATCGTGGAATTTTGGATAACCGGCATAGTATAGATAACTGGCATTAGGATTCCAGCTTTTTTCCTCATTAAAAATTGCCTGAACATCTGTGCAAAGGAAAGTATCGCGCCAGATCAATGTTGTAGGATCAATACCATTAGGTGGTGCGGGAGACGGCGCAGCCTGCACTGTCCGGCCGCAGCGCCCGAAAACAGTGGTCAGCACTGGTGCAGATTTATCTTCTGCCGTAACTTTTCCCCAACAAATCAGGTTGCCCAGCCCATCGAAAAGTCCGTAGGTCCAGACCCCGGCACAATCAATGGTATCCTGGTTCAATGGATTTTTATCCATGACCCTCACTGTTGCATTGCCGCAGTTTCCTTTTACAATATCCGAAGCTTTTAGCACATAGCCGCAGGTGTTGGCATTTAGCGTAACTTTCACATCATCCGTACAGCCGCAATTAGCGAGTTCAAAATCCCGGATCAACTCAACCGTACAGCCGGGGTCGCTAAGTAAAGAATCCGTTGGAGTACCTGCATCATAGGTGTAGCGGAGGGTATTGGTACCCTGTTGAAACTGGGAAGGGCGCAATTCCAGTTTAGAGGGGGGGCTTTGACCCACTCTAACAACTTGACCGTTTAGCCGTATGGTATCGCGCTCCCCAACTGCACCGGTAAGCGGATTGAGGTTCAATCGGCTACCGGAAATTTCGAAGGGTGGACTATTGGGAGAAATCACCGCAGGTAAGCCCTGCAGGGTCAAGTCCGGATAGTAGCAAATGTTATCAATAGACAACTGAATATTCCCTAAAGTCCCCACAGCATTCGGTCCCTCCACGGTGATCTGGAAGCCCGAACTGTCTTTATGGACAAAATCAATTTTATGAATATGGAGGGAGGGCGTTTGTTGTACAGGTTTGAGCAGACTATCCACTGCAATTTGGAGCGGGGCAGATCCACCGGGTATAAAAGCACTGATGGAAACTACCGTCCAGGTCTGGCCTGGCAGGGTTGGCTGTACCCATACCGTTTCGTCGAATTCCCCATTTGAACGGCATTTACAAGGGTCGCCGATATTCAACCCTGGTAGGCCATCTTCCAGGCGCTTTATGGAACAATCCTCCACTATGAAATTTCCGGTCGCATCAGAAAGCAAGCTGCACCCATCTGCATCTACCAGGTTAAACGTAACAAAAACCTGTCCGGGAAAACCACCTTTGATATTTGCGGTCCCATCGAGGTTGTTGGTGACTTGTACACTACCGGGCTGTAATCCTGGCAGTTGGTTCCAGGTGTAACTACCATAAGGAGCGAGGCCACCCTGGATAGTGGTGGTAAATTTGACAATGGAATCCTGGCACATAAACGGTTTCAGATTCACGATGGCAGAAGGCCGGGGCTTTCCGATCACCAGAAAAGTATCCGGTGTACCTGTACACCCATCTGCCGCAGGGGAAACGATAATCTGTGCCGTATCCCGGGCAGCTTTGGTATTTTGCACAGAAAACGCGGTAATATTTCCGGTACCGGATGCAGCCAGTCCAATGTCTGTATTATTGTTCGTCCAGGAATACACGGTTTGGCTGACCAGTCCGGTAAACGAAACCGCTGTGCTCATTGTAGCATGGCACAAGGTTTGGTCGGCAGTAGGGGCAACATTAGGACCTGGCTTCACGATAATCAGGAAAGTATCTTTAGGTCCGGAGCAGCCATTCAGTTCAGGCGTAACTATTATCCGTGCGGTATCGCGCACGCTTTTAATGTTCAATGCCGTGAAAGAGGCGATATTCCCGGAACCCGAAGCAGCGAGTCCGATTGCTGTGTTGTTGTTTGTCCAGTTATAGACGGTTTTGCTGGAAGTGGAATTCACACCGTTTGTTCCGCGAAGGAAGTTTATGGCAGTAGTAGCGACACCAGTGCAAAGGGTTTGGTCCTGTACCGCCGCTACTGTTGGCAAGGGGCGAATGGCATCGTCGCTATCATCGCAATCCAGTTTGTTCGTCACGTAGTTTATGGGAGCCTGCGGATCGCAGATTGTTTGGATTTTGGCGGCGTTTCCATAGCTATCGCCATCTTCATCCTTATAATAGGTAAACAGATTGCTCGTATCTGCGGTAATACAGAACGGGGCATAGGTGCCGGACTCCAGAAATGGACGGGAAGCCGATCCCACCTGCGGGATACTGCAATCCCGGGCGATGAAGAAGAAATCGATTTCTCCGATCCATGCCGTATCCCTTACCTGAATCTGCACCTCGCCATTACTGGCTATGGTCGGTAGGATTGGGGAGAAGTCCACCAGGAAAGGCATATCTACACTCCCCTGTACGCCGGAGGCAGAATAGGATATTTTGAATGGGGCCGTAAATTTTCGTTTCAGTGCCCCGCTATAAAACTGAAGGGTAATATCGCCTCCCGACTGGTCGCTGCCGATTACCAGGAAGAAGGAAACCTGCCCATTGACCAACTGGGGAACTGCTATCCCGCGCAATTGTCCACCAATAAAAGCTGCCAGCGTATCCTCAGCATGGGTGAAAGCATATTTTGGCGTATAAACTGGTTTGGCGATAATGGTCATATTGGTTAGGAATGTTCCCGTTACCTGCCATCCTGGAGCAGCCTGGGGAGGAGATGCGGCTTCCATGACGGGGCGGTAATCAAACTCCAGGCAGCTTCCCTGGTATTTATTTTCATAATCGGCGAGGTTAAAATTTTGAAAATTCCTGCCCTTCATAATACCCTGCCCTGGTATGCTGTCCCAGCCAGGTTTTACTGGTGTTTCAAGCACATGGAAGAGAACATTTCGTGTTGCGAAGTAGGCGTTTGCTGTTTGCTCTGTAGCCTTCACCTGCAGGGTTGCTGTGCCTACAAAACCTGTCCGGGGGCTGACCTTAAGTATATTTCCTGTAATAGTGGCAACGAGATCCGGATAGCGAGGTCCCGACCAGCCCACTAGGTCGTGATCGGTTTGGTTCAGGAAAGGCGGCAGGCTAATAGAGTCGAACGGTCAGATTCTGATGGTATAATTTTCGCTGATAGAATCGATAGATAACGGGGCATCCCCACTGCTGTACACAAGCGCTTCAAAAGGCATATCGAGATCACCAATGGGTGTTTGAGCCAGAAAGGACAAACTATTCTGTGCCACATACACCTTATTTGTAGCCGCGTGATAAACCCTGATTTCCATTTGTTCGGAGGCCAGGTTAGAGTAAACCGTAGCAAAATGCCGTACTGTCGAACCCACTTCTGTCGGTACTGCGAGTCCTCTAAGCTGATTCCCAACAAAGAAAGCAATAGTATCACCGGAGGATGTGGATAAGGTTCCGTCGAATTTGACTACTGCAATCACGTTGTTATTGAAAGTGAATGCTGCAGGGTTGGGTGGCGTCCAGCCAGGCTTTTGGGCAAGTATTGCCAGTGGCAGGAGAAAAAGGCCCAAAGCAAGCATAAAGGTCCGGTGAAACGATTTCGCAATAAACATATTTGAAACGTTTGATTTCAGTAAAATTACCAGGCAGTCCAATCCACTACCCCGGTTTAATGGCGCTAAGTTCCCTCTACTGCAAAAAATAATCCGGCAAAAAGTGGTTTGAAAACTGCAAAATGAGCGGATGCACGCTGCTTTTCGCTATGGCTATGGGGGGAATTTCCACAAGTTTCATGCATTTCCGCTGCACTACCCGGCTGTACCATTGCAATCTGAAGGAGAAGACCTGAAATAGTCAATAGGATATAACCTGATAAATGTCGGACTAGCGTTTAATCCAACCTAATGGCTAAAATCGTTTGGCAGGATTGGTTATTAAAATTCCTTAAGGGAATACCGAATTTCCATTCATGGGGAAATTCCCGGTACAAAAGATGCCGGTATGGAGATTTAAAATCCTAAAGCGTATTTCTCCACGTGGTGATGGAGTTTGCCCAATTATCTTTTTTAGATAAAATTACAGACTGGCTAAAAATCCAACTAAGCTGACAGAGGAATTGGTAAGTCCCAGTTTCTTACGGAGGCGGATACGTGCTACATTCACACTATTGACAGATTGACCGGTAAGCGCGGAAATATCTTTTGAGGACATATCCAACCGCAGGAATGCACAGAGCCTTCGCTCATTTGGACTTAGGTGCGGGTTAATCTTGTTCAGTTTTTCAAAAAAATCTTTCTGTACGTTTAAAAAAGCGATTTCAAAGTTCCGGAGAGATCCCGTGCGGTCCTGGGTTTTTTGCAAGTCGCGCAGTACCTTTTTAATGAGGTATTCACTTTCTTCTTTGCTGGATTTTACATGCTCCAGGAGTTTTCCCGTTACATCTTCCAGAATTTCTTTATTCTTGAAGCGATGCAGGGCTTCAACTGCCAATTGGCGTTCCTTTTTCTCCAGTTGAACGGAGAGCTGGTCCCGCTCGGATGCCAGTGCTTCAATAGTATGATCCTGATGGGCTTTTTCGTCAATAGTTTTGTCCAGAGCCTTTTTGGTACGCAGATAAAACAGGAAAACCCCTGCTGAAGCCAATATTGAAATAACTAGAATCAAAAATTCGAGCAGTTTTGCATTTTTTTCTTTTTCCTTTTCTGCTATTTCTTTTTCGCGGTAATACTTCTCCAGTTCCTGACGTGCCATATCTTCTCTGGCTTTGGCAACGTTGATTTGTTTGAGCAAATCCCGGGAAAGGGTGAGATATTTCAGGGTAGAATCTGCAGGGCCGGTTTCTTCATAAATCCTGTAGAGCTCATCTGTTGCATTATAGCTCAGGTCTAAGCTGTTCACTTCTTCTGCAATGCGATAAGCGGATTTACAAAACTCAAATGCTTTAGGATATTCCTGTTTTTTCCGAAATAACTTGCCCATATTGAGGCAGGTAGCCGATTCGCTTGGTTTGTCTGCTGTAGCAATGGAGATTTTTAGGCTTTCTTCCAGATTTCGGGCAGCGTTGTCGATTTTTCCCTGGGTCATGAAAAGAATAGCCTCGTTATTCAATAACTTGACGAGGTGGGAGGTATAATCCGGATTTCCTCTGGCCATTTCTTTTCCTATTTTAAAATAGTAAAGGGCCTCCTCAAATTTTTTCTGTTCCCGGAGGATTATACCCAGATTATTGTAAATAGGCAAGACATTGGGAGGAAGTTGAGCATCCCCCCGCTCTTTCGCATATTCCTCCAGCATATTAAGGGCTTTGACATTATAGTTTTTCGCAGCTTCAAAGTCCTCCAGGAATAACCGCACGGCCCCTAAATTGATGTAAGCACCCCCAACGTCTAATTTGGACCCTGTAGTCCCAATCAGGCGAAGATGCCTGTTGAAATACCGGGAAGCCATTTCCATCAATCCCGCATGAAAACAGGTTTTACCCGCTAGTCTCACCGCCTCCTTCAATTCTGCATCCAGGTCTGCCTCTTCTGCCAATGCAATCGCACTATGCGCGTAATCCAGCGAGCGCTTATAATCCTCGAGAAAGTAAATTTTCGATAACTCGAGCTGAATAGCTACTTTATCCTTATTCGAAGGGTTGTTTTTGAGTAAGGCATGAAGGGAATCCGCCTTTTCGTGCGAAATCGCCAAAGGCCTTAAAGGTAGTGTTATACAGAATGCAAAAGCAACTAATCCCGTCTTTTGAAAAGCCATTCGCATGAGACTGAATTATACAGCTTTGCTGTTAGATGCATTTCGATGTAATCCAAGTTAAAAAAGCTTTTTTAAACTAAATGAAAACACTTTTATACTACACTTAATTTTGCAACAAGTTTAAAATTTGCTATTCAGGAACAAAGATTTTGGCTAAAGCCTACATGGATTATAGATCAAAAATCCAAGGACTTCTAAACGCTGCTGCTTTTGTCGCTCTTTTATCCCGTGCCTACAGGGCGGCATGGGAAATGTACGAAGTTTTACCCATTTGTGTAAAAAGCCCCCGGGTTTTCTTTTTGCGGCGCAAACCGCCAAATGTT
>CAZGOT010000111.1:0-9676 GCA_964527495.1 uncultured Haliscomenobacter sp.
TTGGCCTCTTCAAAATACGTAGCATACACCGCAGTGATACGCCCAAAGTTTTGGATATCCGTTACAAAAACGGAACATTTAAGCACATCGGCGAAAGTACACCCCGCAGCCTCCAGAATGGCCGCAATATTCCGCATGACCTGATGGGTTTCCTCTTCAATGGTTCCCGTCAACAAATTTCCAGTTTGGGGGTTAAGAGGAATCTGCCCAGAAACATATACCGTTTCTCCGTATATAACCGCCTGATTATAAGGGCCAACTGGCGCAGGTGCGTTTTCAGAGAAAATAATTTTTTTCATATTTCACACTTTTATAAAGGCAGCAGGCAAATGTAGTATAGTAAAAGAAAAAGAAGTCAATCCGTTGTAAAACCAACGAGATTGACAATGTGCAATTACAAGAAGAACCTATGAAACTGTCCGTGGTGCGTAAAAAATATATTGGAACAATCTGCAAGATAGCAGGCAGTATGTTCTGGAGAAGAGCAGGCACCAGGCCAGGAAAAGTCCTTATTCTTCCCCAGCTGCGGCCTTTACCAGGATTTTTCCACGGTAGTAGAGATTGCCCTCTGCATCGTTATAGGCATGGTGCATCAGGTGACGCTCGCCAGTGACCGCGCAAGTCGCCACGTTAGGGGCTGAAATTTTGAAGTGTGTACGCCGCTTATGCTTTCTTTGTTTTGAACCGCGACTCTTAGGATGTGCCATTTTATCGAATTTTGCCGGGGCATGACTGCAATCAATACAACTTTGCGCCGGAGATTAAACCATTATTTTTTTCGGTACAGGTCTTTAAGTTTTTGCCAGACCGGATTTTCTTCCTTTTCTTCTTCTGGCAAGGGCTCGTTGCCCTGCTCCAGTAAAAGCAGCATTTCCTGATCACAAACCGGTGGATTTTCCTCCTGACAATCGTAGGTCTTGATCATAGGTATAGACAACACGATGAATTCATACACGTATCCAGAAACATCCAGGGAAGGAGTTTCCGGATGGACAAAAATTACATCTGCATCTTCCTGTTCTTCTTCTTCGCTATATTTGACCATTACCACCTGGCAATCTGATACAGGCAGATGGATAGGGGCAAGGCAGCGGTCACATTCCGTATCTATCGTCCCCGAGAAATCGAATTCCAGCGTTAACATGCCAGGTCGTTTGTCGAGGACAAGGGTCAGTTCGATATCAGCGATTTGGACGGGGGAATGTTCAAAATGTCCAAAGAAATCCCCGTCCACGTGAAAAATGAACTCGTGGATGCCATTTTGCAAACCCTTGATGGGCAAGGAGTAGGAAACCAAACGGTCCATGATTAAGCACGTTTTTCAAAAGTGCACGCAAAAATACAGGTTTTTTATTAAAATATCACAGGATTTGCAGGATTTTGCGAATTATTCCAGCGGCATCCTGTTAAGTTTTTCGACTCAATAGCGAATGGCGGCAACATTTTGTGCTTGGAACGGTGTTTGTTTTTTGTGACTATATATAAGAATTTTTTTTTGACTGCGTTTTAACAGAGCGCCTGTTGTACATCCAGATAATTTGATACGGAATGCCCAAAATCTTCTACACCTTTGCACCATGTCAGCCCAAAAGTGGCTTCAAATGGATATTTATCCTCTTTTTCGTTGCTACATTTAGCCGTCCAAATGCCCAGACCGTCCTGCAGCCTGGAGACCTTGCCGTGCTGAGCCTGAACGCAAACAACCGTTTGTGCAACTCTGCCGGCATCGAAAACGAACTCCTGCGTTTTGTTTGCTTTAGGGATATACTCCCCGGCACCCGGATAGATATTACCGATAATGGCTGGGAGCGTGCCCTGCCTGGCCAGTGGGGGAATTCCGAAGGGTTTATCACGCTTACCCGCACCGGACCTGTCCTAAAGGCCGGCACTGTAATTACCCTTGAATTACCGGCTATAGGCGCCAATACCTATCGGGTCCTCGCCCCGGATACCAACCTGACCTTCACCCAAGGTACCCTGAACCCCCTACAGCTCAATTCTGGTGGCGACCAGGTATATTTTATGCAAGGAGGCGCATGGAACAACCCCGATACCATTTCCGCTGCATTCTTTCACCGTGCTACGTACACCGGAGGACGAATCTTATTTGCCATTAATACCATGCCAACATGGAACCCCTTCATCAACAATCCCCAGGAATCCGGCTTACATCCCCTTGTCGCCTGTCTGAATATTGCCCCTCCCTCAGGCAACTGGGATTATCTCTCCTACACCGGAGATTTTTCTCCTGCCACCACAGGAACCTGGGCGCAACGAGTTCGCAATCCGGCTAACTGGAAAACCTACAATGCTTGTTCACAGATGCCTGTACTACCTACAACACTGCAAATCCTGCCTGACTCCATTTCTTTTCATTGTAAAAGTTGCAGAGGCTGTGGACCTTTTACCGATACCCTGAGTTTTAAATTACCGGCAAATGGTGGGCCATACAAGGCAATTCTCACCTCCGGACAGGATACTTTGCGGATTTCAAACCTGGGCCCAAATTCCAAATCCCCTATATTCGTCAATAGCACCCGTGGTTTTTCCCTCGCTTCCATAGAAGACGGACAGGGGTGCCCTCTCAACTTCTCCCCCATACCGCCGCTCACATTGACTGTAGAACGGCCGTCGCTCCCTATTTCCCCTCCTGACCTCACGGCGTGCGCGCAAGAGGGCAGCAATGGCACTTTTAATCTATTACAGACAGATACCTTTTTCACCAAAAACAAGCCAGGATTCAGCGTTGCCTGGTTCCTGGATAGTACCCTGAAACAGCCCCTGCCAAATCCTGGAGTTTTTGCTACTCCAGCACCAGGGCGTACTGTTTTTGCATTGCTCAACGACGGTTTCTGCAACGCTGAGAAAGCCACAAGCGTATCGCTAAAGGTCTTGCCCACACCGGAAGCCGTACTTCCCGCTACAGCAAGGCTCTGTGGCGGCCCTTCCGCCTGTCTGTCGCTTTCTGCTGAATTTAAAGGGAAAGCCCCTTTTAGTCTTAACTATACCTTGCGTGCCCCCGATGGTACTACCCTTTCCGAAAGACAAAATTTCACTATCACTCCTGTTGTCTGGAACATTTGCCTCTCCCAGCCCGCTTTTCAGCAAGGTATTGTAGCCCTTCAATACAGTAGCCTGACCGATGCCAATGGTTGCTCAAGTGACTTATCCGGAAAAACTACACCGATCTCCGTCAGGATCCCCTCCGTTCATGAAATCCGCAGAACCCTTTGCACAGGAGACGCTGTTATCGTAAACAACAAACTTTATGATGAGCGCAACCCTCGGGACTCCGTACTGCTTCCCGGAGCTGCTACCGGAGGCTGTGATAGCCTCATTGTTATTGATCTGAGCTTCCATCCTCCTATATCTGCCAATCTGAACGGAGATACCGCTGCCTGTCCAGGGCAGGAATTTGTACTCAAATGGCAACTCGGAGGTGGCAACCTTTTCGATATCGTTTACCGGGAAGGAGAGCAAAACCGAACATTAAAGGGGGTCCGGAATGGCGATGACCTGCGGTTGATCCCGACCAGTAGCACCATACTGTCCATTATCAGCGTACAAGCACAGGAAAGCCGTTGCGAAATAAGGCCCTTCAGCGGCCTGGGGCTAAAAGTGAACGATTTAAAAGTTCAAGTCCAACCCGTTCCCAAATTCGGGGGTACTGCTGTGAGCTGTAATGGCGCCTCGGACGGTGAAGCGGTCGCCAAGGTCGCAGGAGGGGTCGCACCCTACCAGTTGCAATGGAGCAATGGAACCACCGCTGGAAACATCTCTGGTCTCCGGGCTGGTCTTTATGAAGTATCTGTTACGGATGCCCAGGGCTGTAAGACAAGCACTCAACTTACCATCACCCAGCCTTCGGCCATCAACGCTACTTTGGAAACCAGCACTGGCAGGTGTACCCAGGAATCCAACAGGGTCGTGCTTACCCAACTTTCCGGGGGTACCGCGCCTTTTCTTTATTCCCTGTCCGGACAGGATCCAAAACTGGTAGAGCGACTGCCCCTCACGCTTCGCAACCTCCCCACGGGCAACTCCCGTATCCGTCTCCAGGATGCGAATGGCTGTATAGCAGATTTCCCTTTCTTTATTCCTCTACCCCAAATCCTTACTGCCGAACTTGGGCCCGACCAGACTATTGGATCTGGTGATTCTGTTATCATTACGCCAACCTTTAATTTCGATCCCCTGAAAATCACCTGGTCCCCACAGGTTTCCGCACCCCTATCCAGACCAAAGTCCTTCATTTTACGCCCTCTGCAAACGACGACCTTTTACCTCCAGGCCACCGATAGCACTGGCTGTACTGCCTCGGATGCTATTACCATCTTTGTAGAGCAAAGGAGCAGGATATTCGTACCCGGTGCGTTCAGTCCGAATGGCGATAATGTCAATGACCGGCTGGATTTCTTTGCCGGACCGGAAATTGCGCTCATCCGTAACCTTCGGATATATAACCGATGGGGAGCAGTACTCTTCGAAACCAGCAATGTGGCACCGGGCAGTGCAGAAGCTGCCTGGGATGGCAAATTCAATGGAGAGCCCGCACCTCAAGGCACGTATATTTTCCAGGCTACCGTTGAAGGCAGGGATGGAAAAACAACTAAAATTAACGGGGAGGTCGTGCTCATGCGATAAGCCCTTATTTGGGATTTTCTGCTGAGCACTAAAAAAAGCACCTTTTTTGTCCATTTCAACCCTTTTGAAACCTTATAGTGAAGGACAGGTGATAGAAAAAAGTGCTAAATGGCAAAAGCTGAGGTATTTATTGCCCGACCAGTAAATCTTCAACATCCAATGGAAAGGCCGTAGTTTAATTGCCCACTCTTTTGGCACCTCCCTGTTTCCAAATGAAGGCATCCGGGGCGAGGCGTTTGCGGACCTCTGCAAGCGCCACGCCGACTTCGGATTCTTGCTGAAAAGTTAGTTGTACCCCTACCCGGGTAAAATCCGATACCTGCTCTGTAAAAGGCTCAAATCCCAAATCCCGGATGCGTTTTTCCACTCTCCGCACATTTTCCCGGTCTTTGAACAATCCAATTGCGATAATACACGTAGCAGGTTCCCCGCTATTGTCCACTGCACCTAGCCGGTCCGGGGCAGGCGCTATGTCATTTTCTGGTGTTTCAACATCATCTGACGGTCGAATATTAACTCCAGTTTCCGTTGTCTTTACCGTCGCCGACTGCCGGATAAGCGCCTGTATCTCTGGACCAAAGGCAACATAAACCGCAAAAGCCACCACAATTGCTGCCGCCAACGAAGCCCAGCGCATACGGGAAAGCCGCGACAAGTCCACGGTACGACCAGTGGCAACCGCAGGCGGTTGTGCCGTAACAGCGCTGGCTATCCGGATGGGGTAAAAACGGACTTTTGGCAGTCCAAACGTTTCGGGAAGGAGGTTACTGTCTTCGGGAAAGAACTGTACCCTGCCTTCGATATTAAGCCTTAGCCTGCCAATTTCGGGGAAGGGCACTGTTTCCTGTTTATTTAGTGCTTCCCAAACCTCTCCGACGAACCCTCGGATATTTGCCATGGCCATTTCGGACGAAATCCGGTCTGTTTTGCTCAAAAATTCTACCAACAAGCCGTCATTTGTGGCAAGTTGTTCATCAAACTCTACCTGCAAACAGGGAGGCCGTACTTCCCCCAGGAGCTGATCCACCTGAGCAGGCGCATAGGTCCCCCGGAATGCCCCAAGACCTGGAATCATCACCACTTCATGCTCCCTCAGCAGCGCTGCAATCGTTTCCGCTATGCCTGTAGTTTTCATCGCCTCTTGGTTCTTTGCGCGTTTAGCATTCTTTGTCCCGGCATACACAAGCCAAAACCGGATCCAAAGCTACATGTATATGAAAGTAAAACAAAAAAAACACCTTCCCGTCAAAAAACAAAAAAGTGCGGATGTAAAAAATAGTAAATTAGCCGCACAGTAAAACCTTATGGAAGACCAGCGGAATTTTCAGTTGCGCCTGCTATCCTTTGCGGTCATCGCCTACATGCTTATGGCATTCACCTGGTGGACTATTCTCCTGTTTTCCAAGAACAGAGATGCCTTTGACTCCCGCCAGGAATTGTTATATCTTGAAATGACCAAAAGGAACCTGCTGCAGGACGATCAGGTATTTCAGGGTACGGCAGCATACCAAGCCCTCCGGAAACATTACCGACGGCAGGAGCAGATGATTATTGGCGAGGCCATTGTATTTATTTTAAGCCTTGTTGCCGGGATTTGGTTTATTAACCGGGGTTACCACAAAGAGATGGTCGCGGCATTGCAGCGGAGAAATTTTTTGCTCTCCATCACCCATGAACTCAAATCTCCGCTTGCTTCCATTCGCCTTGTCCTCGAAACTTTTCTCAAGCGCGAACTTGGTCGGGAACAGGTAGAGAAGCTAACCCTGAACGGGCTCAAAGACACGGAGCGCCTGCACCTCCTGGTCGAAAATCTGCTCCTTTCGGCCAAATTAGAAAGTGCTTACCAACCCGATTATACTGCTGTTTATCTGCCAGAGCTCCTCGAGGAGATAATTGCCAAACTCCGGGATAAGTATCCTGCAGCCCTTTTTTCGTGTTCTTTCCAGCAGGACATTCCACATTGGTATGGAGACAGAATGGGTTTTACCTCGATAGCCCTTAACCTGCTTGAAAATGCCGTTAAGTATTCTGCCCATCCAGATGCCAGGATTACTGCCCGGCTCCATTATTGTGAAAAACCACCCGGTTTTATCCTGCAGGTAGGCGACCAGGGGCCAGGAATCCCCGATGCAGAAAAACGCAAAGTATTCAAAAAGTTTTATCGCCTTGGGAACGAAGATACCCGCAATTCAAAAGGTACCGGTCTTGGCCTGTACATCGTCGCCCAGGTCGTAAAAGCCCATCGGGGGAGAATAAAAGTATCCGATAATTCCCCAAAAGGCACTATTTTTGAAGTTTACCTGCCGGAGCTACAGCGTAGGTAAGCGCCAAATAGCTTTTGCCAACAGCGCCTTTTCCTCTGGGTATAGGCCACAATACTGTACTTCATGCGTATCCTGCTTGTCGAAGACGAAGAAAATATCCGCGAAGCCGTCACCCTCAACCTCGAGCTTGAAGGGTACGAAGTCGTGACCGCACAAAACGGAAAAGAAGCCCTGCGCTTTTTCCATGAACAACATTTCGATCTGATTATCCTCGACGTTATGCTCCCGGAAATTGATGGGTTTCAGGTTTGTGAACAAATCCGGCTAAGCAATCTCGATATGCCCATTATCTTCCTAACGGCAAAGGACGCCGCCGCCGACCGGATTGCAGGGCTCAAACGCGGTGCCGATGATTATCTCACAAAGCCTTTTATGTTGGAAGAACTACTCCTACGCGTACAAAAACTCCTGCGACGCAGCGGAAAAACCCTGGAAAACACCCCCGAAATTTATGTCTTTGGCAATAATCGGATCAACTTTGTGACTTTTGAGGCAGAAGGCGTCCTTGGGAAATTCAACCTCACCAAAAAGGAGGCCATGCTACTTAAACTACTCATTGACAGGGAAGGTGAGGTAGTTTCCAGGCAACAAATCCTCCAATCTGTTTGGGGGTACGACGTATTTCCCAGCACGCGCACCATTGACAATTTCATCCTTAAATTCCGGAGGAACTTTGAGTCCGACTCCCGTAACCCTATTCACTTCCATGCAATCAGAGGAGTGGGCTACAAGTTTGTTGGAAATTAAACCCCTTTTATGCTGCTCCTTTTTTCTTGCGCCGGGTTTTGAACATTTCCACTACCTCCTTCTCCGTTATGAAATCGAGTTCCACAAAAACAGTAGAGACAAAGCGCTTGATATCCTGATAATCTCTCCCTCGTTTATCTGTAAAAAACATCATCAAACGGTGTACATAGGCCAGGGAATGCTCCTTCAGACTTTGGTTGAAGTGCTGATTCGCAAAAATACCCATGTATGCGGGCATTAGTTTGCAAATTTCAAAGAAATCCGGGTAGGCCTGTTCCTCCAGATGCTGAATGAACTGGTCGAAATAATGCCGCACCGTTATCCTCACGCATTCGTTGATGACAGAGAGCCCCTCATGCTGGTTGTAGAAAGCTTTGATTACTTCCAGCGTTTCGGGCTGGTTATACCCGGTACCGTGAATTTCGTCAATCACCACATAGAATTGGCTAAGGTCGTCGTCTACCGACTGATCCACCAGCTGAGACATATTGAGGTCCTGTTCCGGCCCCAAAGCAAGTTCAGGGTGCTTATGCAGTTCCAGCAGAAAATCCAGAAAATCCCCTGTAAAGCCGGGATAGGAACTACGGATCTTGCCAAAAATACCCGCTACTTCTGACTGAACTTCCCGGCTACCTGGATACCACATGACAAACAACATCAGGACTTGCAGATGCTCCCGGATACCCATAAATTCCTTGTTGCGCAAAAAGCCCATAATCGGTTCGATAAGGCTCGCATTAGAAACCTTCAGGGATGCGCGGTAAATCAGGAATTGTTTTAGGCTATTGAACAGCACTGGCAGGTCTGCAGCAGTTTCCGGAAAATGGGCGGTCTGAAAATTTTCGTTGCGAAACTGGCCTTTGTAGCGCAGGTACAAGCTTTTACGCTCTTCCAAGGCACGGAATTTATCCAGCTTTTGCCCTTGTAAGTAGTAGCGGATACGCTTATTCTGGATATTGTTGATCAGATGCGTCACCCAGATATCACTGCTAAGAGAAAAGCCCACCTGAATAGACTGGCCTATCCGTTGCTTGAGTATTTCGAAATTAGAAGAATTACAAATAGCCAGGAGCACCTCCTGGAAGTGTTCCTGGGGGCGCACGTAGCGGTAGGTATCATTGATTTCCCCCCGCAGGATAGCATACCCCAGAATTTTGGGAAGGAAAAGCCCCTCAAAAGCAGGGTCCAGCAGGATTAATTCCAGGGGGATCAACTGAAGGGGGTGTTCGTTGGCAACGCGATTATACACCATGGCGATCCTTGGCTCAAAAATTTCTTTCACCCGTGCATAGTCGGCCTCTTCTTCTGAATCCAGGTACTTTTCCAGATCTTCTGACTCCTGGATTTCCCCTGCGAGCAACTCGAGCTCATCCAGATAGGACTGGTTTAATTCGTACATAGAACGCCATTTTAAACGCAAACCTGATAGTGCACATCAGGGCACTACCAGGTTCACAAAATATCATAAATTTAAGTATAGCCAGTTTCTACAAAAGTAGCATTAAAAGCTAAGAACTTATAACTTTATTCCAGTAAATAACGAGCCCAGGGATGGTTTATCCCTCTGCGGGAGTTTCTGCATCCCCTTCGGCAGTTGTTTCTACAGAAGGTTCTTCTGCAGGTGCTTCTACCGGGACCGCTGCAACAGGCGCAGGTTTGGGGGCTGGTGTCCCGTTTACCATCGCATTGAATGCAGCCTTCTCAGCCGCTGTTTGTGCGAAACGGGCTGCAATACGCACCTCTTTCTTATCTACCCATTCCTGATACTTCACCATGGCCGCCTCAAGCGTCATAGCACCCTTCTGAACCCCCCGCATCAGGTGCTTGCGGAAGTAAACGCCTTTGAAACGCAGGATTGCTTTCGCTGTCTCCGTAGGCTGGGCGCCTTTCATGACCCACTCAAAAGTCTTACCGCGGTCAATTTCAATAGTCGCAGGCTTCGTCATGGGGTTATAAGTCCC
>CAZGOT010000112.1:0-9658 GCA_964527495.1 uncultured Haliscomenobacter sp.
TAAAACGATGTCCATTCAAAATTATTGTTGGCAGCGAAAGCCGCCTAATGAAAAGCCAGGGTCTTTTTACACAGCCCCAAAACATTATTTGGCATCGTCAGCCGCCAAATGACGGCCTCCGGCCTTTTTACACAACCTCAACTCAGTATGCTCCGAAATACCTGCGCATGAACCATTCTGCCGTGAGCAACAATACCAGCAGGGCAAAAATCCAGCGGTAATTGATGAGGGGACTGGTGCTCGCCGATTCATAAATGATAGGCTTGGCATAAGGGGATTCCAGAAGCTTGTCAGAAAGTCCGGATACTCCATCAAGGCTTTGCATCTGACCGCCGGATTGGGAGCTTAGGGTATTTAGTAACCCATGGTTGGCTGTAGTTTCATACAGTTCAAGTTCGATAGGCTGAACGCTGAATCGCCCCTCCGCTTCAAGTTTTTCCCCGCTCAGATTGACGAAGGCTTTGAACCGGTAATTGCCTACCGGCAAAATCCCAGCATCCAGCGCGTAGGCCCTGCCACTCTTGTTGAAGGTAAAGGTGAACTCCTTATTATTCTCATTTGCGATTACCAGGCGCGCTTCCGGCTCGTTTATCAGCTCGAAGCTTTTGTTGTATAATTCGGCATCAAAAAGGACAGGTTCCGTTTCATCAAAAATATTTTTGGCGGGATTGACCCGAAACTTGCGCTTGTCGTCTTTTACGCTCAAATACTGGACGAATTTACTCATCAGGTTATCGAAAAACTCGTGGTTTTCTTCCTGTAAGAAATTAAAAAGGCGCCAGCGCCAGAGGCCTTCCCCGGAGATTACCCCTGTACGGATTCCATTCGCCTCCCCAAATGCGATTAGCGGGTATTCCGTATCAATTTTTCGTATCCGCTGGTACATGAACACCTGCGCTTGTGGCCCGGGGGCAAATTCGCCGAAAGGTGCGGTCAGCGGAGGGTAATCGGGAATGGTATTGCGGAAGCCTTCATTGGGCACAAAAAGGTTGAAGGTTGGGGGCAGGGCAGCCTGTACATCGTTAGAGCTGCGCATATCTGTACGTACCGCGAGGAGGTTCTGCAAGCGGTTGAGCTGCTGGAAATCTGTTTGGAGCCCCGCGACAAAAAGGCGAGGGATACCCTTGCGGTTCATAGTTTCCATCAGACTATTCAGATTGGCGGTTTTGTTGGGCAACTGGACGAAAACGACGAAATCATAATCGGCGATATTCCCACTGAAATCACTGATCAGGGCGTTCTCTACCTGATAGTTTTTGTTCAACTCCAGGCTCTGCATTATAGCACTGATATCCGGGTGTGGCCCACCTGCCAGGATCAGGATTTTTTGACGGGCATCAAGGACTTCGACGAAAATTTCCCTGGAATTGTTTGCCGTACTGACTTCCCCCTCCACGCGGCTGAGTGCGAGGCGATAACGCTGCACCCCACTTTTGTTGGCATCCAGAGAGACCTCTACCGTCCGAAAGAAATCATTTCCTCCAATGGGCAAAGAAGTCTGTTGCAAAGGGGTTGCATTTTTGCCCTCCAAGCGATAAACGGAAAGGGTGGTAGCGGTACCTGCACAGTTGGTAGCGGCAATATCCGCCAGGACATTAAAGCGGTCGCCCAGATAAGCAATTTTATTGTTGAATACCCGCTTGAGTATAGCATCTTTTTTCGGAATAGTGTCGCCCAGGGCTATGGTGAAAATGGGGGCGTTGAGGGCGGATTTGATATAAACCGGGTTCATGCCCTGGTTGTAGATGCCATCGCTGGCAAGGAGTACGGCACCAACGTTCTGGCCGCTGTAGGTATCGGAGGCATAGCGCAGGAAGCCTGCCAGGTCGCTGGATTTGTCGCGAAAGGCGGTATCCAGTCCTGTTCTGATATTGGAGCCAAAAGAATAGTAACGTACGTCAAAGTCTTTTTTCAGGTCCCTGCCCAGCCGCTGTATTTGTTCGGCATATTCTTCCCGCACCCTGCCTTTGAGTGCGGCACCAACAGATTCCGAAACGTCCTGGGCAATAAGGAGAATGGGCTTTCGGGACTCGCGCTGTATAGCACGGAGGACTGGGGACAGCAGAAAGAAGACCAGGAGGGCAGCGGAAAAGAAGCGCAACCCGGCCATAAGCCCCCGAACCCAACCTGGCCGGTCGCTGAAGGTTTTTTCCTTAAAATATAAAATGCCTGCAAACCCCAGGCCGGCAAGCATACAAAATACTAAATACCAGGATGGATATTCCAACGTCAGTTGCATACGCGCTTGTTAAAAATGTAAGGCAAAGATACGGGTTTGTTGTGAAACGGTATTAGCAGAAAAATAGCCACGAAGCCTTATTGCTGCATAGGTGCAAAATCTACCTGCTTTTGCCTGCGGGGGCAATAATTTCCGGGGTACTAACTAAACAGGAAATCGGTATATTTCGTTTACCTTTTATTGCATCCAAATCCAGCCTTAGTTGGAGGGTATTGCAGCTGGTCAAAAATTGAGCTATGCCTAAATTATTGATGCGGAGCTTGGTGCTCCTGTTTTTTGCGGCTTGGGCCGCAATACCGCTTCGCGCTGCTTATATGCTGATTCCAATGGATGCCGAATCGCAGCGCAACCATCTCAAAGCCTATGGTATCACCTACTGGGTGCTGGAAAATGGGGAGGAGGCCTGGTGGCTCCTGAATTACCGCGGGGGCAGCTTTGCATTCCGCCATAATAAAGCATTCGAAAAAGAGTGCCTTACCCGAGGGGTGAGCTTCGAGGTTATCGCTGATGGGCAATTCAATAATATCCTGACAGAAATATCCGACCCTGAAGCTAATATGGATGCGATGCGCCTGGAGAAAGCTCCAAAAATCGCGGTGTACACACCGGATTTCAACCAGAAAGGGGAGCGCATACAGCCCTGGGATGATGCCGTAACCTTGGTTTTGACCTATGCGGAAATTCCTTATGATGTGATTTATGATCGGGAAGTTATGGCAGATAAGCTGGCCCTCTATGACTGGCTCCACCTGCACCACGAAGATTTCACCGGTCAGTATGGGCGTTTTTACCGCTCTTACCACCCTTTCCCCTGGTATCGGGAAAACCAGCGGAGAATGGAAGCGCTGGCAAAAGACCTCGGTTTCGCCAAAGTCTCTCAGTTGAAACTGGCTGTAGTGAAAAAAATCCGGGAGTATGTCGGTGGGGGCGGATTTATGTTTGCTATGTGTTCTGCAACGGATACGTATGATATTGCGCTTGCTGCAGAAGGCCTGGATATCTGTGCAGAAATGTACGATGGAGATGCTGCTGACCCCAATGCCCAATCCAAATTGGATTTCTCCAGGACTTTTGCATTCAAGGATTTTCGCTTAACCCGAGACCCCCTGGAATATGAATTTTCTACTATTGACGTCGGGCAGGACCGTCCGGTGGCCCCGGAGCAGGACTATTTTACCCTCTTTGATTTCTCTGCTAAATGGGACCCTGTACCCACGATGCTCAACCAAAACCACACACGCACGGTAAAAGGCTTTATGGGACAAACCACGGCCTTTCGCAAACAATATATCAAGTCCGGGGTGCTTTTGTTGGGTGAAAATAAACCAGCCAGCGAGGCAAGGTATATCCATGGGGCTTTCGGTAAAGGTTTTTGGACATTTTATGGGGGCCATGATCCGGAAGACTATCGGCACTATGTAAATGATCCGGAAACCGATCTGAGTTTGCACCCCAATTCTCCCGGATTTCGCCTTATTCTGAATAATATCCTCTTTCCAGCGGCAAGGAAAAAAGAGAGAAAAACCTGATATTTTTTCAGGTAGCAGAGCACGGGCTTCTGCTACCATCAAAAAATCCATTACCCATGTTTAAATCTTTTACCGGAAGGGCAGTATTAGTGATTGTGCTCTTACTGACGGGTTTCTTGGCAGGTATTTCCTGGAAATTAAAAGAAAAAGTAGGAGAGGGGCAACCATTGCCTTCCGAACAAGGTCCGCAGCGACAGGTTACTCCAGTGAGGGACCTTACCTCGCAGGAAGAATCTACCATCCGGCTCTTCGAAGCTGCAGCGCCTTCTGTTTGCTACATTACTACCAGCAGCCTCCGGCAGGATTTCTGGACGCGTAACGTAATGGAAATTCCACGCGGAACTGGTTCCGGGTTTGTTTGGGACCGAAATGGGCATATTGTAACCAATTACCATGTAATCGAGGGGGCCGACCGTGCACAAGTTACCCTTTCTGACCGCACAACTGTAGAAGCTGAACTGATTGGTGCGGCTCCGGAAAAAGACCTCGCAGTGCTAAGGATCAAAACTGCCGGGGAGCGCCTTCGTCCAATCCCCGTTGGTACCTCTGATGATCTACGGGTCGGACAGTCTGTGTCTGCCATCGGCAACCCTTTCGGTCTGGACCAGACCCTGACAACTGGTATAGTGAGCGCATTGGGCAGGGAAATTCAGTCTTCCAATGGGGTGCCTATCCGCGATGTCATCCAGACCGATGCAGCTATCAACCCCGGTAATTCCGGGGGGCCCCTGCTGGATTCCGGTGGACGCCTGATCGGTGTGAATACCGCCATTTATAGTCCTTCCGGCGCATCCGCCGGCATTGGCTTTTCGATACCTGTAGATGTGGTGCGCTGGGTAATACCAGAGTTGATCCAATATGGAAAAATAAAGCGTCCTTCTTTAGGCGTCGAGTTGGCTAATCCCGGCATTATTGCACGTTATCAACTTGCGGGCCCACTGGTGATAGATGTGGAAGAGGGGAGTGCAGCCGAGCAGGCGGGCGTGCGCCCGACTTTGCGCGACCGCTACGGGCGTATCCGCCTGGGGGATATTATCACGGCTATTAACAGCGATCCCATCAAAACAAACGCCGATCTCATCCTCGCTCTCGAAAAGTATCAGCCCGGCCAGAAAGTCCGCCTTACCCTGCTGCGCGATGATACAAAGGTAACAGTCGAGCTCGTTCTGGAAGAATCCCGTTGATGACATCCATTTTATACGTATTTTTGTGCCAATTTTTAAACATCCATAAACCAAATTCAATGAAACATTTCATTTTCAACATTTTAACATTATTCGTTTTAGTCGCGTTTGTGCCAGCAGTACAGGCGCAAGTTCAGACTCCGGCGGCAAGTCCAACTGCTGAGCTAAAGCAGAAGGTCGGCCTCACGGATGTTGCTATCGTGTATTCCCGACCAAGCGCAAAAGGGCGCACGGTTTTTGCTGCCAATGGCCTTGTGCCGATGGGTCAGGCCTGGCGTACCGGTGCCAACTCTGCTACGAAGGTTTCTTTCGGTGATGCGGTAAAAGTAGGCGGTGTTGAACTCAAAAAAGGGGATTATGCCCTGCTGACAGTTCCTGGTGAAATGGAGTGGAAAGCTATGTTTTTCCCCTACGAAACGACTAACTGGGGCGCATACCCGGAAAAAACACCTGCAGCAACGGTAACCGTTAAGTCCGAAAAAATGAGCACCAAAGTGGAAACTTTCACGATTGATCTCAATGACGTGCGCAACGAAGGTGCCAGCATCGTGCTGATGTGGGAAAATACCCGCGTTGCAATTCCGTTCATGGTGGAAGTGGACAGCAGGGTAATGGCCAACATTGACCGCGTAATGGCAGGTCCTTCCGCTAACGACTACGCTGCTGCTGCAACGTATTATTTCGAGAACAAAAAAGACCTCAACAAAGCTCTTGAGTGGATCCAAAAAGCAAATGCCGCTAATACCACAGCTTACTGGAACCTCTACCGCGAAGCCCAAATCCTTGGCGAACTGGGCCGCAAGAAAGAAGCAATTGCCGTAGCAGAAAAATCTATGGCAGAAGCACAGAAGGCAAAGAACGAGGAGTACGTGAAAATGAACAAGGATGCTATCGCAAAGTGGAAGTAATTTCCACTTTACAGATATAAAATATTAAACGGGGCTGTCCTGGGGTTGTGTAAAAAGCATTCCGCCGCCGAAGGCGGCGGAATACATTTCACACAACCTCATAACATTTGGCGGCTGATGCCGCCAAATGTTATTTTTCATAACAACCAATCGTGGGAGCCGTCGCGCTTCTGGTATTGTTGTCCAGGTCAATAAGAATAGCGCGGGGGGAGGTGATGGGTTTTCCCTTGCCCAAGGCTATAGACAAGGAATCTGGCAGATACACATCCTTATCCGGGTTTCTGAAGATTTTGTCGGTGGGCTTGCCATTGATACAATCGGCACCCATCTCCTGAAAAAAGCGGCTAAATCGCGGATGTTGGGCCTTTAGGAGTTCCTCTACACGGACGATACAGTTTTCAAATTTCACATTGAACATACTGGAGGGTTCTCCGCCTGAAACGTCATTGAATCGGAGCTGGTCCTTCTGGGAACCATATAAAATACAGTTTCTGAATAAGGCATTCATGCGATAGCTTTGCCGCTGCCGGCAAACGAGCGGATCATCATAACAAATAAAATTAGTGGCCGACAGAGCGGAGGCATTGACACCAAAACTGGCTACGGTACAGTAGTTGAATGCGTAATCCCCGCCAAAGGCCAAAGAGACGGAATTGGCAGCATTATTGTAAATCAGGCAGTTATCTGCGGTAATCCGGGAACGCACCCCGATAAGCCCGCTTCCACTGGTATTGAAAATTCTGGCATTTCGAATGGTGAGGTCCGAGGCGGAATCGGCATAGATTCCAAAAATGCTATTTTTGATCGTGGCATATTCAATCTGATGACCTTTACTCCCTTTGCCCAGGATAATGCCCAGCCACTGGCCGGACTCTTCCGAAAATTCCTTTTCCAGCCTGCTACCTTCTACGACAATCGGTTTTTCTTTTGTTCCGAGCATCCTCAGTTTGCCGTTGGGCAGCATATACAGGATGCCATCGTTGAAGACCCCGAAAAACTCGTTTCGGGCAATGCCCCCGTGGACATATATCCGGGTACCTGCAGGGATATTAAGGGTACAACTGTCAATAAAGACTTCCCCGTAAATAACATAAGGCTTGGGGTCGTTCCAGGAAATTTCATTGTTGCGGCAGCTCAATACAACCGGTACGCCTTTGTTGAAGCGGCTTGGAAAGTAATTGGCGTTTTGTCCCCAGGCTACCAACAGGACGTTTTGGATATTGCCGTTGGTTTCAAATTGTATCCTTTCTTCAATAATAAAAGGGCTTGCCGAAAGCGGGAGTTTGGGATTGATCGTTACTTCTGCAAACAGGTAGATGCTGTCGCGCGCTGGTATTTCTACATTTTCAATTACCTTACCTGGAATGCCATCTACATTCATCCGGAACTGCGTTTGGCCCAAGCCTTGAAACGCAATTTTTGAAATCTTGATTGGACGGTTATAGCGATTATACACTTTGAAGGACCGCGTGGCAGAGCCCAATTCGGTAAAAACGGTATCAAATCGAAGTGTGTCTAGGGAAAATTCCAGTTTGGCATCGGTATCCACGATAAATTCCTCTTCAAAACTACAGGAAGCAGTCGTGTAGAGCAGAAAAATTCCCAAAATGAGGACTAACGTGTTGTACATAGCTTGATTTGTCGTTACAATTCCTGCAAATATATTACGGGATTTACAGGAATGATATATTTCGGGGTGTTCTGATTTAAAGAGCGTAAAAATCAGGTGTTTTTATCGAAAAATCTTTTTATCTGTTCCATGGCTTCGGCACATAAGTTACCGTCAGCGGACTACTATTCCATCCCGGTGGAAGGGGGCCGTTATGTAGGCCGAGGACCACAGTATATTGCCCTTCCCGGAGTTCAGGAACGGTAAAATGGGCTTCGATTGAAGTAACCTCGCGACTGCCCCAAAATAGCTGCAAGGATAAGGGGTAAAGGGTGGACATTTGCACAACCTGGCCTCCTTGCAGGAATATAACCTGAAATCCCAGGGGCATATTGCCTTTTTTCGGATAAATTGCATGCGAATAGGGATTGTAGAGGCGCAAAGTCAACCGGACATCCTGTCCCGGTCGGAGCATCCGAGGAAAATCCGATGCCGAAATTTTCACCTTTTGGGCTACCTGAAGGCTGTCCGCCCATATTGCCAGACGGGTTTTACCTGGGAGCTTCAAAGTGTCGCAATCCGAACAGGGGAGGCCGCCAGGCTGAATTAATACCAATGCGCTTTGATCGTGCAGGCGCTTTTCATCGTCCCAGATATCGAACTGGCTTGGACGGTAGAATACATCCGTAAAAGTAAAGGCTGACTTTCTGGTATAAAAAGCATATTCTGATGCGTCCCGGTAGCTATTTTGAAAAATTACGGGTCTGCCAGCGGCAATTTTTTCCAGGGCCTCAGGCCAGTGCTTTTGTTGAAAGGGGTGTTTCAGCCCCGGAATTGGGAGCATAAGCACCAGCCTGACGAGGGCGATACATATAAAAGTTGCCAGGCCGGTGCGCCGAAGCCACTTTGTATAACTGGCCTTTCCTTGGCTGTATGTAAAAGCCAGTAAAGCAAGGGGAAAGGATAAAACGGCCGTCCATTGTGGTTCAACATGCCCTTTAGAAGTGGAATACAGGAAAAATCCCCAAAAACCCAGGATTAGGGCTACTGCGGCACCTTGTTTTTTTGCTGCCCAAACCCCTTGGATAAACAGGGGGAACATAAATGGGCTGAAAAGGAAAACCTGGTTGAGCAGGTATGTCCAGGTATATGCCCACGCATAAGGATCGTCCCTGCCATTGAGATGGTAGCGAAAAGAAGGGAAATCATGGATATATTGCCAGTACAGATGCGGTACAAACAGCAATGCCCCCAAGGCACAGGCCAGCCAGCAGCGGGGGTCTTTCCACATCCTCCAATGGGCAAAAAGGGTAAAAAAGATTACCAGTATGCCGTGGTATTTGCTGTATAGCAGCGCGGCCATTAATATCCCCAGCATTAGTGCCCGCTTCCATTCCGGCCGATGAACAAATTGCTGTAAGAGGTACAAGTATGCTACTGTAAAGAAAAGCAGCGGTCCATCCGGCGTAGCAACCAGGCCATACAGATGTAAAAAGGGAAGGCCCAGGCAAAGTGCTGCCCAGGTAACGAACCGTTCTCCCTGCGGTTGGCCCAGATACTTCCAAAATAGAAAAATTGTACCGATATGTAAACCCACATTCCCCAGCCGAACTCCCAGCGGCCCGGGAATCCAATCCATTCCTATCCTCGCCAACAAGGCAACTATTGGGGGATGGTCAAAATATCCCCAGTCCAAACGCTGGGCATATTTCCAGTAATACGCTTCATCGGGATCCAGGGGCAACCACCATGCCTGTAAGAGGTTTATGAGCGCCCAGGTACCTGAAAATAGCAGGATAGGGCGATAGGTCTTCCAGAAGGGCCTGGTGGCGAGCTGCTCCATAAAATGATTATTAGACTTGTTGCGGCAATGGAATTTGCCACTCAAAAATCCCCTTTTTTGCTTAACTTTATATTGGATTGTCGAAAAGGAATTTTTTTTGCCTTCGGCAGGGTGTGGAATGTATGTGCGTTGTGCAAAAAGTATTCTGCCGCCTTCGGCGGCGGAATAAAGTTTCGAATAGGCATCATTTCGCCTCATTTTGCAAAGCAAAATGAGACGAAACGTCGTTCATTTAAAAAAGTCTGGGGTTGTGTAAAAAGTGTTCCGCCGCCTACGGCGGCGAAATAAAATTTTGGCTCTAAGTGAAAGCTAATGGGTAGCTTTGGAAAAAAATAAAAAGGAAATG
>CAZGOT010000113.1:0-4382 GCA_964527495.1 uncultured Haliscomenobacter sp.
ACTGTTTTCATTGATTTTGCGAAGCAAAATCAATGAAAACAGTGTTCGTTCAAAAAAGTCTTTTGCCGCCGAAGGCGGCGGAATACTTTTCACCTAACCACATTCAAAATTATTTTGGGCGGCATTCGCCGCCCAAAATAATTAAGCCCTATTCCAATACCGTAATTTTAACTTCCACTCTTCTATTTTGGGCTTTAGGCTGCCCGTCTTGAATTTCTCCATGGCCTTTCATGGCGATGCTGTTCGTTGGGAAGCCTTTTTCCGTCAGGATGAGGGCAATGCGTTTGGCGCGGCGTTCGCTGAGGGCCAGGTTGTAGCTGGCCTCCCCTATATCATCCGCGAATCCGTTAATTTCCACTCTTTTAGTAGTTTTCCCTACGTGTTCAGCGAGGAAGAGATCTAATTTTTCGCGTTCCCCGAGCTCGAGTTGGTCACTGTTGAGTTTGTAATAGAGTGTGATACTGTAGCGTTGGAGGATTTTTAGTCGGGTGGACGGGGTTTCTGGTGTTGCTGGGGGAGTTTCTGCAGGTATGGGAGGAGGGGGAGTGCGTAAGGGACGTAGGCTGTACTCTACGACATAGAAGGTTTTGTTGTCCCATTGGGGGATAGGCAGTACCGAGCGGTAGGGGTGATAGCCCGGTGCGGTCATTTGGAGGGTCATTTTAGTATTGCCTGGCAGACAAAGAAAGAATCGTCCGCTGGAATCTGTTTGTATGGGGGGGCGGGAATCAAATTCTACATAAGCGGCGACGGGTTGCCCGCTGAGAGAATCGCGGAAGAAAAATTCTGTGAAGGTGGTGGGTTCGGAAAAAAGCTCTTCCTGGAGATCAACGCGATAAATATCCATTCCCCCAAACCCCTCCGGACGGTCGGAAGCGAAATATGCAGTTTTATTATCCGCAGAGAGAAAAAAGCCTAGTTCGCGGTGTGGGGTATTGATACCCGGACCCAGGCTGATGGGCTCGAGCCATTGTTTTTTTTCATTTTGGAAGCTGACAAAAATATCCTGGTCTCCCATTCCGAGGTGACCGGTAGAAGAAAAATAAAGGGCATTCCCATCGTTGCTAATAAAAGGGGCCTCCTCATCGAGGATGGTATTGATGGGAGCTCCCAGATTTTGAGGCTCGCTCCAACTACCATCGGGCTGGCGGTTACTGAACCAGATATCGGTACCTCCAAGTCCGCCGGGGCGGTTGCTGGCGAAATAGAGACGGTTGCCATCACAACTGATTGCTGCCTGGGATTCCCACTGTGGCGAGTTAGGGCTGGAGGTCAAAGGCTGAATGTCGCGGATTTGGTTTTTTTCTACAACGGCTTCCCATATATCGCAGGGGCCTTCTACTTCAGGGCGGTTGCAAGCTGTGAAATACATGTGGCGCCCATCGCGCACAAGGGTGCACATGCCCTCATTGTAGGGGGTATTAATCGGGCCACTGACAGGGCCCGCACTCATCCACTGTCCGGGACGGGGAGCGGTACTGATAAACAGATTTTCATCCCGCTCGGTATTTTTTCGGCGGGTAAAAAAGATGACCGATTGGTTATTGGAGAGAAAAGGAAAATACTCGTCAAAGCGGGTATTGATATTATCGCCCAGATTGGTGACCTGAATATTTTGGCGAAAGCGGGCGGTATCCATCGAAACCTGGCAGGCTCGGACACTGGCTTCGTATTTTTCCAAAAAACTGTCCTCCAGAAGGCGTTCTTTTTCTCCATTGACGGTAAAATTCAGGTCTTCCAGCAACTGGAACCGCCTGAACTGTTCAAAAAAGGCCAGGGCTTTTGCCGGAAGGCCCATTTTGAAATAAACTTCTCCAATCTGATAATACAGAGACCTGGAAAACCTTGGGGATATTTCGATGATTTTCAGGTAATGCTGTAGCGCCATGGGATAGTCCTTGAGCATTTCAAAACAAAGCCCCATTCCGCGTTCTGCAGCCATAAGCGTATCCTGCAGAAGGAGGGCCGTTTTAAACTGCCGTAAGGCTTTTTTATAGTTATTTTCGAGTAAAGAGATTTCTCCTGCCTGTAAATATTCCATGGCAAGCGGGTTGGGCTGCGCTTTGCCAATTATGAGCAAGGCAAAGGCACACAGAATCGTAAGGAGTATTTTTTTTAGGTGCATAGTGCTCAAATTGGAAATCTGGGTTATTGGGTTTATTCTTATTGTCCAATTTACATAAATTGTACAAATACAGCAGTACTTCTGGTATTTTATACTTCGTACCAGTAGGTTTTATGTGTTTAATCCAATAGGTCTTGAAAATTGGGGTTTTGAAGAATAGATGCTGTCCAGTCAAAATGATTATTGGTGGCTCACACCGCCAAATAATATTTTGATTGGGGTTGTGTAAAAAGTATTCCGCCGCCTTCGGCGGTGAAATAATATTTCGATCGAATACTGTTTTCATTAATTTTGCGAAGCAAAATTAATGAAAACAGTATTCGATCGAAATATTATTTGGTGAGGTCAGCCGCCAAATGACGGACTCCGGTCTTTTTACACAACCCCTCAAAACTTTCTTTTGGCGGCGCAAGCCGCCAAAAGACTTTTCGGACACCTGCATAAAATTTTTTTAAAACGCCGCTATAACCATTTAAATCGCAGAATAACCTTAGAAAATCTAACAGATATGCACTTGATGCAGGCTCCAAGGCGTTGTTATTTTGAGCAGTATTTCAATGTACAATTTGCTGCTACTTCATGTAACAATAACCATTCTTTCCTTGCGATAATCATTTAATCCGAGTATATGCCATTTTATCAATACCTCACTAATCAACTGCCAGAAGGAGCAAGGGTAATTGAGCGGCTACTTGCACTGCGCAAACAACTTCGCGCGGAAGTGCCCACCCGTACCCAGGAAAGTACCCTGCTTCTGGCCACCTGGAACATCCGGGAATTTGATTCTCCAAAATTCGGGGGCCGACTGCCGGAAAGCTACTATTATATCGCAGAAATCCTGTCACATTTTGATCTCGTAGCCATTCAGGAGGTGTATAAAGACCTGGAGGCCCTGAATCAGGTCCAACGGATACTAGGTAGCGACTGGAAGTTTATGTTTACGGACGAAACCATGGGCGCAGCAGGTAATAAAGAGCGCTTGGCTTTTTTATACGACAGCCGTAAGGTCAGTTTTGGTGGACTCGCCAGCGAGATTGTGCTACCGCCAAAAATAGTGGTTACGGAAGGGGGCAAACGGGAACTCCAGCCCGTCAGGCAACTGGCACGTAGCCCTTTTGCGGTAGGGTTCAAAAGCGGGTGGACGAGCTTTATCCTGACTACCGTACATATATATTATGGAGAAGATCGTCCGGACGATCCTCTGCGCATCCAGGAGATCCAGGAAATTGCAGATTTTATGGGTAAAAAATCGGAAGATCCCAGCAGTTGGTCGCGCAATATCATTCTACTTGGGGATTTTAACATTTATTCTCCTGGCGATGTGACGATGCAGGCCCTCCTCAAAGCGGGGTTTAAGGTGGCTCCAGAGCTGGAGCATGTGCCGAGCAATTTCGGACAAAACCGGACCTACGACCAGATTGCCTTCAAAGTACGCCCCGACAGGTTTGAGACCACAGGAAGGGCAGGGGTGTTTAATTTTTCTAAAACGGTATTCCGGGATGAGGATGAGGAGGTGTATGCGCCTTTTATGGGGCCGGAATATCAGATGAACAAATCCGGTGAACCGCGTAAAGACCCTGGGGCCTACTATCGCCAGTGGCGTACCTTCCAGATGAGCGACCATTTGCCTATGTGGGTGGAAATCGGGATAGATTTTTCGGATGCCTACCTGGAACGCAAACTGGCAGAGAAGCAGGCACAGGAAAGAGGAGGAATTTCTGGTAGCCTACCGCGGCATCCATTGCTGCCATAAACCGTGCGCTCAATATCCTGCCGCCCTGAAAAATGCCTCTAGTTTCCAGGGATCGAGGTTTCCTGCCGTGCGCACCCCACTGCACAGGTCAAGCCCAAAGGGGGTAACGGTTTCAATGGCTCTGGCCACATTTTCCGGATTCAGTCCTCCCGCGAGAAATACGGGTATAGGCGACTGCTCGACGATTTTCCGGCTAAGTGCCCAGTCATGGGTTTGACCGGTGCCACCGAGTACTTTTACGGTCAAATTGGGGTTGCCGCTGTCGAGCAGCAGGGCATCGGCAACTTCGGCGTAGGCCAGTGCTTCCGGGATAGAGGTTTCGTCGAGTACATGGACGACCTGCACGAGTTTGACCCCGGGCAGGCTTTCCCGGATTCCAGGATAGGCGGAGCGGGAGATATGGTCAACAATCTGGATCGTATTGGTTTGGGTTATCTTCGCATGGGCGAGGATGTCTGCTGTTTCCAGGAAGCTGGTGAGCAGGAAGGTTGCGATAGGCGGGGG
>CAZGOT010000113.1:4482-9624 GCA_964527495.1 uncultured Haliscomenobacter sp.
GAGATTACCCGGATCCTGGACGGTATCACTGCCGGGGCAGAAGCAGCCGTGCTGAATATTCCGCGTAAGGATAAGTTGCACCGGGGCAGCGCCGATACGCTTTTTAACGAAGTAATTATCGAGTTTGAAAACGACTTGCGGCGTACGCTCCCACACGCCAAAGAACAACTGGCCGGGTATCTGCTCGGGCAATTCCGCTCCGGCAAGGGCTACCATTTTACCCTGATCGCCTCGGATTTTATCTCATGGCGTGTATTTGCCCCCTCTGCGGATTGTATTCCGATGCTCGATACACTACAAGAACACGAACTGATTTTGGAGGAGGTGGAATCTGCAGCTTTTTCCCTTGAGGAATCCAATGTAGAAGACTTTTATTTCTACCTGGACCGCTTCCTGTTTAAAGAGGAACGGCGCAAGGCTACCCTGAAACTGATTGCCGAGGCATTTGGCTACCACTCGCCGGTTTTTATCGAAAGCTTCAGGGAATTGGACAAATGGTTTTGGGAGGCAAAAAAAATGGGGGAGGTACAGGTTTCGTTCCGGGAATGGAAGCGCTTTCTGAGCATCGCCTATGGGAGTTTCGATGCCTCCGAGCAAAATTTCCTGATCCATACCTACCTCAGCGTTTTTGCAAAAATGCTGGCGTATTCTGTGGTATCCAACGATGATTATATTTCTGATGAAGAAATGCTGGGTGTTCTCGATGGAAGTACCTTCAACCAGTACAACATCCAGAATTTTGTGGAAAATGATTTTTACCACTGGGTCAAAAGCCCGCAAAATTTCCGCAATCTCAAAAAAGTTTTCCGGATTATCGCCCAGGAAATTTCAACCTTCAACTTTAATGAGGTAGAGGAGGATGTACTCAAAGGAGTTTACCAGGAGCTGATTGACCTGGATACCCGGCATGCCCTGGGCGAATATTATACACCCGACTGGCTCTGCGAACGCGTTACGGCAGAGTTTGATTTCCAGTTTGCCGATCGTATCCTCGATCCGTCCTGCGGTAGCGGCTCCTTTCTGCGAGCTGCTATTCACCGGCTGCGCGAGCTGCATCCTGCATTAGATGCAGAGCAAATCAGCAGCCAGGTTTATGGTATCGATATCCATCCACTATCCGTCCAGATTGCAAAAACCACCCTCTTGCTCGCGCTCGGACGAAAACTTCGGGATTCACGGAAGCCTGTGCGGCTGAATGTGATTCTGGCCAATACCCTGCTGGTACCCAGGGGGGTTTCAGGCCTTTTCGGCAGTGAATTCGAGATGGCGATTGACGAGGAAAAATTTTACCTCAATACCCAGATTCTCGAAAATGTTGATCTCTTCGACGATGCCCTGCAAGCCTGCGACGAGCTCGCCGAATCTACCGAGGGAAAATCTCCGGAATCCATCGAAACCCTTCAAAATATACTGCGGGCACAATACAAGCAAACAGGCCTAAACCCACAGATCCTGGAGGGTTTTCACAAAATATACCTCGCTTTCAAAAAACTGAGGGAAACCGGGCGGGACAGTATCTGGAAGTTTATCCTACAAAACCTTTACAAACCTTATTTCCTCGCGGAAAAATTCGATTACGTCGTGGGGAACCCTCCGTGGTTTACCTACAACTCCATAAAGAATGAGGAGTATCAAAATACCCTTGGTCAAATTGCGCAGGACCTTAAAGTGAAGCCGAAAAGGACTTCCCTGCTGCCTCAAATGGAAATTGCGGCTATTTTTTTAGCCTATTGCAGTACCAATTTTTTGAAAAAGCAAGGTAAAATAGCCTTTGTACTTCCGAGGAGCTTTTTCAATGCCGAGCAGCATGAAAATACCCGAAATGGTGTCGCAAAAGGATTCAAAATTATCCAGATTTGGGATTTAGCCGGAGTCTCTCCTGTATTCAGGATACCTTGCTGTGTTTTGTTTTCTGAAAAATCCGAAGAAAAGAGGGCGATTCAGGAAAGTGGAGTGAGTGGTTTAAGCTTTACTGGGCGTTTGCGCAATCAAAATTCCAACTGGGCAGATGCCAGTGCGCTAATAGAAGAAAAAAAGTCCATTTGGTTTTATACAAAGCAAGGAAGCTCATCTGCATTTAGTACCAGAAAAACAGATAAAGATCAAAAGATAAATCCCTATAAGGCTTTATTTAAAAATGGTGCCACGATTTTCCCGCGCTGTTTTTATTTCGTGGATGTGGATGGAATTCCACCCCCTGACTGGCACGGGCGCTTACTCTCGGTGAGTACCGCAAAGAGCATTAAGGCTGATGCTAAGGCGCCCTGGAAGGGAATATCATTCAAGCACAAACGGATGGAAAGTGGATTTCTGTTCCGCACCGCATTAGCGAGAAGTATATTGCCTTTTGCCCTGTTCGAGCCTGATCTGGTAGCCCTGCCCCTAATGATCGAAACCGAGTCTGGGCTCAAAAAAATCCGCCTGTTTGATGGTCCTGAACTTCGAAGGCAGGGGTATATCCATGCGGCTAATTGGTTTATAGATGTGGAAAGAATCTGGCAAATCCACCGCACAGAAAAAAATGGCTCTATTACAAGTGAGGCATATCTTAACTGGCAAAAGAAACTGACCGAGCAAAACCTCAACCATCCCTTCCTTGTCTTGTACAATTCCTCTGCGAAAGATGCTAATGCAACTGTTGTAAAGCGGGCAGATTTGGATTTAGAGTTTATTGTGGAAAACAAGGCTTACAGTTATTCAACTAATAATTTGCAGGAGGCTTATTATTTGACGAGTATTCTGAATTCGGAATGTCCAAATAAATTGATGAAGGATTTTCAATCGAAAGGTTTATTTGGGGCTAGGGATGTCCACAAAAAAATCCTCAATCTCTACTACCCCAGGTATGATGAGAACGAAGCCTCCCACCGCCGTTTAGCGGAGTTAGGGAGGATTTGCCACGAGGGTGCTGCAGCTTATTTACAGATGTATCACCCGGTGAGCCCTCTGGACAGTATGCAGCTCGGGAAACTGCGAATGGCCATCAAGCGGCACTTGTCCGAGGCCATGCAGGAAGTAGATTTGCTGGTAAAAGAGGTAATGGGGCTTACGGAATAAAGCTGTAAATTGCTTAAATGTGAAATACCCGTTCAAAGGGAGGGCCTAAGCGATTCCACTGGCATTTTCCAAAAAAACGACTGGGCATCCATCGCCCGCATGGTGGCCAGGATACCATCCAGGTGGTCAATTTCGTGCTGCATAAGTTCGGAGAGGTCTTCCGGGAGTTCCCATATTTGTTCTTTCCAATCCAGGTCGCGAAACCGCATTTTACAGAACTGGTGCCGGCGCAGGCGCACGAGCAGGTTGGGGAAGCTCATGCAGTCGTCCCACATTTCAATCATCGCATCGCTACAGTCAAATAATTCCGGGTTGAAGAATGCAACCGGCTC
Organism: uncultured Haliscomenobacter sp.; assembly: GCA_964527495.1. Taxonomy (GTDB): domain Bacteria; phylum Bacteroidota; class Bacteroidia; order Chitinophagales; family Saprospiraceae; genus JADJPL01. The sequence goes on from CAZGOT010000113.1 coordinate 7,872, forward strand.
TGTGACGTTCATCACCACGAGCCGTTTCATTAGGCCAATCTGCGGAGCGGCAATGGCCCTGCCTGCACCGTACTTTGCCTGGAACTCTTTTACGATATTGGCCATACCTGCAATCACAGAGGCGAGGCCAGGTACCTCTTCAGGCTTTACCGGATCACATTTTTCATAGAGCCTGGGATCGCCGAGGAGGAGGACATCAGACAGATGGAGCATGGATTATACCATTTTTCTGAGGGCTTGCCCGAAAGCTTCCATCTCTGCCATTGTACCTGTGCTGATGCGGCACCATTGGTTGAGCGGAGGAAATGGCCTTCCGACGATGACCTGGTGTTTGGCCATATCGGTCATGAAGGTAGAAATCTCCCTACGGGTTTCAAAAAAGACAAAATTGGCATGTGAAGGGATATAGCGGAACTTCAATTCATCGAGCAGGTTGTAGAGGTATTTCTTTGCAGCTTCGTTTTTTTGTAAGCTAAATCGGTAGAAATCCTGGTCTTCCATTGCGGCTTTAGCTGCGCTGATAGCCAGCATATTGAGGTTAGCCATACAATTTGCGGCAAGCCTGCGCGCGATATCCGGGCGGGCGATCAGGTAGCCTGCGCGTATGCCCGCAAGGCCATATACTTTGGAAAAGGTGCGGGAGACGATCACATTATAATCCTGTTTCACCAGTTCGACCATACTGGGATATCCAGGTTCGGTGACGTAGTCGAAATAGGCTTCGTCTGCAAAGACGATGGCCCTGCCGGCCATAGAACGGCAGAAATCGCGCATCTTTTCGGCAGGAAGGAGAGTGCCGGTGGGATTATTGGGATTACAGACAAAAACCAGGCGGGTATTGTTGTTGACCCGCTTTTCCATAGCCTCCAGGTCGTGCATGAGGGTATGATCGAGTGGCACCCAGTGAATATGGGCGCCAAATTGTTCGCCATAGGTCATCAGCGACTGAAAGGTAGGATCTGCGGCCACGATTTCGCCGCCGTGCATACCAAAAGAAAGCCCGGTTACTTTGAGGCCTTCCGTCGAACCCGCCGTTAGTACGATATTTTCTGGGCTGACCCCTTCCTTTTCCGCAATCATACGCGTAAGTTCCTTGGTATAGGAAAAAGGGTACCTACAGGCATCATCAAAAGCTTTGATCATAGCCTCGCGGACTTTTGGAGAGGGCCCGTATGGATTTTCGTTGGAGCTGAGGCGGATAGGCCCGGAAGGTGACAGCGCGCGGGCAGGAAAATCAAAAGCTTGTGCAGATTTTGCATTTGCGAGCGGGGCGAGGGCGGCGCCTGTACCGGCAAGCCCTACCAGCCTGAGCCAGTTGCGGCGGTTTACAGCGTGCATAGGTGTTTATTTTATAGTGGTTTACCAACCAGCATGTTGCCGGATTTCAGTTATTTGGGCAAGGTGATGGCGGGAATGCCAGTGATAAAGCGCAAGCATTTGGTCCAGGCGATAGGTGCGTTGCTGCTCCGGATGGACGAAACCAGCCCCCCCGTCTTCTACCCGTCTTAGCACCGAGGCCCATCTTCGATGTACTCCTTCGATGATGAGCAGTGACCATTCCACGGGTGCGCTACGGCTATCTACCAAATTCCCCCATGCATCCTGATTATAGGCTTTAATGGTGGGATTATTTTCGGTGATGGCCAGCCGTGTACGGATAAAGGCATTCATGTGGCTGTCGGCCACATGATGGACGATTTGCCGGATACACCAGCCCCCGTCCCGGTAGGGAAGATCCAGGTTTTGTTCGCTC
>CAZGOT010000114.1:0-9556 GCA_964527495.1 uncultured Haliscomenobacter sp.
TTACGCTGAAGGACAATGCCGGCATCGTACGCAAAGATGCTTTTGGACAAGATATCGTCAAACGCAAAATGAGCGACCTCGAGGTCTCACAGGTCGGTCGAAATTTCTTTATCTCACCAGAAAACCGCTTCAACGTAACGCTTAGCAATCCCTATCTCACCAAGCGTATCGGATTCGTCCTCTCCTATCGCTGGACCGATGAGACCTGGGTTGAACAAGGGAATACCCAGGGCGATGTGCTGCTGCCTGCCTGGAATTCCGTAGATGCGGCCCTCACGTATAAACTGCCGGCTATCAAAGGACTGGTCAAACTTGGAGGGACCAATATTTTCAATCAGTATTTCTCCCAGGGATACGGGCTTGCTCAAATCGGAGGACTTTATTATGTGAGTTTGCTGGTAGATGGGCTCGGCTCCAAATAAATTTGGTGCCGTCAGATTGTCTGGGGTTGTGTGAAAAGTATTCCGCCGCCTGCGGCGGCGAAAGAAAGTTTTGAACGAACGCAATTTTCACTGATTTTGCTTCGCAAAATCAGTGAAAATTGCGTTCGTTCAAAACTTTCTTTCGCCGCCGAAGGCGGCGGAAGACTTTTTTGACACCCCCTTCTACAATTTCTGCTTTACTTCTGTCACCTCGTAGGATTCGATAATATCCCCAACTTTGATATCGTTGAAGTTCTTGATGCTGATACCGCATTCCAATCCGGAGCGAACATCTTTCACATCTTCTTTGAATCGGCGTAGCGAAGATATTTCCCCGTGGGCCCCTTCCCTGGTCGGGAAAATTACGATACCATTGCGCACCAGGCGGATATGGCTATTCCGGGAAATTTTACCTTCCTGAACGATACACCCGGCAATAGTACCCACTTTACTAATTTTGAATACCTCCCGGACTTCGACCTGACCAGTAATATGTTCTTCTTTTGTTGGCTCCAGAAGGCCTTCGATAGCCGATTTGATTTCCTCGATAGCCTCGTAGATAATCGAATACGTTTTTATCTGGACACCTTCCTGCTCGGCAAGTTTGCGCGCACCTGCAGAGGGGCGCACCTGGAACCCTATCACGATGGCATCAGAAGCCGAAGCGAGGAGTACGTCGGATTCGATAATCTGGCCTACTGCTTTGTGGATGACATTAACCTGTACCGTTTCGATGGACAGTTTGATGAGGGAATCGGACAATGCCTCTACAGAACCATCCACATCGCCTTTAACGATCAGGTTCAGCTCTTTGAAGTTACCCAGTGCGAGGCGCCGTCCAATTTCATCCAGCGAGATGCGCTTGGTGGCCCTATTCGCCTGTTCGCGCATAATCTGGGAGCGTTTGGACGCAATCTGGCGGGCTTCCTGGTCGCTATCCACTACTTTGAACCTATCCCCTGCCTGTGGGGCACCACCAAGACCAAGTACCATCACTGGTGCAGAAGGCCCGGCTTCCGTAAGGCGTTTGCCGCGCTCGTTGAGCATTGCACGCACTTTTCCGGAATATTCACCCGCCACGATATGATCTCCGATATGCAGGGTACCTGACTGGACGAGCATTTTAGAAACATATCCACGTCCTTTCTCCAAGGTAGCTTCCAGTACTGCGCCTATCGCTTTCTTTTCCGGATTTGCCTTAAGGTCCAAAATTTCTGCTTCGAGCAGAATACGTTCCAGTAGTTCACCTACACCTATACCCTGTTTTGCAGAGATATCCTGGGACTGATATTTCCCTCCCCAGTCCTCTACGAGGAGGTTCATAGAAGCAAGTTCCTGTTTGATTTTTTCAGGTTGTGCCCCTGCTTTATCTATTTTATTGATAGCAAATACCAACGGTACGCCAGCGGCCTGAGCATGGCTGATAGCTTCCCTCGTCTGTGGCATAATACTATCATCGGCAGCAATCACAATAACTGCGATATCGGTCACTTTAGCACCACGGGCGCGCATTGCGGTGAAAGCTTCGTGGCCAGGAGTATCCAGGAAGGTAAGGCGTTTGCCATTTTCAAGGACTACTTCATAGGCACCGATATGCTGGGTAATCCCCCCGGCCTCCCCTGCGACAACATTCGCATTTCGGATATAGTCGAGCAAAGAAGTCTTTCCATGGTCAACGTGGCCCATGACCGTGACAATAGGGGATCTGGGCTCCAGGTGTTCGGAATCTTCTTCCTCCAGGATTTCATCTTCCACATGTTCTTCCATGGAGATGAACTCTACTTCGTGGCCAAATTCCCCCGCGACGAGTTCGATAATTTCAGCATCGAGGCGCTGGTTGATAGAAACCATGACCCCTAGGTTGAGGCAGGACATGATAACTTCTGCAGCGGGAACGTCCATCATATTTGCCAGTTCCTGGACGGTAATGAACTCGGTGACTTCCAGTTTGCTGTTGGAAGCTTCCATCTCCATCATTTCCTGCTTCTCCCGGAAACGATCGCGTTTATCCCTTTGTAGCTTCTGGCGTTTCTTTTTACCTCCACCGGAAAGCCTGGCCATAGTGGCCTTAATTTTTTCTTCAATTTCCCGCTGGGACACTTCCTTTGGTTCGTCTTTGGAAGCAGGGCGGGCTACGGCTGGTTTCCGGTCCTGGGGTTTTGCACCAGGCTGCGGTTTGTTCTGACTCTGGACTTGTCCCTCGGTTCCGCTTCCAATCTTTTTGCGCTTACGCTTGCGCTTGCGCTTATCATCGGCGGAATCTGAAGAAGCGGGTTGTGCTGCTGGGCGTGCTGGATCCCGTGCGGTTTCCGAACCTGTTTTAGGTGGTTGATCTCCTGATTTTTGGGGTCTTACCGGACTGGTTCCGGATTCCGGTGCCTTTTTGGCAACCTCTTTTTGTTCTTTTTTCTTTTTTCGCCCGGACGGGGCAAGGCGATCGAGGTCAATTTTTCCCTGTATTTTTAAGCCGCGAAGTTCAGGAGTATCTGCGCGGTACAATTCATTTTCTTCTGCGGGTGCTTCTGGTGTTTCTACTACTTTGGCAGGTATAACAGGTTCGGGTTCCGGCTGGGGTTCTGCAGCTACTATAGGCACCGTTTCGGGAGCCGGGGGTGGCACCTCTTTCTTAGGGCTAACGGAAGGCGTTGCTGCAGGCTCAGCTACCTGTACAGGAGCTTCTGCAGGCTTTTCAGCAGCTTCCTTTTCTTTTCCGCGTTCAGAAAGCCTACTGCTGAGATCTATCTTGCCCAGGATATTGGGTTTGGCCAATTTCACACGAGGACGTTCAATTTCCTCTATTTTTTCAATCGGCTGGGCAATATCCTGTTTTTCGCGGGTGACCGTGCCTTCCTGCTCCGAAACGGTTTTACCACGCGCACCGATATTCACGTGTTTGGAGGCTTCTTTATCGTCAATAGACTTTTGGAACTCCTTGAGGAGGCGCCCGTACATTTCATCGGTTACCTTGGCGTTTGGCTTGTTTTCTATATCGAAACCATTATTATTGAGGAATTCTACAATAGAGGCGGTTCCGACGTTCAGTTCCTTAGCTATCTTAAATAAAGAGTTGGACATTCGTAAAAATTAGTAGTAGTATGTTAAGTTCAACAATTGTTGCAAAAACTGGCGGCAGGGTGCTTTCCTATTGGAAGCACGCGGGAGTACTGCCGAAATACAAGTTCGAACGCAAAATTAGCGAAAAGAGTTCGTTTCCTTCTGATTTTCTGCAACTATTTGAGTCTGTAACAAAAGAGTTTAGCAGTCTATAGCAGTAAAACGATCTTTTGACACGGAATTTTCAGTGCCACCATGGTTGGCCCGGAGCTTTTGCCTACCCTGGGCCCAAAGTGTTTATTCTTCAAATTCCGCAGCCAGGATGCCCAGGACTTCCTCCACCGTTTCCTCTTCGAGGTCGGTACGGCGGATGATTTCCTCTTTCTTCAGCGACAATACACTGCGCGCGGTATCGCAGCCGATTGCCTTGAAGGCATCAATGACCCAGCTTTCGATTTCGTCAGAGAATTCTTCCAAATCTACATCATCTATTTCGTATTCTTCATTATTGCGGTATACATCGATTTCAATACCTGTGAGCTGACTGGCCAGTTTGATATTCGTCCCCCCTTTTCCGATGGCAATAGAGACCTGATCGGGGTCGAGGTACACATTGGCATGCATTTTCTCCAAATTCAGGTCAATGCTCGAAACCTTTGCAGGCGTGAGGGCACGCTGAATGTAGAGCGTGGTATTATTGGTGAAATTGATGATATCTATGTTCTCGTTGTTCAGTTCGCGCACGATACCGTGGATACGGGCCCCTTTCATACCCACACATGCCCCTACCGGGTCAATGCGGTCGTCATAGGATTCCACAGATACTTTAGCCCTTTCGCCTGGGATCCGCACAATTTTTTTGATACTGATAAGTCCGTCTTCGATTTCTGGAACTTCCTGTTCGAGCAATTTTTCCAGAAACATATTATCGGTTCGGGAGAGGATGACCACGGGGTTGTTGTTGCGCATATCCACTTTTTTGATCACGGCACGCACCACGTCATCTTTTCTGAAATAATCCCCTTTGATCATTTCGGTTTTAGGCAATACGACTTCATTTCCTGTCGCATCATCCACCACCAGGATTTCTTTTTTGAGGATTTGCTTGATATCTCCGGTAATGATTTCACCTACCCTATCGTTGTAACGCTTGTAAACCTCGTCTTTTTCCAGTTCCATAATCCTGGAAATAAGCGTTTGGCGGGCAGCCATGATTGCCCTGCGCCCAAAATCCTCCAGGTGAAGTTGTTCATAGCATTCTTCCCCTACTTCATATTCCGAATCTATGGAAAGCGCCTCTGAGATGGAAATCTGGCTGCGATCGTCGGTCACCTCCCCATCGGGCACAATAGAGCGCACGCGCCACAATTCCAGGTCGCCTTTTTGCGTGTTCACGATGACATCGAAGTTTTCATCCGAGCCGAACTTCTTTCGGATAAGGGTACGGAAGACATCCTCGAGTACCCGCACCATAGTGGGACGGTCAATATTTTTTCCGGTTTTAAAATCCGAAAAAGTATCTACCAGGTTCATCATAATCCTATGTATTAGAATGAAATTTTTACAATAGTCTTGAGGATATGGGAAAAAGGGATTACCGTTTCGACTTTTTCCTTTTTTGTCTTTTTGCCTTCTTTGCTTTTCACTTCTTCGCTGACTATGATATGCTCTGCATTCACTGCGCTCAGTGTACCTTTGCAGATTTTTCCACCTTCCAGGGTGACTTCGACAGTACGACCGATATTGCGGGGGTACTGTCGATATTGTACCAGAGGCCTGCCCACGCCAGGGGAGGAAACCTCCAGGGTGTAGCGTTCGCCAAGCCAGTTGTTCTCGTCAATATACTGCTCGAGATACCTGCTGATATGCTGGCACTTTTCGAAGGTTATCCCGGAATCGGAATCAACGAACACTTCTACTTTGTTATTGGTACCGAGTTTGATTTCAAGGAGGAAACAGTCGGCGAAGGCCTCTTCCTGGAATTTTTCCGCAAGTAGTTTTTCAATATGTTCAGCGATCACCTGTTGACAAGTTTGACGGTTTTACCCGGTGCCTATATACGCAAAAGAGGGAACGTTGTGTTCCCTCTTTTGCGCAACTCCCGGTTTATCGCGCAAATATACCAATTTTTCAAGAAAAATCATCATTTTTTAAGAAAATCCGCCATTATTACAAAAAAGGTGTCTTTTCCCCTTGCCGCAACAAGTCCAATGATTTTTTTACTTGGAAAAAGCCGGAAATTTTCAAACATGGACATTTCAATTTTTGTTCTACAAGCGAACACAACAGCATAACCATAACCAACCATGCACCTATCGGATTTATTTCAGCGGGCGTTGCGCCTGGAACATCTAAGCGCAGAAGAAGGGGTTTTTCTTTTTGAGCATGCCGCTACAGCGGAGTTGATGCATGTGGGCAACTATCTGCGGCAGCAACACGTTCCCGGAAACACTGTCACGTTTATTATTGACCGCTACTCCATTACCACCATTGTTTGCATTGCCAACTGCAAGTTTTGTAATTTTTACCGAAGGCCCGGGCATGAGGAGTCCTATATTACCTCCATTCAAGAATACAAAGAAAAGATTGACGAACTGTTCCGCTTCGGAGGCGAACAGTTGCTGCTACAGGGTGGTCATCACCCCGACCTTGGCCTGGCATTTTATACCGGCCTGTTCAAGGAGTTGAAGCAACTTTACCCACAGCTCAAGCTGCATGCCCTGGGGCCACCGGAAATCGCCCATATCGCCAAGCTCGAAAAAATGCCCCACTACGACGTCCTGAAAGCCCTTCAGGCATCCGGGTTGGATTCCCTGCCCGGGGCAGGTGCCGAAATCCTCGACGACCGGGTGCGCCGGTTAATTTCCAAGGGGAAATGTGGGGCGCAGGAATGGCTGGATGTGATGCGGGCCGCGCATCAGCTCCACCTGACCACTTCTGCGACGATGATGTTCGGGCATATCGAAACCAATCTGGAGCGCATGCAGCACCTCGTCAAAATCCGGGAAGTGCAGGAAGAACGGCCAAAAGGTGCCAAGGGATTCATCGCTTTTATCCCCTGGCCATTCCAGGATGAAGATACCATCCTCAAGCGGCTCAAGCGTGCACGCAACACCTGTACGGGAGATGAATACATCCGTATGATCGCCCTCAGCAGGATCATGCTGCCGAATATCGCCAATATCCAGGCCTCGTGGCTAACGGTGGGCAAACAGGTCGCACAGCTCTGCCTGCATGCGGGAGCCAATGACTTCGGGAGCATTATGATTGAGGAAAATGTGGTCTCTGCGGCTGGTGCACGCTTCCGCTTTACAGCCAATGGTATTCAGGAAGCCATTCGCGAGGCCGGATTCATACCTCAGCTCCGCGACCAGCAATATGCATTTCGCGACCTACCTGCCTCTATCCTACAGCAGGAGCTCGACCGCTCGGCACTGATTGTGGACTAGGCAGTTTTGTGTTTGCAAGCCTGGTAGAGGTCTTTCCAGTCGGCCCTTCGTTTTACGACCGTCTCCAGGTATTCCTGCCATGCAGCCTGGTCGTGAACAGGATCCTTGACCACGGCACCGATCAAGGCGGAAGCCAGGTCTTCTGGTCTAACCTGCCCATCGCCAAAATGGGTGGCGAGGGCCTGCCCGCTCTGGATTACCGATATGGCCTCTGCCGTGCTGAGGGTACTTCCGGGCATTTTCACCTGTTGTTTCCCGTCTTCGGTTTTTCCGTTCCGAAGCTCCCGGAAAATTGTGACCAGGCGTTGGATTTCGGCGAGCGGGGTCAGGGCAGCGGGCATTTCCATGCTTTTACCCAGTTGTGCTATACGCTGCCGCACGATGTTTACCTCCTCTTCCAATGTAGCCGGCAGAGGCATCACGACCGTATTAAAGCGTCTGCGCAACGCACTGGAAAGCTCGTTGACCCCTTTGTCGCGGTCGTTCGCCGTAGCGATCAGGTTGAATCCTTTGACAGCCTGCACTTCCGTATTCAATTCCGGAACAGGGAGCGTTTTTTCTGATAATATCGTAATGAGCGCATCTTGCACTTCTGAAGGAAGACGGGTCAGCTCTTCGATACGGGCGATTTTTCCTTCCTGCATGGCCCGCATAACCGGGCTGGGTACCAGGGCCGCCATACCAGGCCCTTCGCTCAGCAGGCGGGCATAATTCCAGGTATAGCGTAGGGCATCCTCGCTCAGTCCGGCAGTGCCCTGCACCAACAGCCGGGAATTGCCGCTGATAGCCGCTGCGAGATGTTCTGCAAGCCATGTTTTGGCCGTCCCGGGGATACCCAGGAGCAGCAGTGCGCGGTCGGTAGCGAGTGTGGCAACCGCGATTTCCACCAGCCGCTTATTGCCGTAGTATTTGGGCGTGATAGATTGTCCATCCGGCAGGTTACCCCCTGTAATGTAAAGTGATACCGCCCGTGGGGACAAAAGCCAGCCATCCGGGCGCGGGTACTCATCCGCTTTCGCGAGCGCTTCTAACTCATCGGCATAGGTCGCTTCTGCAGCCGGACGGAGGAAATTTTGCATATTAGGATAATCAGGTGCTTACAGCGGGTTTTTTTCAAGCCATTCCGCTGCTTTCTGCCGCTGTTCCGGGCTTAGCGGGATTTCTGGAAGGGCCGGGGCCTCAGCGATGCCCATACCTCTTGACGAGGCGTAAATAGTCGGTGCCGACTCTGGGAAATCCATTGGCGGAAGGGGTGGGAGTTTGACATTTGCCGTCGTCCGGGATTCAGGCTGATCCCTATCCCGGTTCAAGGCCCTCATTACCAATCTGGCGACCACCACGAAGAGGACGAACCCCACAAGCATCTGCAGCGTGTCGGAAGCGAGAATTTGGAGGATAGTAGCTTTTGTCATCTGTAAGCAAGATTTGGGCAGGGCTTTTAAAGATTAATTTCATGTCCCTGCTATTTTATTTCAACTGACAAAATAGGCAGATCTTCAAAAAAAAATTTATTATTTTTAAGAAAAATTGGTTCCTTATCCGAATGATGATTTAACAATCAAGATTTTACGAAATTTTCCCGGAATAATTTTTTACCTAACTAAACGCTGTTCAATGGAAAACAACTATGACATTGTAATGATTGCAGTAATCAAAAAAATTATCCAGTTACTGCAAAGAATCCCCGAATCCCAGATGACCCCGGGTTTTAAAGATCGACTTGAGGTTGCACTTAAAGAATTAATTTCACTACTCCGAAAATTTGCAGATTTGCTGTTGGAAGATACCAACCTGATTAATAGAGAGGAATTGGCATTTGCAGAAAAGATAAAGGCCGTGGTCGATTATGGTATCCAAAATAATCATGAAATGGCCCTTGCAGCCGTAAATCATCTAAGTGTTTATATCAAGGAAAAAATAGCCCTTATTGAAATAGCGAGGGAAATAAAGACACCTTCGGCTCCTTAAAATCCCTTCCGAATTCCACCTATTTTTAAATCCTGGTCAAAAATCTTATTATGATTAAGCGCGCCCTAATAGTCTTTCTCACTCCGCTCTCTTTACTTTTTCCTCAGCTTATTATTGCACAATCTGCCCTAACTGTCCATACTGCTGTCGGAAAGTTGAATGATTTACTGAATCAAACAACAACTCCCATATTGCAATTTTCACCTGGCACCCAGGAGCAAAGTTTTGATTTATACTTTATTAAGAACCGGTTTGGTCCTAATATAGAAAAGGAAAAACCGATAATGGCCATCAAAGAAATCAGCTCCCAAAAAGTTTCGGGGTTCAAATTGTCGGAACCAGGAAGTTATTTCATTTCTCCTGCATTGGGCTCTGGCATAGAAGGTATAATATTAGCATGGGGCTCCGATACCATTGTGCTTCCCCCGGCTCCAGACCTCATCATAGAAATCTCAGGATTAGGGCTACGCTACTATCCTTCTGGAGAAGAGCAAAGCGCAGTAACGAAAATCCGGGACGAAGCCACTTCTATTCTTGCATTGCTGGCAATTTCTTCGGGAATGGTACTGGAAGATAACGTGCCAACAGGAACCCGGGCGTGGGTAACCATCTCCAGCGAGCTTGAACAAAACCCCTTCCTCCAAAATCAAATTGGCCACCTGG
>CAZGOT010000115.1:0-9551 GCA_964527495.1 uncultured Haliscomenobacter sp.
TGTATCGCCTTCTATTCTTACAAGGATATGCTCAAACTGGAAAAATTCCTGCGCGACAAACCCGTGGCAGAACGGGAAATGAGTACCCAGCTCATGCAGGAAGTTATGGCTTATGCCGAAACAACGGCCTGCCGAAGAAGGTTTCTCCTGCACTATTTTGGAGAAGCTTATGACGAAGCTCTGTGCGACGACAAATGTGACAACTGTCGCCACCCTAAAGAAAAAATCGAGGCGACCCGCGAAATCCAACAGGCTGTCAAAGCTGTCCGCGATCTCGACGAAAACTATACCATCAAAACCCTCATTGATTATATCCTGGGCAACCAGACGAAGGAAATTCTCGACTTCGGATTCTATAAAAAGAAACGCTTCGGCATAGGAAAAGAAAAAGACGAAAATTTCTGGAGCTCCGTCTTCCGGCATGCGTTGCTGAACGACCTTCTCCTCAAGGATGTGGAAACTTATGGCGTACTGAAACTGACCGATAAAGGCCGCGCCTACGCTGCTGACCCCTTCCCTATCCTGATGCCGCTGAACCACGACTACGATAAAATGATGCCGGATTCCGGGGAAGAGGCCGGACGTACCGCCGTTCTCGACGAAACGTTGATGAAGCTGCTCAAAGATCTCCGGCGACAGGAATCCCGGCGGATAAACGTTCCGCCCTACGTCATCTTTCAGGATCCTTCCCTCGAGGATATGGCCACCCAATACCCGATTTCCCTGGACGACATGACCAAAATTACCGGGGTGAGCAAGGGCAAAGCGGTCCGCTATGCCAGGCCTTTTATCGAACTGATCCGAAAATATGTAGAGGAAAATGAAATCGAGCGCCCTACCGATTTTGTAGTCAAACAAGTTGCCAATAAATCTAAGGTCAAAATCAATATCATCCAGGCAATTGACCGGAAAATGCCCCTCGAAGATATCGCGAATACCAACCATATATCTATGGACGAGCTATGCGATGAACTTTATGCTATCGTGCTCTCCGGTACCCGTGTCAATATTGACTATTATGTGGATGAAAATGTGGACGAGTACGCCCGGGAAGAAATCTATGAATACTTTATGTCCTCCCAGGACGATTCTGCCGAAAAAGCGTTCAAAGCACTTAGGGAAGAGGATATCCGAATGGAAGAGATCCTGCTGGTGCGGATTAAATTTTTGTCCGAGCTGGCTAATTAAACCATTCGAATATGCGGATTATCATTATCAATGGCCCCAACCTTAACCTGCTTGGCTTGCGCGAACCGGGGGTCTATGGCCAGACTTCCTTCGAGCAGTTCTTCGAAGAGTTGCAGAAAAAATATCCGGAAATCGCGCTTTCCTATTTTCAAAGCAACCACGAAGGTGCGCTTATAGACAAGATCCACGAGGTAGGGTTTAGCTATGATGGGATTATCCTTAATGCCGGGGCATATACGCATACTTCTGTCGCCCTCGCGGATGCCATCGCGGCGATCCGCACCCCGGTAGTCGAAGTCCACATATCCAACATTTTTGCCCGGGAACCTTTTCGCCACCATTCCTACCCCGCTCCTAAATGTGTGGGTACGATCGCCGGCCTTGGCCTCAAAGGCTATGCCCTGGCAATCGAATATTTCTGCTGATACATCCCAGACACGGTATAAAACTTTATTTATGCAGCTCCCTGGCAGGAATTTCCCCAGAGGTAAGGTAAATTCAAAGTAAAATTTCAATATTTGCCAAAGATTGATTGGCGCTTCAAAATAAATGCGGTATGAGCAAATACCTGTTACCCTGGATATTCTTTTTTCTTGCCCTTTCCGGCCTTTCCGCTCAAACCTCCCTCACGGGAAAAGTGACGGATGAAGACTCTGCCGAGCCAATCGAATTCGCGACCGTTGCCTTGTATAAAAACGGGGTGTTGGTAACAGGTACGGAGACGGATGATAAGGGCAATTTCAACTTCCCGGATATTGACCCCGGAACCTATGATGTAGAAGCTTCTTTTGCAGGCTATCAGCCCCGGCGCGTGACGGGGGTGAAGGTCCTCGCCGGGCGTGTCAACCGGGTAGATATTCCCATTGGTACCGGAGGCGGGATTATCATGAACGAAGTGCAGGTGGTGGAATACCGCGTGCCTCTGATCGAACAGGATAATACAACCTCCGGACAGGTGCTTACCAGCGAGACGATCCGCAACTTGCCTACACGCAATATCAATGCCCTTGCTGCTACGGCTGCCGGACTCGCTTCCGCGGAGGAAGGGGGGGCAATCACTATCCGGGGCTCCCGGTCCACCTCTACCGATTACTATATAGATGGGGTGCGTATCCAGGGCAACCTGATTCCTGAATCCGAAATTGACCAGCTCCAGGTTATCACCGGGGGCGTGGAAGCCCAGTATGGGGATGTTACCGGCGGTATCATTTCCATTACGACCAAGGGGCCTTCCGACCGCTTCTCCGGCGGAGTAGAACTCGAGTCTTCTTCTTATGTCAGCCCTTATGGCAATAGCCTGGCCGGGATCAACCTTTCCGGGCCCATTTTGCGCAACAGCAAGGGGCGTTCGATCCTCGGTTACCGCTTTTCAGGCCGGTACACCTACCGCGTGGACGATGACCCTGCCGCCACCCCGCTATACCGCATTAAACCGGAGAAACTGGAAGAGCTGGAGGCCAACCCAATCCTGTCCCAGTCCGGGTCTTATCTGGTCGCAGCCGACTTTTTGGGCGCCGATGATGTCAATGTAACCCAAACCAATCCTTTTGATCAAAGCCGCCGTCTGGATGCTACTGCCAAAATAGATGCCCGGTTCAGCGAAGCGATTGATATATCGTTCACCGGCTCTTATACCGATTCCGAAAACCGCTTCTCTCCCGGTGCTTCCTGGCGGGTACTGAACAGCCATAACAATCCCTACAATAACAGTGGTACGAGCAGGGGTATTTTCCGCTTTCGCCACCGCCTGGGTGGCAATCGCACCGGAGAAAGTGCCGGGCTGATTCAAAATGCCTCCTACACTCTGCAGTTCGGTGCAGAGACCTCTCAGGGCGAAACCTATGACCACCGGCATAAGCTCAACTATTTCGACTACGGCTACGTGGGCGAATTCGATATCGAATGGGTACCTACTTTTTCCCTGCAATTCGATCCGGTACGGCAGGCTAATATCCTGCGCCATACCGATTACCGGCAAGTGCTGCGCAAGTACACTCCGGGGGAAGTCAACCCCGTTCTGGCCAATTATAACAACGCCATGGGCCTGCGGGTAGGTGATGTGCTGAACGGACAGGTAGGTAAATATATCCTGAGCGATTTCTTCGACGACCGCGCGCTCCTCGCACGCGGGGGCTTTATTGCACCAAATGGTTTTATTTCTAATGTATTCGATAATTCCTGGGGCTTCCATACCAACGTTGGCTGGGTTTTTAACCAGGCTTCCAAGGGGCGGGGCGATGTTTATACGTTCAATGCCCGGGCTAACTTTGATATCGTACCCGGAAATTCCGACCGGGGGCGCCACAATATCCAGGTGGGATTCATCTATGAACAGCGCATTGACCGTAGCCATGTGATCGCACCCCGCAATCTGTGGGAAATCGCAAGGCAGCAGGCAAATAATCATATCCAGGGTATCACACCCGGTGCCGATACCGTCGGGTATGTCGAAATCCCCAACGCAGGACGGGTACCCCTGCTGCGCGTCTCTATTGCCGAAAATCCCGATAACCGCTTTTACCGGGCTGTGCGCCAGAAACTCAACGTGCCCCTCAACCAGTTCGTCAATGTAGATGGTATGGATCCTGCTGATCTGAGCCTGGACATGTTCTCCGCCAAAGAACTCAACGACCAGGGAATCATCAGCTATTTCGGGTACGACTACCTGGGCAACTTGTTCAATGGCACGTATGAAGAATTTTTCACGGCTACCGATGTGGACGGTGTGCGCACCTTCCCTGTTGCTCCCAACAGACCGGTCTATAGCGCAGCATATATTCAGGATAAATTTACCTTCCGCGACATTATCTTCCGCCTTGGTCTGCGGGTTGACCGCTATGATGCCAATACCCGGGTGCTGCGCGACCCCTACGCCCTTTATGAAATTATGGGCGCCGAGGAATATCACGACCGCTTTGGCGGCGAAAAACCGGGCAGTGTAGGCAGCGATTACAAGGTCTATCTCAACGATAGTGGAAATTCGGTGCAGGCTTATCGCGATGGCGATCAATGGTACCGCCCTAATGGCACGCCGGTCAATAGCCCCACCGACCTCTTTTCCGGTGGCCTGGTTTTCCCGCGTTACCGCGATGACCGTGCGCAGACCAACCCCAACTTTATCAAAGCCCGGGATTATGATCCGAGCATCTCTTTCCGCGATTACGCGCCGCAGTTCAACTTTATGCCGCGTTTGGCTTTTTCCTTCCCTATTTCCGGCGAAGCCAACTTTTTCGCGAATTACGATATCCTCGTTCAGCGGCCTTCTTCCAATACTATCGCCACCGCCGCTGATTATTTCTACTTTACCGACAATCCTTTTGCTATTAAAAATAACCCGGACCTCCGTCCGGAACGCACCATTAACTATGAGGTGGGCTTTCAGCAAAAGCTTTCTCTGGCATCCAAACTCAAGCTCTCTGCGTATTACCGGGAAATGCGCGATATGATCCAGGTGCGCACCTATTTCCCCGTACCAATCATCAGTCAGTACACTACCTACGGAAACCTGGATTTCGGAACGGTAAAGGGCTTTTCTTTTGAATACGAACTGCGCCGTACGGGCAATATCTCCCTGCTCGCCAATTATACCCTGCAGTTTGCCGATGGTACTGGCTCTGACGCCAACTCTCAGCGCGGCCTGACGAGCAGGGGTAACCTGCGCACCCTTTTTCCGCTGAACTTCGACGAACGCCACCGCATCAACCTGAACCTGGACTACCGGTTTGAATCCGGTAAATCTTACCTGGGGCCAGAACTGCTGGGGGCACAAATCCTGGCCAATACGGGATTCAACCTCCAGATGGTGGGGGTATCCGGGCGACCCTACACCGCACAGCAGACGCCGCTGGAGCTCGGGGGCGCACAAGTGCTGGGCTCTCTCAACGGTGCCCGTAAGCCCTGGACCTTTACCCTTAACCTTCGGGTGGACCGGACGATTAATATTGCTAAAGGCCTTCCTGTCAACGTGTACTGCAGGGTGTCCAATCTCCTGGATCGCCGCAACGTCCTGAACGTGTACCCGGTTACCGGGTCGGCCTATGACGACGGTTTTCTCGCCTCTACCAATGGGCAGGATAAGCTGACGACGATACAAAACTCCGTTCGCCTTGTAGATGCCTATCTGGCTTCCTATCAGTGGCGCCTCCTAAACCCAGGGTTCTTTGCTACCCCGCGTCATATTTTCATTGGTTCTATTGTGAATTTCTGAAAAACAATTGCCATGCGACGATTGTCAACATATACCCTTTTTCTGCTACTTCTGCTGCTTAAGCCGGGAACGGTGGCCGGATATATTAGCCCAGAATGGCTGCGGACACCCCGACCAGCCAATATTCAACCCCGATTTCGGGAAAACTGCGATAATGCCATTGCACGCGTTGACCAGGCGATCAACAACGTGCGGGCACGTCTGACTACTGGTGGGGACGTATGGTGGGACGGAAACGATGGCCGTTACGTGGTGCCTAAGGTTCCTCCCGGTGTGCCGGAAGTTTCGGCGATTTTTGCCGGCGCGGTATGGCTGGGGGGCGTAGATCCCGCAGGTAACCTCAAAGTGGCAGCTCAGACCTATGGCCGCAGTCAGGGCAACTTCGACTACTACCCGGGGCCACTGGATCCTGAAAAAGGCCGTACCAACCAGGCGACGTGTGCCCGCTGGGACCGACTCTTTGTCGTAAAAGGCGAAAATGTACAGTTGCACCTGCGCAATTGGCAAAAAGCACAGCGGGATGGGGTGGCGTACAATCCTAAGGATATCCCCCGGGATATCAAAGGTTGGCCCGCACGGGGCAACCAGTTTTTCTTCGAAATCCACCGCTTTGAGTTGCCCAATACGTCCCAGGGCCTCGCTGGCTTTTGGGATCAGGATGGCGATGGCCTCTATAACCCGGAGCGGGGCGATTTTCCCGTTATCGAAATCCGGGGATGTACCCAAAAACCGCAATTTCCCGATGAAATGATTTTCTGGATATATAATGATGCCGGCGGTATCCATGCCGAATCCCGTGCCGATCCTATCCAGATGGAAGTTCAGGTCCAGGCCTTTTCCTACGCGACCAATGATGAGATCAACGATATGACTTTTCAGCGTTATAAGCTCATCAACAGGGCCGTGGAAAGTATCAACAATACCTATTTTGCGATGTGGGTGGATCCCGATCTCGGTTGTTTTACCGACGATTATGTCGGTTGTGATACTACGCGTGGCCTGGCATATGTCTATAATGAGGATGCCCTCGATGGCCAGACCGGCTGCGCCTGTCCGGGCGGGGTAAATACCTACTGTTCGGATATTCCTATTCTTGGCGTGGATTACTTCCGCGGGCCCCTCGACGAGAACGGAGAGGAAATCGGCATGTCTTCTTTTACCTACTACAACAATGCGGGTGTCGGTGGACCTCCCCCGGGGACAACGGATCCCTCCACCGCCCAGGAATATTACAACTATCTCTCCGGTTTCTGGCGCGACGGAACGCCCTTTACTTATGGCGGGGATGCATATCAGGAAAAATCCTTCCCAATCCGCTACGCCTTCACGGAACCCCCCAATAATGCGCGGGGCTGGTCTATGTGTACCGAGCGACTGCCTTTCGGCGACCGCCGTACCATTCAGGCGTCCGGTCCCTTTCGCCTGGATCCAGGGGCGGTAAACGAGCTCATCGTGGGAGTTGTGTGGGTTGGGGATCAGGTGTATCCTTGTCCGGATATCTCTAAGCTTCTGGAAGCCGATGATGTTGCACAGTCCCTTTTCGACAATTGCTTTGAACTGACTGACGGCCCTGATGCGCCCGATGTGGACTTTATCGAGCTCGACAAGGAGATCATCGCGGTTTTTACCAACGATACCATAACGTCCAATAATGCCTATGAAGCCTATGCAGAACGCGGGCTTCAGGTGCCGTTTGGCGAAAAAGACAGCCTCTACCTTTTTGAAGGATATAAATTGTACCAGCTCAATGGGCCCGGTGTTTCCACTGCAGAACTCGAAAACCCGGATAAGGCCCGTTTGATTTATCAGGTGGATATACGAAACGGTATAGGCAAGATTTTTAACTGGCGCACCGTCGAAAATCCTACAGGCCAGGAGTATTACGTTCCCGAACTAAAGGTGGAAGGGCAGGATCAAGGCATCCGCCATACGTTTCGGATAACAGAGGACCAGTTTGCCGAAGGGAACCGGAAGCTGACCAACCACAAAAAATATTACTTCCTCGCCATCGCTTATGCCTATAACAACTATCGGCCATTTGACCCCAAGTTGGTACTCGGGCAGCGCAGGCCCTATCTTGAAGGGCGCCGCAATATCGGTGACGGGGTCAATCCATATTATACGGTTATCCCCCGGCCAATTACCGATCGAAAGCTCAATGCAGATTTTGGCGAAGGGATAGAAATTACCCGTGTGGAAGGCGTGGGCACAGGTAGCAATTTCCTGGATATGCAGCCTGCAGTGCGCCTTGCTATTCTCGATGGTTCTTTTAAAGGAGAGATTTCGTACCGCCCTGGAAAAGGCCCCCTGGAAGTGAAAATTTTTAATCCGCTGGGCGTCCGGGATGGCGTTTTTGAACTGCGGGTAGTAGATCGGAATACCAGCAATAATACCCTCAACGACCCGCCTGTGCGCTGGGAACTGCGCAACCTGAGCGATTTCCGCGACCCTATCGTGTATTCAGAGAAAACCCTCGATAAACTCAATGAGCAAATCATTAAGCTCTATGGCTTTGCCATAGCGATAGGACAGGCCGGCGATGCAGGCGACCGCTCTGATGCGACCAACGGTGTCATAGGCTACGAAGAGGAATATTTACAGACGGGCGCGCAGCCCTGGTTGTTTGGTGTGCGGGACGGACTGGCGCCTTCCTTATCGGATTTTGATCAACAGGTATTCGATTTTGTGGCCACTGCTGATGGGCAGCCGGATGCAGTCCTCGACCCTACCCAGGCATTCAGCAATGTAGGGCCTGGCTATTTCGTGCCATACCGCCTTGCCAACTATCGCAACTATAACGGGCGTTTTCCGGCCTATATCACTCCAGCGTGGACTGACCTTAGCGGAAATGGGATTGCAGTGTCGCAGATGCGCCTGCAGGACCTGAACAATGTAGATATTGTTTTGACCTCTAATAAAGCCCATTGGAGCAGGTGTATCGTGCTGGAAACAGCTAACCGGTTTCATGCTGCCGAACGGTTGGCCACGCAGGGCAGCAGACGGCATTTTGACCTGCGGGCTGCTCCCAACGTTAGTAAGGAAGATGCGAATAATGATGGTCTGCCGGATACCGATACCCAAAGCCCGGGAACGGGATTTGCCTGGTTCCCTGGCTATGCAATAGATGTGGAAACCGGCCAGCGGCTCAATATTTTCTTTGGCGAAAATTCCGTGTACACTGGCTTCAACGACCCCCGCCTTAACAATGGAAGGGATATGATGTTCAACCCCACCTCTATCCTTTCCCTGGGGTCCTCCCAAACGGGAGAGCTATTGCCGTATATCGCCGGGGGGCAGCATTTCGTCTATGTGACCAAGCAGCCCTATGATGCTTGCCAAAACCTGGAAGCGACCTTCCGCGGCCCTTCCCTGTCTAAATTGCGCGGGGTGCGTGAAATTACCTGGGCCGGGCTGCTCATGTTGCGCCCTGGTGTCCAGCTCAAATCGTATCGCGATGGCCTTATCCCCAGCGATGCCGTGATAAAGCTGCGGGTGAAAAACCTATATGATGTGCGCACATCGGCAGCAGGAAAAAATAACGGCTATCCCACCTATCGCTTTGTAGTGAAGGATAAACAAGCTTCTGAGCTTGATGCAGCGGGCATAAGCGAAGCCCTCCGGCAAATCAATGTGGTACCTAACCCCTACTACGGGTTTGCAGATTATGAAGTGTCGCAGTTTACGAATACGGTGAAAGTTACCAACCTGCCCGCCAAGTGCGTAGTTACAATCTACTCGCTCGATGGCAAGTTTATCCGGCAATATCGCCGCGATGAGACAGGGGGTATCCCCCGGGGTAATAACCGTGCGGTCGAGCGCCAGCAAATTACCCCCGCTCTGGAGTGGGACCTGAAAAATGCCAAGGGTATCCCTATCGGTAGCGGTGTCTACCTGATCCATGTAGATGCCGGCGAACTTGGCCAGCGCACCATCAAGTGGTTTGGGGTGAACCGTAAATTTGACCCTTCGGGGTTATAAGGTTTCCATTGCCGCCAGTGGCGGCAATGGAAACCTTGACTTGATGATGTTTGGCGGCGTAAGCCGCCAAAGAATATTTTTTTAGAGGTTGTGTAAAAATATTTCGCCGCCTTCGGCGGCGAAATACTTTTTTTTAGACGTCGATTTTGATGGTTTTGCAAAGCAAAACCATCAAAAT
>CAZGOT010000116.1:0-9536 GCA_964527495.1 uncultured Haliscomenobacter sp.
ATCATTTTACCTCATTTTGCTTTGCAAAATGAGGTAAAATGATGTCCATTCAAAATAATTATTGGCGGCGCAAGCCGCCAATGACGGCCTCCGGTCTTTTACACAACCCCATACTTTTGAGACACCCCATACTTATAATATAACCTATTCTATGGGTTGGTCCCTTCAGACCAGCCCGATCTTCGTCCCATCTGGCACATATGCCATTTTCTTCAATACGATGATTCCATCGCGGATACAGTAATTTTCGCCATCCTGATCCTGCAGGAGGGGGCTACCTTTGATAACGACATTATTGCCCACCCGGCAATTTTTATCAATAATGGCATTTTCGATATAACAATCCTTGCCGATTCCGACTGGGGCCCCAAACTTGCGGCGGCTGATATCCTCGACCGTTTCATAGAAATCGGCCCCCATGACGATGGCATTATTAATTTCCGTACCCTCCCCAATCCTGGAGCGGATACCGATAACTGCACGGTCTATCTTTTTAGCATGGATAATGGAGCCCTCGGCTATGAGTGCCTTGTTTAGAAAGGTACCATAGATTTTGGAAGGGGCCAGCAAGCGAGGCCGGGTAAATACCGGACGGTTGCGATCAAAAAGGTTGAATTCCGGCAACTGGTCGGTCAGTGCGATATTGGCTTCAAAGAAAGAGCGGATGGTACCAATATCCGTCCAGTAGCCATCAAAGGAAAAGCTTGCCACTTTATACTGGTTGTTGATGGCATTGGGAATAATTTCTTTTCCAAAGTCCACTGCATGTGCATTTTCCTCAAAGAGTTTTTCGATTACCGCACGGCTAAACACATAAATGCCCATAGAGGCCAGAAAAACCCGTCTTTCTTCCCGCAATTTAGGCGAGACGGCAGATTCCCAGTCTGAGAGAACGTCCTTTTTGGGTTTTTCTACAAAACTCCGGATATAGCCATCTTCATCTACTTTCATGATGCCAAACCCCGGTGCATCGCGTTCGTTGACGGGAATAGTAGCAATGGTTATATCTGCATTCTGGTCAATATGGTGCTCTGCCAGTTCCTTGAAGTCCATTTGGTAGAGTTGGTCGCCAGAAAGGATGAGCAGGTAGTCGTAGTCGTGGGTGGAGAGATGGTGCATGGATTGCCTCACAGCATCCGCAGTCCCCTGAAACCATTGATCGCTGCTGGGCGTTTGCTCTGCGGCGAGGATATCCACAAACCCATGCCCAAACATATCGAAGTGATAGGTATTTTTGATATGCTGGTTCAGGGAAGCAGAGTTGTATTGGGTGACGACAAACATCCGCCGAAGGCCGGAATTGAGGCAATTGGAAATCGGGATATCAATAAGCCTGTACTTGCCGGCGATTGGCACCGCTGGCTTGGAACGCTGGCTCGTGAGCGGGTAAAGACGGCTTCCTGCACCACCGCCAAGAATAAGTGCGATTATTTTGATCATAGAAAAGGTATTATAGGAGTTCAAGATAAAGGTGAATGTAATTATGCGCAGCACTTTCCCAGGAAAAATCGAGTTGCATTATCCGCTCCCGTATCTGTGCCACCCAACCAGGTTGCCCATATAAACTTGCAGCACGCCAGATAGCATGGTGGGCATCGTCGGGGTCAAGCCGATCGAAACGAATCCCACGGCCTTCTTCCGGAGAGGCCCCAATATCGCTCACCGTATCCCGTAGGCCACCAGTACTGCGCACGATTGGGATATTCCCGTAGCGCATAGCGTACATTTGATTTAATCCACAGGGTTCAACGCGAGAGGGCATCAGCAAAAAATCGGCACCGGCATAGAGTTGGTGCGCCAGCCCCTCGTCATAGGCTAATTGAATATCGCATCTTCCTGGAAAATAATCTTTCACCTGCCTCAGGGCAAGATGCAGTTCCTGCTCCCCGGTGCCCAGGATGAGAAAATTGACCCCCAGACCGCTGGAAAGGACCTGGTGGATCAGGGTCGGCAATATATCGGCCCCTTTTTCCCTGACCAGCCTGCCGATGAAAGCGATTACCGGAAGGCTGGGATCAAATTGAAAACGTTGAAGTAAGGCTTGTTTATTCGCTGATTTGAATGCTGCGATATCGCCATTGAAATGTACCGGAAGATAGGAATCGTTACCCGGGTCCCAAACCTGTGCATCTATCCCGTTGATAATACCGGTACACTTGGTCCATTCATTCCGGATCAGGCCCTCCAGTCCATTAGAATATATGGCGAGTTCCTCAAGATAAGCATTAGATACGGTGGTCACCCGCCATGCACATTTGATAGCGGAAGCAAGGGGATTAATAGCGTGATCCCATTCCAGCAACCCGCCCGTCTCGTCGTAAAATGCAGGCAGCAACCCCCGCTTATCCCAGCTCATCGCACCGTGATATTCCCCGTTGTGGATCGTAAATACAGTTGGGATATTCCGAAGGGCATGGTACTCCGGGCAATGCCGGATCATAAAGGGTATGAGGCCGGAGTGATGATCGTGACAGTGAAAAATATCTGGTTTGTCTTCGGTATGCAAGACCCAGTGGAGTACGGCCTGCTGAAAGAACACGAAGCGCTCCGCATTATCCACAAACCAACCGCTGGCGTCTCCGTAAATACCCTGGCGGTCGAATTGGCCAGGGATTTGCACGACATAGAGTGGAAAACCAAGCTCATCCGTCGCCATACGTTCAACGGAAAAGGGATACAGATAATCGTTGGCCATGCGGAACGCACCGGAGAAAACAACTTCTGTCGGGCGATTTTTTATCCACGGAAGGTCATAGCGGGGGATGACCACAGCCGAGGGAGTACCGGTTTTAACAAGGTATTTGGGTAGGGCGCCTACAACATCTCCGAGTCCCCCTGCTTTTGCAGCGGGATAGCATTCCGCACTAATATGAAGGATTTTCATGAAATACTGCTTCAGGTTTCCCTTAAAAGTAGCAGTTTTTCCTTAAAAACACTCCAAAGTAGGGGGAAAAATCTCTTAAGCTTCTGTTTTCGGTGCCTCTGCTTTCTTTACACGCTGCTTAGGACGGGATTTTCCATTGGATCCACGCCAGATTTTACCACGCTTGCTTCTTTTGTCTCCTTTACCCATGATTTTTATTTTTTGAGTCGCAAAGGTAATATTTCATCGGTGAACACGCATGTGCCGATGGAAAATTTTATTCGTCCCCGTGGGGGAAGCCTGTATTATTTCTACTCGTAGGCCCGCCAGGGCGTCAAAGCATCGGCCAGTTTGCGGTCATTAGACAATCTGGGCACTTTGTTTTGGCCACCGAGCTTGCCCAATGTTTTCATATACTCCCGAAACGCATCCCGCCTCATAGGCACTAATTTGAGCGGCTGCAGGATGCCCCCTTCTATGAGGTCCTGATAATAGATGTTTTGCTGCGCCATACAAGCATCCAGGCTGGCGGCAAATTGTGTCATATCCCCGGGAGGCACATCAAATTCAACCAGCCATTCATGGTAGGGCAGCCCGCCTTCGGGTGGGTTTACCTGTGGGGCCACTGTAAACTCTACTACCATAGCCCCGTGAGCTTCGCAGGCCTGAAGCATAGCTTCTTCTACCTCCTTGCCAATCACATGCTCTCCGAAAGCTGAAATGAAATGTTTCACCCGCCCTGTCACCACGATGCGGTAAGGATTGACGGAAACGAAACGCACGGTATCGCCGATATTGTATCCCCACAGACCGGCATTACTGTTGATAATCAAGGCATAATTTTGTCCGGTTTGCACTTCTGCGAGGGTGAGTCGGACGGGATTGTCGCTGTTTATCTCTTCCACTGGCACAAATTCAAAAAAAATGCCCGAATTCGTGTTCAGGAGCAAGCCAGGGCTGGATTGGCTATCCTGAAATGCGATAAACCCCTCTGAGGCAGGATAGGTTTCGACACTGTCTATCTTCTCCCCCACCAGCTCTTCCAGCTTCGCCCGGTAGGGGTCGAAATTGACACCGCCGTAAACGAAAACCGAAAAATGGGGAAAAATATCTTTTACACAGGATTTGCCACTACGTGCGAGCAAACGCTCGTAATACATCTGTACCCAGGGAGGGATACCACTGATAAGTGTCATATTCCGGGAGAGCGTTTCTTCCACAATCCGGTCGAGCTTTTCTTCCCAGTCTTCGATACAGTTGGTAGCATAGGAGGGCATCTGGCTTGTCTTCAACCAGGCGGGAATGAGGTGATTAGAAATACCGGAAAGACGGCCAGTGGGAATCCCGTTGACATCGTCCAGTTCGGGACTACCGGAAAGAAAAATGAGTTTCCCATCCAGCCAGGAGGCATTTCCCGTCTCGGCGAGATAGTTAAACAACGCGTTGCGGGCCGTTCCGAAATGGTTAGGCAGGCTTTCTTTAGTTATGGGGATATACTTGACCCCCGAGGTTGTACCTGAGGTTTTGGCAAAATAGCGGGGGCGGCCTTTCCAAAGGACATCCCTTTCCCCGGATTTTATCCGCTCGATATAGGATTTGATTCCTTCATAGTCCCGCAGGGGAACCCGGACGGTGAAATCGCGATGGGACTCGATTTCGCTGAAGCGGTGGTCTTTTCCAAAGGCGGTATTCCGGGCTGAGCGGATCAGGCCCTGGAAGGTTCTTTCCTGATCCTGCACCGCGCTACGGGCTTCCGAGCGTACGGTGCGGGCAATGAAATGCGCAATTGGCCTGGCAAGGAGTGATTTGATTCCCATGATAGCTTATTTCATGGATAAAGGTACGCTTTTAGCGGAATCAATTTCTCAAATCCTCTACATGAAAACCAGGATATGCAGCTTTATTGAATACAAAGACCGTTTCTGCAAACACTTTATTGGGCGTGAAGCGCACCGGCGCAAGCGTGTACCGGGATCCATCCTTGCCAAAACCTTTGAGCTCCACAAATTCCAGGGTAGCCTTATTGACCGTGAGCCGGAGCTTGGAATAGTCGGCGTATTTATCCAGTGGCTTGAATTCAATCTCCTGGAAAATTTTTCCGTTAGCGCTGTACTCATTTGAAAGGACATAGGCCAGGTTCCCCTTTTCATGAATGCGGAAAAACGATTGTGGGGAAAGAATCGCATCATCCTCCTCTGCATCAGGCAGGTGGTTGATCTGTACTTCTTTATTTTGAGGTAAGACCATCCAAAGGGACTTTCCATCGCAGATGACCGTCTGACCACTCATCTCCAAACGGTATTTAGCCCCCTTCTGCATCATTTTTCCCCGCTGAATGTCCTTTGGCTGTTCAGGAAGTTCTACCGTAAGCGAAAATTCCATTTCCATTGAGGGGTAAGACTCGTATTTCTTGCGTACTTTCTCGAGTATCGCTTTTGCTTTGGGGTCATTTTCTTCCTTTGGCGATTGGGCATGGGCCAGCCCGTTTATCAGTAATATACACACGGTAACAAATATCCCGATTCTCATCTTCTTATTTTTTTCACAAAAACGGATAGTCCGCCTTTTTATTACACGCGTTGCGATGGGATGGTTCAGTAAAGGAAAGGAGGTGTATACTTATTGCGGATAACATGGAGGTGTGTGAAAAGGGCGGAGACCCTTATTTGGCGGCTGACGCCGTCAAATTTTATTTTGAATGGGTTGTGTAAAAAGTATTCCGCCGCCTACGGCGGCGAAAGAAAATTTTAAATGAACGACGTTTTACCTCATTTTGCTTTGCAAAATGAGGTAAAACGTCGTTCATTTAAAATAACATTTGGCGGCGCCAGCCGCCAAATGAAATGCCAGGGGCTTTTACCCAACCTCGTGCCGCCGCCAGGCTTTTTACACAACCCCTTTGAAATTTTCTTTCGCCGCCGAAGGCGGCGGAATACTTATACTCCCGCTAATTATTGGGCAGCCGCTTCGACTGCCCGCCACACCCGGAAAACATTTTTATAGCAAACTTTGGCGATAGCTTCTTCTGAATAGCCCCGTGCGAGCAGTTCCCGGATCAGATTGGGATATTGCGAAACATCCTTTAATCCGGTAGGCAGGGAATCACCCACACCATCAAAATCGGATCCCAGGCCCACGTGGTCAATGCCCGCCAAAGCGACCACATGGTCAATATGGTCGGCGACCGTTTTTACATCTGCATAGAGGTTGGGGTTTTCTTTCTGAAATTGTTCGATAAATGCCCTACCCTCTGGGGTATTGGGTTTAAGTCCCTTTTCCTGCATCATAGTACGCATCTCCTCCCTTTTCTTATTATTATACGCTGCAACCTTACTATCGAGGAAAGTGGAACCGAAATTTATCTGGATTACCCCTCCGTTAGATTTGAGGGCACGGATCATATCATCATCCATATTGCGCTCGAAACCCGGGGTAAATTTCCGGCAGGAGGAGTGGGAAGCGATAACGGGCAGTTTGCTCAGGCGAAGCACCTGGTAGAAGGTACTATCGGACACGTGCGAGATATCCACCATAATCCCGACGCGGTTCATTTCTGCGACAACCTCCCTTCCGAAGGGGCTCAGGCCCTTCCAGGTGCGGGTAGTATCATAGGAAGAATCGCAAATCTGGTTGTCTTTGCCGTGGGTAAGGGTGATATAGCGGATACCCTTTTGATGAAAATAGGCGATATTGGCCAGGTCGTTACCTATTGGTGCTCCATTTTCCATACCCATAGCCAGGGAAATAATACCCTTTTTAAAATTGGCTTCTGCCTGTTGAGCACTATTGACCATAGCAAAGCGATCTGGGTGCGCTGCAGCAATCCCGGTCACCATATTGATCAGGGAATCGGCAAGATCTTTCCCCATATCCGGCTTTTTCTGATAGTCAGACGGGATATAGATGGACATAAATGGTACATCCAGGCCGCCCTTTTTTGCCCGTACGTAGTCGAAATCCCCATCTTCCGTTTCAATAGGAATGCCGATATACTCCTTCGTCAGCTGGAAATTGCGTATCTTGAGACGATAGGGTAGGTCAACGTGGCCGTCGGTAATGATATACTTGTGTGCAAGTTTGTCCGCCCGCATAGCGAGTTTGTCCTTCTTTTGCGCAAATGCAGGTAAGCCGGCTACGAGGCAGGCGAGCGCCAGTAGCCCCCGAATCAGATGTTTTTTTGTTGTTTGAAGCATATTTATCCTTTTTTGTACCGCCAATATAGGGTATTCTTTGCATATTGAGGGGCGGGAAAGGCGTGGAGGAAAAAAGAAAATGCTTTTCCTCCGGAGGAAATGGTTTCTCTTTGATGAGATCATCTCACAGATGATGTTGGGTAAAAAGTCTTTTGGCGGCTGGCGCCACCAAATTATATTTTGAATGGGGGTTGTGTAAAAAGGCCGAGGGCCATCATTTGGCGGCTGACGCCGCCAAGTGTTATTTTAAATAAACGACGTTTTGCCTCATTTTGCTTTGCAAAATGAGGCAAAACGTCGTTTATTTAAAAATTAATTTCGCCGCCGAAGGCGGCGGAATACTTTGAATACTTTTTACACAACCCCCATTCAAAACTTTCTTTCGCCGCCGAAGGCGGCGGAAGATCACACCACCCCAAAAAATAGAAAAAGCCTCTTTTGATTAATTAGAAAGCGAAAAATATGGACAACAAAACCGTTTTGATTACCGGGGGCAGCTCCGGGATTGGGTTATACACCGCCACCGGGCTAGCCAGGTCGGGGGCAACGGTCATCCTTGCGATCAGGGATCTGAAAAAAGGGGAAGCTGCTGCCCGGGAAATCCGGGAAAAAACAGGCGGTAAAGGAAAAGTGGAAGTACTTGGCCTGGAGTTATCTGATCTGAACGCTGTTCAACATGCTGCGGGAGAATTTAATTCCCGCTGGAAGCAGCTCGACATCCTTATCAACAATGCCGGGCTTTTCACTACTGCCTATATGCCCACTGCACAAGGGTTTGAGCTACAATTTGGCGTTAATCATCTGGGGCACTTCCTGCTCACCCATCTACTTGCCCCTGCCTTGCGCAAAGCACCGGAACCGCGTATCGTAAATGTTTCCTCGCTGGCATACCTACAGGGAAAGCTGGACATCCAGAGGCTAAGGGAATGGCCGGGCAACTATAATGGCCTCCAGGCATATGCCCAGTCCAAACTCTGTAATGTACTCTTTACTGTAGAATGGGCAAAACGCTTCCCGGAAATCCCTGCTAATGCCCTGCACCCCGGTGTCATCGCCACCCGCCTTGGGGCGAAACACAGCCGTTTTCTGGAGCGGGCCCTATGGCTGCTGTCCCGCCCGTTTATGACTGGTCCGGAAGACGGTGCCCGCACCAGTATTTACCTTGCAAGCGCCCCGGAAGTAGCCGGCGTAAGCGGTGCTTTTTTCGACGAAAAACAACGCCGCAGGAATATAGCTCCCAAAGCCTTGCAGGAAGATGCCGCGCGGATCCTCTGGGAAAAGAGCGAAGCCTGGACAAAGGATTTTTTCGAAAAGCCGGATTAAGGAAGGATATCAGAACGAACGTATGCACCTTTTAGAAGAACTGGAAGCGCTCGAAACCGAAGCGCGCAAGCTCGAAGCACCTGCAGAGGAGCGCCTGTCTATGACCCTTCAGGTTGCAGGTTATGCCAGCGACTATATTACCGCCTTACCCGGGGGAAAGACCTATTCCCCCGATAGCCAGGCCGCAGCGGAAGCGCTTTATGCAATGCCTTTTCAGGAAACTCCCCGGAATATGGCAACCCTGCTTGAAGCCATGCACGCCGGAATCAATTCCACTGGCATCAACCCGGCATCGGGGGGTCATTTTGGTTATGTACCGGGCGGAGGGCTCTTTCATGCTGCCCTTGGGGATTACCTCGCGGCAGCGACCAACCGCTATGCCGGAATTTTCTTTGCCAACCCCGGTGCGGTAAGGATCGAAAATATCCTAATACGCTGGATGTGCAAAATGGTAGGCTATCCGGAAGGTGCCCTGGGCAACCTTGCCTCCGGCGGCTCGATCGCCAACCTTATCGCCATTACCACGGCGCGCGAATACCATGGCATAAAAGCCGCCGACGTGCCCAACGTTGTCATCTACCTCACCCAGCAGGTACACCACTGCGTGCAGAAAGCCCTCCGCATTGCAGGCCTGGGAGAGGCTATCCTGCACTATATCCCCATGGATAGCGCCTACCGGATGGATGTATTGGCCCTTCAAACTGCCATTACCGCTGACCGCGCGGCAGGGCTTCGGCCTTTCCTGGTCGCTGCGTCTGCCGGTACTACGGATACCGGTGCTATTGATCCGCTGGATGCCATTGCGGATATCGCTGCTGCCGAGGGCCTTTGGTACCATATAGATGCAGCCTACGGAGGTTTTTTTATGCTGGCCGAAGAGCTAAAGCCCCGGTTTAAAGGAATAGAACGCTCTGATTCTATTGCCATTGACCCCCATAAAGGCCTTTTTTTGCCTTACGGGCTCGGTGCAGTACTCATCCGCAACCTTGAAGCACAGTTTAATGCACATTATTACACAGCTCATTACCTGCAGGATGCCCTGGATGCCGGCAATGAGCCATCGCCAGCAGACCTCTCCCCCGAGCTGACCAAGCATTTCCGCGGATTGCGCATGTGGCTGCCCCTACAACTCCTCGGGCTTGCCCCTTTCCGTGCAG
>CAZGOT010000117.1:0-7312 GCA_964527495.1 uncultured Haliscomenobacter sp.
GGCTGACGCCGCCAAATGTTATTTTGAATGAACGACGTTTTGCCTCATTTTGCTTTGCAAAATGAGGCAAAACGTCGTTCATTCAAAATATTCTCTCGCCGCCGAAGGCGGCGGAATATTTTTCACACAACTCCATAAAATTTTGAATGGACACAATTTTCATTGATTTTGCTTTGCAAAATCAATGAAAATTACATGTTCGCTATAAGCTCATCTCCGAATTCGGAGCATTTCAGTAGGGTAGCACCGTCCATTAGGCGGTGGAAGTCATACGTTACGCGTTTTTTTCCGATTGCACCATCCATCGCTTGGATAATCAAATCTGCGGCTTCTTTCCATCCCATATAGCGGAACATCATTTCCCCGGAAAGGATGACCGAGCTGGGGTTGACTTTATCCTGTCCTGCATATTTAGGTGCGGTACCGTGGGTAGCTTCGAAGATAGCCATACCCGTGATATAATTGATATTTGCACCTGGTGCGATGCCTATGCCACCAACCTCTGCAGCGAGCGCGTCGGAGATATAATCGCCATTGAGGTTGAGGGTGGCGATAACAGAATACTCGGAAGGGCGGAGCAGGATTTGTTGTAGAAAAGCGTCGGCAATGACATCTTTGACCAGGATTGCGCCATTGGCCAAAGCAGTTTCCTGTGCGCTATTGGCAGCAGCAGTACCTTCTTTAGCAGCGATGCGGTCATATTGGGCCCAGGTAAATACTTTGTCGCTATATTCGCGTTCAGCGACCTGATATCCCCATTCTTTGAATTTACCCTCGGTATATTTCATAATATTGCCCTTGTGTACGATCGTAACAGAGGGCAGTTTGTTGGCAATGGCATAATCAAGCGCTGAGCGGACAAGGCGTTCGGTACCTTCTACCGAAACAGGCTTGATACCCAGTGAAACAGTATCCGGGAAGCGGGTTTGATTGACGCCCATCTCTTCGATCAGAAATTTCTTTAACTTTTCCAGCTCCGGAGTTCCATGCAGGTATTCAATACCCGCATAGATATCTTCGGTATTTTCCCGAAAAATGACCATATCTACCAGCTCCGGGTTTTTGACAGGAGAGGGCACACCAGTGAAATAGCGTACAGGGCGAACACAGGCGTACAGGTCCAACTTTTGCCGCAAAGCAACATTCAGGGAACGGATTCCACCTCCTACCGGGGTAGTCAATGGCCCCTTGATGGCCACTCTGTATTCTTCAATGCGCTCCAGGGTTTCGTCGGGTAGCCAGTTACCAGTCTCGTTAAAGGCTTTTTCCCCGGCAAGGACTTCTATCCAGTGGATTTTGCGCTTACCACCATAGGCTTTTTCTACGGCTGCATCTAACACACGTACCGAGGCAGCCCAGATATCCGAGCCCGTACCGTCACCTTCGATGAAGGGGATGATGGGATCATCTGGTACGATCAGTACACCATCTTTGATACTAATTTTTGAACCACTCATGGTATTTTTTAATTTTATTGTTTATAAATATTGACCGTATTTTTGGAAGGTGTATAGTCTTTTCAACAAACCACCTGGAAAAACTTTTTAGTGGCGATATCCCAGCCATTAGGGCTTTTCAAAGCAGCCCAAAGGTAAAAAAAATTACTATTGCATTTTTTTTAGTGATACCGCTTTTGCAGGAATAGCCTTATCATTGTGTATGAATCCAATTCTCAATCCGGACGGGGATCCGCTGAATACCGAAGAAAAGCAGATTGAAAAAGCACTGCGGCCTAAAGCCCTGGAGGAGTTCAGTGGCCAGCCCCGTATCGTGGACAATCTCAAGGTCTTTATCACTGCCGCAAGACAGCGCGGAGAGGCCCTGGATCATGTACTCTTGCACGGACCTCCCGGGCTGGGAAAGACTACCCTTTCCCACATCATTGCTAATGAACTTGGTGCCAACCTTCGGATAACCTCCGGACCTGTGCTGGAAAAACCTGGTGACCTCGCCGGTTTGCTGACCAACCTCGACGAAGGGGATGTCTTGTTTATTGATGAAATACATCGTCTGAACAATGTCGTGGAGGAATACCTCTATTCTGCTATGGAGGATTTCCGGATCGACATTCTTATAGACAGCGGCCCCAATGCCCGCAGTATCCAGATTTCCCTGCACCCTTTCACGCTTGTTGGTGCAACAACACGTATGGGCCTACTTACTCCACCCATGCGGGCCAGGTTTGGGATTACCTGCCACCTCGATTATTACGATGCCGCTACCCTGATGCGGATTATTCATCGCTCTGCCCAAATCCTGAAAGTGGAAATCACGGAAAGCGGCGCCCATGAAATTGCGCGCAGGAGCAGGGGTACCCCAAGGATTGCCAATGCGCTCCTGCGCAGGGTCCGCGATTTCGCCCAGGTCAAAGGCGACGGCAGGATTGATGAAGAAATTGCCCGCTATGGCCTGCAAGCGCTTAATGTTGATGAATATGGGCTGGATGAAATGGACAATAAAATCCTTTCGGCCATTATCCATAAGTTTAAAGGCGGACCCGTTGGACTGAATACGATTGCGACGGCAGTTGGGGAAGAACCAGGTACTATCGAAGAGGTCCACGAACCGTTCCTGATTATGGAAGGTTTTCTTCAGCGTACCCCCAGGGGCAGGGAAGCTACGGAAAAAGCTTACCGACACCTGCGCATACCCCTACCCGGACGAACCGGTACCCTCTTTGGCGGGTCTGAGGAATGAGGCAATAGGGGTATATATGCTTTTATTTTCCCGATTTTAAACGGATAAATGGGCAATGACAGTATCAGAAGAAGAAAATCCCTGGACGACCCTCCAGGTTCAACAAGTATATGACAATCCATGGATTGAGGTCCAGCATCGGGAGGTACTGAACCCCAATGGCAACCCTGGTATCTATGGTGTCGTACAATTCAAGCACATCGCAGTGGGGGTTGTCCCGATAGACGAGGAAGGTAACACCTGGTTGGTGGGGCAGTACCGCTACCCACTTGGCCGTTATAGTTGGGAAATCCCGGAAGGAGGATGCCCACAGGACACGGATACCCTCGCCACTGCTCAGAGGGAACTCAGGGAAGAAACCGGACTTCAGGCAGCATCCTGGGAAAAAATCCTGGAATGCGATGTTTCTAATTCTGTGACCGATGAAAGGGCGGTTCTCTATCTCGCCCGGAATCTTTGTCAGGGGGAATGGGCGCCGGAAGATACCGAAGCCCTGCGCCTGCGTAAAGTGCAGTTGAAGGAAGCTATACAAATGGTCCTGCGTGGCGAAATCCGCGATTCCTTATCGGTTATGGCTTTGCTGGCGATTGTAGCGCGGGGAAGCTATTGAAAGCAGGAAAAAAATTTGTCAAACACCAATAAGCGAATAATAGGCCGAAATGCATAAAATATTGTTGCTCAATGATTTTTCTGAAAATGCTGGGGTAGCTTTGCATTATGCCGCTCGCCTTGCCGAAGCACACGGCGCAATTCTGACTCAGGTGGCTTGTAATGCGGAAGCCGTACTGCCTCTGCATCATGGCCCGGAGGACGTTGGAGCACTGTCGGCGAGCCTGGAGGCTTTTAGCACGGGCATAGGGCTCCAGGTAGAGATGGAACATCTCGGTATCTGGCTGGAAACTGCGGAGGCAGTCTGCAATTTTGCAGAAGATATCCGCGCGGGGCTAATTGTTGCCCCTGAGTCCAACCCCTACTCGGTTACCCTGGCACGGGAACTCGCACGGACTTCAGTTTTGCCCATTTTGCTCGTACCGGCAAATGCGGTTTTCATGCCGATAAAAAAAATCCTTTTTGCGGCTTCCTTCCAATTCAACGATATCCTCGCGCTGAATATGCTCAGGCGGTGGGTTCAGGTACTGGATGCCAAACTGGATATTGTGTTTGTGCCCGAAACGGAAAATCAAGTGGAGGCAGCTGCAGAAAAAATGGGGGCACTTGCAGAAATGCTCGGCGGTGGAATGCCTTCTGCTTTCCAGCTCCTGAAAGTCGGGGAACCTGGTAAAGCAATCCTCGAGTATTTGCTCAGAGAAAATGCCGCCATCCTAGCCCTAACGACCCACCGTCGCTCCGCCTGGAAAGCTTTTTTTGACAGTAGCGTTTCCGAATATCTGCTTCGCGAATGCCCTGCACCGCTTCTGCTGATTAAAGACCTGGAGGATTCCGTATGAGCGGTTTCCTCTTAAGACCAGGCTGTACTCTTCTATATTCAGGACAGGGAATTAGTGCACAATAAACCTTTGCGCAGTAAATGTTTCTGTAGCGGTTATCAACTGTACCAGGTATGTCCCCTGGGCAAGTGGCTTCAGAGGCAGCGATAACGCACCTCCTCCTGCCGGGATTTCCCGGGATTCCAGTACTTGCCCAAATAGGTTGAGTACGGATAGCCGTGATGCAGGCAGATCGGAAGGTATATCCAACACAGCAGTACAACTTTCGTGACAAGGGTTTGGCACGACAGCAATCTTTAGTCCAGGGCGTTCCGTTGCGTTTTTAACCGCTGTTACGGTACTGGTACTCTTCAAGCGGACTATCTTTTCGCTTACTAAACCAGGATTCAGTGCAACCTGGAACGTATCCGGAAAATATCCAGGTGCAGAGACGATTGCCGTTACGGTCCCGGAATCCGGGCTACCTGTCTTGAATTCTCCAAAAAAATCTGTGGTTTCATCCATTTTACCCGCTTTGATGCGGGCACCGAAAATCGGTACCCCGTTGGATGCATCTACTACCTTCCCTTCGAAATATGCCGCCCTTTTGTAATCCGGTTTAAACACATATAGTCCAGTAGAAATATCCGAGGCCAGTAAAATTCCGGAAGGTAGGTAGGGGAATGCACCCCAGCAACCTTCAAAACCTTGCTTATTCTCCAGGTAAGTATCATAATTTCCGGTTTCAACAAGGTTTTGAGGCCGATGTGCATCCGTAATAATAACCCCTTCCGTGTACCAACTGGAAACCAGGAAGCCCTTGAAATAATGCGTATTGTGCGGTATGGCTCGGTTGGATGCGGCATTTGCAGGCATGAATTTATCGAGAAAACGGATATCGCTCAGTTTGGAAACATCATAGGCATCTACTGTGCCTAAGGTTTTTTCGTCTGTTGTGAACAAATATTTGCCGTCGTCCGAAAGCCAGCAATTATGCGTAAAGCGCGAACTAGTAGGTTGGGTTGCCATCATCCGGGGAGCGTTTTTTTGGGAAACGTCCAGTACAGCGAATTCCCCCAGGTTAATATCTGCCGACCAGAGGGTGTCCCCTCGGGAAAAGTTATCGTGGGAGTAACGGGAATTTGTTCCGCTGATAAATTTTGGGACCCCTGGAGTACTGGCAACATCAAAAATCAGTACACCTCCATTATTAATATTGCACCCTGATAAGTACATAAAACCCTTGGGGTCAATATGGAGATTGTGGCATCGGTTCAGAGGGGTGGTGTTAATGTAGAATTTATGAAACTGGAAAGTGACCTCTTCGGGGGCTTTTTCCATATTTATTGCTAAAATACCATCTTCTCCCCGATCTGCAAGGGCATAAATATAGTTTCCATAAGATTTCATATCTCTCCAGATTGAAGATGCACCCGGGATAAACTTTATCAGCTTTGGGTCTTGAGGATTTTCCAAGGAATATAAAGCTGTTCCTGTTCGGACACCAAGTACAGCATATTCCCTGCCTTTGCTATCGGTATAGCCCCAAATATCATTGTAAAGACTTTCCGGAAAATCGTTTTTATTTGCCAGCAACTGTAAATTAGAGTGCTGCTGCGCCAAGAGCGAAAACGTTGAATAAAATGTCAGGAATGCTGATAGGAAAATCCAGAAGAGGTTTTTCATTTTTTGGATACTTGCTGTTGGAAATTTTGTTTGTTTATAGTACATCTGAGGCATGCGTAGAATTCTATTTTTACGCCTATTCTGAGGGGGGAAACCCAGGAATTGTTTAACGTGCGACAATCGCAATCGTAAGTCGGCTCACACATATCAGTGCACCTTTTTCATCCTCGATTTCGATGTTCCAAACCTGGATTTTTCTGCCGATTCGAAAAGGACGTACTGTGCCAGTAACAAAAGAACCCTCCCTGGCGCTGCGCAGGTGGCTGCAATTCAATTCAATACCCACACAAGCCTCTTTCGTGGGGTCTTCCACGCACATCACGGAGGCAACGCTGCCCAGGGTTTCTGCGAGTGCTCCGCTCGCACCGCCATGCAGGATGCGAAAAGGCTGAACGGTGCGTGCATCCACGGGCATCCGGGCTTTCATATAATCGGGGCCAATTTCGATAAATTCGATTCCGAGCGCTTCGTTCAGCGTTCTGGTGGACATGGCATTCATGGACTCAAGAGATGGCTGGTGTTTCCAGATCATAGTTCTTCTGTTTATTGACTTTTAATTTGGTTTAGGAGGATCAGTAAAACAGTGGTTACAGCCCCCAATAATACCGTTGTAACCAGGGGATAAGCCTGAGTTTACGGCAAGGGTTCATTATTCATTGCTTTCCTAATCATGGGTGTTAACCCCGGAAATCGCCCGGCCAGCGACTGGGCTTTTTTCCCAAGGGTATGTATGTCCTCAAAAATGAAGCCGGCTTTTTCCAATAATGCCTCCCAGTCTTTTTCCAACAGAGCCAGAATAGGTAGGCCTTCTGCCCTCTGAATAGCTTCGTGCAGTATCCATCCGGCGACAGTTCGGTTTTCAGGCAGAGGTGAGGGCAGGAAGATTAGGGTGTCGCCCCCCTCTTCCATATCCATAAATCCTAAAGTACGGGTATAGGTTTTTAAAGAAAGCCGATGCCTTTTGTTCATCGTACCAGGGTATAATTCAGGTAACATTTTCTGCTCCCAAAAGATGAGCTGTTGAGTGGAAAAATGCAGGTATTCCAGGATTAAATCCCATTCCGAAGGATGAAAATGCTTCCAGAACCCGTCGCGTCGCGACCAGGTTAATTGCCTTTTGGCATAGTTGCGGCTGTGTTGGCGGATTTGCTCCACGGCATCTTCTAATGGACAAGTACCCTCAAAATAAGAAAAAAGTTCCTGGTAGCCTACCGTTTTTAAGGCGGGAAGGTCTTTCCAGGGGAAGAGAATTTCAGCTTCCTTTACCAGCCCATTATCCAGCATCTCCTCTACCCGCTGATTAATGCGCTGGTAAAGGGTGTTCCTATCCCATGCGAGTTCGATGTAGACGGGGAAAAATGGACTGTCCGGACGGTTTTTGTTCCGAAAGGAACAGTAGGGGCGACCGGAAGCGCGTATGACCGATAAGGCGCGTATCAGGCGTCGGGGGTTTTTGCGGTCAACTTCCTGGTAATAATCAGGATCTGCATCGGCGAGCAATT
>CAZGOT010000117.1:7322-9470 GCA_964527495.1 uncultured Haliscomenobacter sp.
CGTGCTCCGCAAGGAGCTTTTCCAACGCTTTGCGGATAGGTGGTGGAACATCCGGAAATTCATCCAGTCCCTCGCATAGGGCTTTGAGGAACAAGCCGGATCCTCCGGTGAGGATTGCATAATCCTGCGTAGCAAATACCTTTTCCAGCAGGTTAAGAGCATCTCGTTCGAAATCCCCCGCACTGTAGGACTGGTGGATAGAAAGACTATTGATAAAATGATGTTTTGCCCTGGCAAGTTGCTCCGGCAATGGTTTTGCCGTTCCAATGGACATCTCCCGATAGAACTGTCGGCTATCGGCTGACAATATCTCCGTGCCAAGATGTAGGGCAAGGCGAATGGCCAAATCCGTTTTTCCGCTCCCCGTAGGACCCCCTATAACGATCAGAAATTTCATGCAATGGTCCGGATGAGCACTAACTGAAGGGTCGTTTTTGATTTCGGGCAGCAAAATACAAAAACGACCTTCCAGTCCGTGTTGAATGCTTAGGGCTTATTTTGATCCCGTGGTATTTTTTCCGTGCGGTTGGCAATCTCCCAGGCTGTTGCAAAAATAAGCTGCGCCCGCTTTGCCATCAGGGGGTAATGTATTTTATCG
Organism: uncultured Haliscomenobacter sp.; assembly: GCA_964527495.1. Classification (GTDB taxonomy): domain Bacteria; phylum Bacteroidota; class Bacteroidia; order Chitinophagales; family Saprospiraceae; genus JADJPL01. Next base: position 7,921 of record CAZGOT010000117.1, read on the forward strand.
GGGGCATCAGTTGGGCGGTGGTAGTCAGCATGTGTGCCGTTGAAGTAGAAAATAATAGGCACTCCTTTCTCTGCAAAATTGTAATGGTCGGAGCGGTAGTAGAAACGGTTAGGGTCATTGGAGTCGTTATATTTGTAATCCAGTTTGAGCCGGGTGTGGGTGTTATTGGCGGTCTCACTGATAGGTCTGAGGGCAGAACTGAGTTTGTCATCTCCAATAATATAGACATAATTCGCCGAATCCGGATCATTCTGATATTCGCTGCCGATACGCCCGACCATATCAATATTCAGGTCGCAGACGGTTGATTCCAGGGGTAGGATAGGGTTGTTGGCGTAGTAGGCAGAACCCCATAGGCCTTTTTCTTCTCCTGAGACCGTCATGAAGATAATGCTCCTGCGGGGCCCTGAGCCTGCTTTTTTCGCTTCTGTAAATGCCTCTGCAATTTCCAGCACGCTTACTGTCCCGGAGCCATCATCATCGGCGCCGTAGTAAATCGTTTCCCCCGTTTTTCCTACGTGGTCATAATGTGCTGTAATCAGGACGAATTCATTTTTTAAGTCGGTACCTTCCAGAACGCCAAGGACATTGGCAGTAGTGAGGGATTGGACTTTTTTATTCATGGAGAGCGATAAATCAGCAGGGAAAACTAAACCGGTACGACCGGAGTTGGCCTCTTCGGTAAGCTGCTCCAGCGACATATTGGTAATCGCGTTTGCAACTTCCGGTTTAATAATACAAAGGTTAGGCGGGGTGGATTTGCGGAACAGGTCCAGATAAGGCCGGCTGCCCATAGTACGCATCTGAGGGGAAATATTTGCCTGTACCTGGAGGACAGCCAGCGCCCCAAATTGAGCAGCAATAGCTTGTTTGTTCACAAAATTCCGACGCATTGGGTTCCCAGGGGTAGCTGAAGGGGGCATTCCGGCCATAACCAGGACAATTTTGCCGCGAACGTCGAGATTTTTATAATCATTGCGGGTAGAATCCGAAAGCCCATATCCCGCAAAAACGATTTCAGCCGCGTTGACGGTAAAAATATAATTGTTGGAAGGCATCATAAAATCCGTACCAGCCTCAAAGGCCTTCCCGTTTACAGTCAGGGTGGAAGAAACGACTGAGTCGGTGTACAGGCTGTAAGGCTGCTGGTAGCCATTAGGTGCAATAGGTACAAGGCCCAGCTTGCGGAAGTGGTCCTCGATATAAGTCGCAGCTTTTTTTAGCCCTTCGGAGGGCGTATCACGTCCTTCCATATCTGGACCGGCTACGATATAGAGGTGATTTTTCAGATCCTCAGCGCTAATAGTAGCAGCAAAAGTACTTACCCCTTTGTCCGCTTTTGCAGCAGCCTGTTTCCCTTTTCTCGACGGCTGTGCCTGGATGGATACCGCGAGTATCAGAAATACTGCCAGGAAGAAGATGTTTTTCATTTGTTGCATATTGAATTGATTTTACATACAATGTAGCTGTTTAAACAACCCCGGAAAGTTTTGAAGGGGTTGTGTAAAAAGCCCCCGGCTTTTCGTTTGGCGGCTTACGCCGCCAAATTT
>CAZGOT010000118.1:0-9382 GCA_964527495.1 uncultured Haliscomenobacter sp.
GGCCAATATCAAAACCCTACCGGAAAAATTGTTTATGTACTGGGAGAGGCTGGCAGCCACGATATCGAGATGAAATCCATCCTGATCAGCAATGGCTTTAACCTGCTTTTTCCGGAAAATGTGGAGCAGGAGGCAGATGTGCTGCCCACGGCTATCCCCGAAACAGAAATCGCCGCCAGAAGGGATTTCCGGTCCGTTACGACGTTCACCATTGACCCCGAAAATGCCCGGGATTTTGATGATGCGCTTTCTATCCGGACCCTTGAGGACGGCCTCACGGAAATTGGGGTGCATATCGCCGATGTGACCCACTATGTTCAGGAAAATACTGCACTGGATAAAGAGGCTTACCTTCGCTCTACGTCCGTCTATCTCGTAGATCGCGTCTTGCCGATGTTGCCCGAAAAATTATCCAACGAACTCTGCTCCCTAAGGCCCCGGGAGGATAAGCTGACTTTTTCTGCTGTTTTTCTCCTGGACGAGAACGACCATATCGTCGGGCGCTGGTTTGGAAAAACGATTATCCATTCCGACCGCCGTTTTACCTATGAAGAAGCACAGGTAATTCTCGATGCCGGAGAAGGGGAATTCGTAACCGAACTGAGCAGGTTGAATGGGATTGCCCGCAAATTGCGCAAAAAGCGCTTCCGCCATGGGGCTATTGCCTTTGAGACAGAAGAGGTGCGTTTTAAACTGGACGAAGCGGGGACACCCCTGGAGGTCTATGTCAAGGATCGCAAAGAAGCCCATTTGTTGATCGAGGAATTTATGCTTCTGGCCAATCAGGAGGTTGCGACGTTTATCTCTGCGAAGGGGACTGCCGAAGGGGCAGAAATTCCTTTTGTTTACCGCATTCATGATGAGCCTAATCTGGAAAAAGTAGAAGAACTGGCGGGGTTTGCCCGTGAAATGGGTATTGAAATGGATATTTCCACGCCTGAAAATATCGCCCGTTCCTACAACCGCCTTGCGGAAATCGCAGAATCCGATCCTGCATTGCGGGTTCTGGAACCTATTGCCATCCGCACTATGGCCAAAGCGGCCTATTCTTCGGAAAATATCGGGCACTACGGGCTGGCCTTCAAATTCTACAGCCATTTTACCTCGCCTATCAGAAGGTACTCAGACGTACTGGCACATCGTATCCTGGAAAAAAATATCAGTGGGCCGCCTTTTCGCATAAATAAATCCTGGTTAGAGGATCAGTGTAAGCACATTTCCAAACAGGAGCGCAACGCGATGGAAGCGGAGCGGGAGTCTATCAAGTACAAACAGGCAGAATTTATGGAGCGCCATGTCGGGGAAACCTTTACAGGGTATATCTCCGGGTTCAGTGACCGTGGTATGTTCGTGGAGCTCCGGGACAATCACTGCGAGGGGATGGTGGGTTTTGAAACCATGCGCGAACCTTTTGAAATGACGGGTTCCCGGCTGCGTATCCGTGGGTTGTATACAGGGCAGGAACTTCGTATAGGCGATGAAGTAGTGGTACGCGTTACCGCAACTGACCTGGGGCGCAGGCGGATTGATTTGTCCTGGGTAGGGCGCCCCGGAAACCATGAAGCAGACCTTTAAGGACGAAGGTTCATCCAGTAAGGGCCCATCACTTTGCGTATGCCAATAAATACTCCCTGTATGCGATACCGCTGCTCAAGCGGATAGTCCGCATTGGTGAAAGCACCAGGAAATACCCGCAGGTACGGCTCTGCAAAGAGATGTACCGATGGCGTCAGGGGATAAGAAAGGTTAACGCTGCCATAGAAACCCATACTCAGGCGATTGCGGAAGGCTGGGTAGGCATCAGGGGTGGAAGAAGAGAAATCTACGATGCGCTCGCCGTCTTCCGCCAAAAACCTGCCCTGCTGATAAAAAGCCATATTGAAAACAGGTCCCGCATGCAAACTGAAATTGGCTTTTCCCCAGGGGAACTCATAGCCAATGGTGAGCGGGATATCTACCATTTTGAACCGATTGTGGTGGTTGTAGTTGGTAAGGATAACCTGAAAAACGGTATCTGTTCCAATGACATTGCCGCTCGCGTCCCTGCGCGGGAGAAAGCGCAATTCCTTTTGTTCCGTCGTATGGGCAAATGATTCGGAAAATCTTGTGACCTGAATACCGCCCCGCAGGGTAATCCCGGAGGCAGAAATGAGCGAAAGGCGGAGTGCTGCAGTATGTGCACTTTGAAACGCCTCTGCCGTATTGCGCAGTTGGGCATAACCCTCGAAGTCCACCGCTTTGGGGTATAGGCTACGCTGCATCCAATCCTGGGAATAACTGAGATCCAGGCCTGCAAACCAGCGTTCGCCCAAAAACCGGATTGGTGGGATAACATCTTCTACCGGATAGGGGGTAAAGGGAGTGGCCCTTTTTTCCAGAAAGGCTGTTTCTGCTAATTTGGGACGGGCGTCCGGGGCCACACTTTCCTGGGCAGCACTGCTGCTGGATAAAGTATTTTGAAGCCCGTCGGGCACTGCTTGTTCTTCAGGAAGGTTTGATAATTGGGAGGGTCTCCCCAAAAGCGGCCTAGTAGAGCGCTTGCCTTTTCTGGGTTTGGTTTCTGTACTTGTACCGGAATAATCCGCTAAAGAAGCTTGGCTACTTGGAGATCCATATTTTTGTGCGTCCGAAAGGGCGTGAGAATCTTTAACATCAGTGCTTGCCGGCACCAAACGCTTGCCCACGGCAAGTGTTTGCTGTACCGTTGAATCGACAGCCCTTTCCATAACCGCTCGCTGGTCGCTGTGCAGGAAGGCCGTAATACCCAGCGCAAGGACAGCCCAAAGGCCAATGCGCCGTGGCGACAGGAAAGGCTTCGGTAGCCGTTTGGCTATACCAGGCCATAACTGCATCTTTGGCCCGGGGTCGTGGTCACCTAACCCCTGCCGGAATAAGCCGTCAATTTGTCCATCTGCGCTCATATTCCTAGTACTTCCAGATTTTCTTTTTTACACAACCCCTATTCAAGCCGCGAAAGTGGCTCCACTTTTTCCAGAGAAGCGAGTTGTTCCTGAAGTTGCTTTCGAGCTTTGACCAGTTGGGAACGCGAAGTACTCTCCTGAATACCCAGCATTTCCGATATTTCCTGGTGGCTGTACCCTTCTATAGCAAACAGGTTGAACACGATCCGGTACCCGTCAGGGAGCTGGCTGATCATCGCAAGTAAATCCTGCTCGCTCAGCAATTGATCCCCGGCAGGGTTTGGCGAAGAGGTATCCCAGCCAGGCTCGATACCTATCTGCTCATGGGTAAAACTTTTTCGGTCAAAAGTTTTTATCGCCGTATTTACGACTATCCTTCTTATCCATCCTTCCAGCGAACCCTTGAACCCAAACTGCGGCAAATGCTCAAATACTTTGACAAAAGCATCCTGCAGCACATCTTCGGCCTCCATCCGATGCCGGGCATATCGCAGGCACACCCCAAACATCCTGCCGGAGTAGCGCCGGAAAAGCTCTTCCTGATACTTCTGCCTTCCGCCAAGGCATCCTTCGACGAGTTCCTGTTCAGTCACGTCCGGTTACGCTGATTAGAATGCCCCTTTATCCTTTAGACCGTATTCGGAGTTTTTTGCGCTGATTTTTAATGTCTTTTGAGACCACCTCATGCAAAAGCTTTCTCCGCAAAAAATCCGGCATACGTTCTTATCCGATAGAGGCATAAAAAATGGATTTCGCTGCCTGAATGTCAAAAAAAGGTTCCCTTTAGAGGGAGATAAAAAATCTTTTTACCCTAGGGTTATGTAAAAAGGCCGGAGGCCGTCATTTTGCAGTTGACACCACCGAACAATATTTTGAATAAGGGCTGTCTTCATTGATTTTACGAAGCAAAATCAATAAAAACAGCCCTTATTCAAAATTTCCTTTTGCTGCCAAAGGCGACGAAATACTTTTCATATAACTCCAGTGGACAAAAAACCAATTCTATCAAAATTTTAATTGGTTTTTTAACAAAATTAAAAATTTGATTTCAAATCAAAAAATAGGCAGGCCCTTTACGGAATATCGTCCTGATAGACCGATTTTATATTTTTTTTGCCGCTAATGCTTAGGAGGAAGAAAAGGCCCAGGACAAAACAAACTACCAGTGCGAGGATTGAGCTACGCATACTACCGGTGAGATTATCCAAATATCCGAACATTACCAGGCCACACATTATCGCAATTTTTTCACAAACATCATAGAACCCGAAATAGGCGGCATTATTTTCCGTAGAGGGGAGGAGCTTTGCATAGGTAGAGCGCGAAAGGGACTGAATACCCCCCATAACCAGTCCGATAAATCCGGCACAGATAAAGAAATCGGTCGGCCCATCAATAAACCAGGCGCCTGCGCATATCCCGACCCATATTCCTACTGCAACCACCAGGGCAAGGATATTACCGGTTTTTCGGGAAAGCCAGGCAAAGAAGAATGCCCCTCCAATGCCGACGTATTCCAGTATCAGGACGGTAGCAATCAGGGCGGGTACGGGGAGTCCAACTTCTTTTTCTCCAAATGAAGCGGCCATGAACATCACCGTTTGTACGCCCATGATATAGAAAAAGAAAGCAAACAGAAAACGCCGGAGCATAGGGGCGGAACGGAGCTTTCGCCATACCTTTCCGAGTTCCTGGTAACCATGGGCGAGGTAGTGCCCTTCAGGTTTGGTCCGGTACAGGCCATGTGGGAGTTTTGCGAAGGGAATTTGTGCAAACCCCAGCCACCAGATTCCGGTGAGTAAAAACGATAGCCTGGGCAACAGCGTCTCGTCCGCAACGCCAAGTGCCTCCCGGTTGAGGATGGCGGCAAGGTTAAGGAGGAGTAAAGTGGATGCACCAATATATCCATAGGCATAGCCCCTGGCGCTCACTTTATCCTGCCAGGCCTCCGAGGCAATTGCCGGCAGAAAAGCATTATAGAAAACGATACTCCCGGAATATCCAATGGTGGCAAGCATTAGGCAGCCTATCCCCAGCCAAAGGTTGGGGCCTTTGAAAAAAAACAGGCCCATGCAGGATAAAGCCCCCAACCAGCAGAAAAAGCGCATGAAGGATTTATGGTTGCCAGCATAATCGGAAATAGCAGACAACAGGGGAGAAATCAGGGCAACAAGACCAAAAGACAGTCCCAGGGCAATAGAATACAAACCGGTATTTTGGACAGAAATCCCCCATACCTCCAGGCGTCCATCTCCATTGGTGCGGGTCGCCTCGTTGTAATAAGCAGGAAATATGGCGGAACTGATAACCAGGGCATAGGCAGAGTTGGCCCAGTCGTACATCGCCCAGGCGTGGATTGTCTTTTTATCGTCCTTTTGGAGTGCTGTGCGCACCATGATATAGCTTTTCCTGCAAAGCTATTGAAAACGCGCTAAATAAAGTCTGTTTTCGACTACTGGTGAAGGTTTTGCAAACAGAAAAAAAAGATGGATCATCCCCCGGCCGGTTTTATAAATGCTGAGCATTTGACAATATGGAGCGCCATTGCCAAATGCAAATTTGGGAGGGAACAAATGTACTTTGCCCCAGTCGGCCCCAAATAAGGTTTCCAACTCCAGTTCGCTGAGACTCCGGGCAGTGATGACTGCCTGCTCGTCGTTGCTGCAAAGGTGCAGGGCTAGTCGCCTGCTTTCTATCTGCGGAGGTATTTTCCCCAAGGAGTCGGGCTGGAAAAAGAAGCGTATTTCCATGCCTTCGCTACGGGAAAAAAGGCGGTAATGACAGGGAAAAAAATCATTTTCGCTGGATTGGGGCAACTTGGAGTAACCCCCATCCAGCGGAAAAAGGATTTCCGCCTGCAGCGACTCGAGCAAGGAACCAATACCGTCCGGTGAACTTCCTTGTTGGGGCAACTGCCCATAGGAAAGAAGCGGAAACAGTAATGTCGCAACTATCAGGACCGACTGGTGCCACATGGGGGAATCAGGAAGAAATATGCTGGATTTTTTCCAGAATGGAAAGTTTTAGGTGGACTGGGGGTGTATTGGCTTTGAAGCTGGATTTGAAATAATTTCTAAAAGTGTTTTCCTCCATGAGGAGTTGAAGGGAGAGCGGATTTTTTTCTATTTCCTGTAAAAGGACTTGTTCCGATTGTTCAGCGAAATCGCGATCCAGGTACATCTCAACTTTTCGCAAAAGTTCTATAAATTGTGGGTCAGAATTCAGGCTTGCGCCATTGTGGTCGGGAGCAAATGATACAGACATGACTAATGTTTTAGAAGGCTGGCAAATTTAGACCGGAATACGGGATTTTCGCACTTCCCCCCTAAAAAAAATGGTCGTTGTTCCCGGCGTGCAAGCACCCAGGGAACAACGATCAAAGATGGCGGAAAGACGCGTTTAATTTGCATGACTCGCCTTTAAAAATTTTGGCGTTTCAGGTCCGTAGGACAGCCGGCAATGAATAATATGGTCGTTCTTTATTCGCCATACCCCATGTAGGAAGCGTAAGTCTTTAATTTTTCCTTCAGCATTTGTCTTGCACGGTGTAGTCGGGAGCGAACGGTCCCGACTGGTACGTTGAGGATGGCGGCTATTTCTTCGTATGTAAAATCTTCGATATCGCTCAGGATAATCACAATCCGATAAGGCGTGGTCAACGAATTAACGGCCATGGTGACTTCGTCCCCAAGGCTTTCCTGTATGCGGGTATCCTGAGGGGAGAAATGGCTTGCTACGCTGGCTTCAGACTTCTCCTGTAGCGAAAAAATGTCATCAATACTCACCGGTTCAGGCTGGCGGGCACGCTTCCTGTACAGGTTGATGAACGTGTTTTTTAAAATCTTGAACAACCAGGCCTTGGCATTGGTGTCGCGCTGGTAAAATTCCAGCGCCTGATAGGCCTTCAAATAGGTATCCTGGACAAGATCCTCGGCATCTTTCTTGTCGCGGCACAGGTACAACGCGAAATTATACACGTTGTCCAGCAATGGGAGCAGTTCCCTTTTGAAAATACGATCCAGCTCTGCTTTGTTTCCGCTGGGCGCCTTGCCACTGATGTCCATGATATTCAGCATAAAATATAAGGGTTCGGTATCAAAGGGGGACATCATATACTGTTGTAGATGTCGCTCCCGGGAATATTTTGCCCAACCAAAGGGGGATTAAAAAAGTTCCATTTTTAAAAAAAAATTATAAAAAATCGTGTGCGGGCTGTCTTACAAGGCATGGGGTTGGTGGTGGCGTCAGTCGCCAAAGGATGGCCCCCAGCCTTTTCACACAACTCCAGAATAATTTTGGGATACCCCTGGCAGATAAAGTGCTCAAAACCGGATGGTTCTATTCTCCTGAGCGGGCAGGATATGCTCCTGAAAGGGTATTACCTGAAGTTGGGGGATTTCGCGTTCAAACCAAAGCAGCGGGGCTTGATTTTTATCCCCGGTACGCGTATCGCATTTAAAAAAAAGATAATATAACTGCAGGAAATTTTCTACCCGTTCCAGAAGGGCATTCAGGCGGATACGCCCGGGAACGGCTTTTCGCTGTAAAAATTCCATCCGCCAGGCATAATAGGCCTCATCGTGGAGTTCAATAATATCGAGAACTGTCTGGTCATCGGTAAAAGGCTCCAGAAATTGCCTGGCCAATACACTATGGTGCTTCGACCAGTCCCGGGGAATACCCCGCGCTTCTTTATGCTTGAAAGAATCATGCGCAAATGCCACCAGGCGCAGGCGGGTGCGGTCTTCGCCCTGAACACCCAGTAAATTGATATTTTCGAGCACTTCCTGAATATGTTTATAAATTTCCCCTTCCGGGTGCCCATAGCGGGGAACGCCCCAACTCAGGCCTTCGGTGAAGGCAGGGTCCTGCAGTAAACGCATTTCAAGCGCTGTCTCCGGCTTTAATGCATCTACGTAGTTGATCGGCGTCTTTATTTCTGGTACAAAAGGCCACATCGGGAATTATCCTGGTTTGACGACGTTGAACGCCGGAAATATTGGAAGATGTTTGCGCGGTCTTTTCTGTTAATTTCCTGTTAAACTAAATCCTACACTATAACAAACAACGATGCACAAGGGTTTGTATTTTACGTGTCTGTATGTATATGGCGTAAAAAGAAAATGCTTTTAATATCTTACAACATTGGTTTTTGGCCTTTTTATCCGGCCTGGCTCGAAAATTTGCACAAAACCTATTGGTGTAGGATATAAGTAAAACAGGTAATTTTCAGAACGCCGCTAATTATGGACAACAGATAGATATTTTTTATGCACTAAAACTTTCAAAAGCTCTATGAAGCAGTGGATTAGTCTGGTCCTCGCCGGCATTTTCGGAGGGCTTGTCACAGTTGCCGGTACCCAATGGTTGACCCCCAGGTCAGCACAAAATCCCTCCCGCAATACCCTTGTCATGCCTGCCAGTTGGTCACCTCCTGGTGCTACAGTCCCTACTTTTGACTTTTCAGTTGCTGCCGAGCGCGCAGTACCTTCGGTTGTGTACATCCAGGCGACGGTCCAGTCTGCCGTTTCTCGCAACCAGGGAGGGGAGAATCCCCGATTTTGGTCGCCTTTCGAAGAGTTTTTCGGACGGTCAATGCCACGTGAAGGCTCCGGCTCTGGGGTAATCTATTCGCAGGACGGGTATATTTTGACCAACAACCATGTGGTAGAATCGGCTACCGATCTCGAAGTTACGCTTTTCGACAAGCGCAAATTCAAAGCAAAAGTTATCGGTACTGATCCCAAAACGGACCTTGCCGTGATAAAAATCGAGTCCAACGACCTTCCTGCAATTGAAATAGGGGATTCCGACGTGGCTAAAGTAGGGCAGTGGGTCCTGGCGGTGGGTAACCCCTTCGACCTTACTTCAACGGTAACGGCGGGGATTATCAGCGCCAAAGGGCGCAATATTCAGATACTGGGGGGAGGCAATGCCATCGAGTCTTTTATTCAGACCGATGCCGCTGTAAACCCCGGCAATAGCGGGGGTGCCTTAGTGGATGCGACCGGAAAACTCATTGGTATTAATTCTGCCATCGCTACCCGTACCGGTAGCTTCGCAGGGTATAGTTTTGCTATCCCTATTAACCTGGCAAAACGCATAGTTGACGATATCATCGAGCACGGAAGCTATCAGCGCGCTTTCCTGGGCGTAAGTATTTCTGATCTCGACAGCGAGTACGCGCAAGAACTTGGCCTGAACCTTTCCCAGGGTATTGTGGTTGAGGAACTTATGGATGGCGGCTCTGCCCAATACGCGGGAATCCTGCCCAAAGATGTCATTACCCAGGTAGATGGCCGCACAGTGAAATCCGTTGCCGAGCTACAGGAAGTAGTGGGCCGCGCCAAAGTCAACGATATTATTAATATCACTTTGTTCCGGAAAGGTAAAAGAATGGAGGTGCCGGTAAGGCTCCGAAAAGGTAACTCGTGATTCCTCCCCGAAGCGGGGTTGTGTAA
>CAZGOT010000119.1:0-9089 GCA_964527495.1 uncultured Haliscomenobacter sp.
GGCTGTTGTACCGCCATGCCGGGTTTTTTGAAAAAGGCCTGCATGAAATAAATATCGCCAGAAGTGCAATAAACGGCAGCGGTGTCTTATTTTACACCCTGGAAGCAGGTAGCTTTATCGCAACCAAAAAAATGCTGCTGCTCGAATAGGCATGTTCGAACTTTTTGTTACCCGAAAGGTGGTCCGGGAAGGCACCCATTCCTTCGCCCGGCTTATAATACGCTTCGCCATCATCGCCGTTGCCGTGAGCACGGCGGTGATGATAAGCGCTATGGCGCTGATTTCCGGGTTTAAAAAGGAAATCAGCAGCAAGATATTTGGCTTCTGGGGGCATATCCATATCACGGATACAGAACTGTACCAAAGCCTTCTGGAAGCAAGTCCTGTCTCTGCCGACCAGCCTTTTTATCCCTATCTGGATACGATAAAGGAGGTAACTTCCCCGGTGACCCGCCAGTTTCTGGGCTTTCGTTGGCAATCGGCTGGCCGTACCCATGGCGGTGTGCGGCATATCCAGGTATTTGCCCTCAAGCCGGGTATCATAAAGGCTAAAGATGAAATGGAGGGGATTATCCTCAAAGGGGTGGGAAAAGACTTCGACTGGGCTTTTATGGAACAGTATCTGGTCGAAGGGAAGCCTTTGAATCTCTCAAAAGCGGAAAGTGACAATGGTATCCTCATTTCCCGCCAAACCGCCCGTCGGCTGAAAGTGCGCGTAGGGGATTCTTTTCGTGTGCATTTTGTGGAAAAAGGCAATCAAATCCAGCGTAGCTTTCGCGTAAATGGGATTTTTAAAACCGGACTGGAGGAATACGACCAGAAATTCGCCCTGGTGGATATCCGTAAAATCCAGCAACTCATGGGCTGGGAGCCAGGAATGGTAGGAGGCTTCGAGGTATTTATTGACGATATCCGAGACCTGGAACCAATCGCCGCCCATATCTATTACGAATATCTGCCTCCTGATTTGTATGCCGAAACTATCCGACAAAAAATCCCCCAGATATTTGATTGGCTCGAACTCCAGGATGTCAACGAAATTGTGATCCTCGCACTGATGATCCTTGTCGCTGTCATCAATATGGTCACGGCTTTGCTGATTTTAATCCTGGAGCGCACGTATATGATCGGTACCCTTAAAAGCCTTGGTGCAAGCAACTGGAGTATCCGTAAAATTTTCCTTGGATATGCAGCCTATATTATCTTTATCGGCCTTATGTGGGGCAACCTCCTGGGAATTGGGCTTTGCCTGGCTCAAAAATACGGACAGTTTATCACGCTTTCGGAAGAAAACTACTACCTCGCCGTTGCACCGATACATCTGAACCCCTTCGCTATTTTGGCCCTTAATGCAGGGGCCCTGGGGATAATCCTGGCTTTTTTGGTCCTGCCTTCCTACCTGGTTACTAAAATCAGCCCTATTAAAGCAATTCGCTTCCGATAAGGCTGGATACGGCGAAGCAGGAAAAATCTTTTTGACCGAACATTTATGTCCGCTAAAGAGCATCTTTGAGGCGTACGTCGTACTTTTGTTGGGCTTAGTGAAAATGATATGGTGCGGTATTATGTTCGTTCGGAAGAGGATAAACTAGAGGAGTTGAACCAGCCGGCAGCTGGCTGCTGGGTCAATATATCCCCTCCTTTCAGTCAGGAAGAACTGGAAGAGACGGCACAGTATTTCGAAATACCCCTGGACTTTCTTACAGACTCTCTCGACGTGGACGAGCGGCCCCGCTACGAAATCGAGGAGGATATCCGGCTCATCCTGGTCAATACGCCTGTCCTGAACGAAGCCGAGGACGAAAATGATGCGATTTATATTACGGTGCCAATAGGGATTATCCTGGCTCCGGAAGCAGTCATAACGATTACCGTTTTCGAGAATCCCGTCTTGCAGCGCTTTTTAGAGGATAAGGTCAAAAATTTTGACCCCGCCGATTCAACCTTATTTGTGCTTCAACTGCTGGAGCATAATGTTTACCGCTTCCTAACCTGCCTGAAAAAGCTTGACCTCAAACGCAACCTGATCGAACAGGAACTGTACCACTCCAGCCGAAACCGCGAACTCAAACAACTGCTGAGCATCGAAAAAAGTTTGGTCTATTTCCTCAATTCCCTTAGCGCCAATGATTTATTGAAAATGAAGATGAAGCGCACTGACTTTATCAATATCCGGGAAGAAGAGGAAAAAATGGATCTTTTCGAAGATATCATTATTGATAATGGCCAGGCGCTCGAAATGGCCAATGTGTACAGCAATATCCTCAGTGGTACGATGGATACCTATGCCTCTATCATTTCCAATAATATGAACGTCACTATCCACCGACTTACCCTGGTCACGATTTTCATAGCAGTCCCAACTTTTATCACCAGCTTTTTTGGAATGAATGTCCCCCTGCCTTTTGAAAAAAGTCGGTATGCAGTAGCCATTATCCTCTTCTTTTCGGCCATGGTAAGTCTCGTGATTTCCTGGTATTTCCACCGCAAACGCCTTTTCTGAGCTTTGCCGCACTTCCCATTTAATATTCTGCCCCAATAGGTTCTATGCCAATTTTCAAGACAGGGGCGATATAATGTACAAAATCTATTGAGGTAAAGTATAAGCAAGAAAAAAATGCTTTTCAGCACAATAATTTACAAGAATGAAGCATTAAAATATTATATTTGCCCTTAATATAACGATTCGTCCTTTTTCCCGAAAACGCCGGCTTCACAAACCGGAAAGAAACCTTAACCGTAATCCCTCACATCCCATGAAACATGTTTATCTCTTCCTCGTCCTCGTGGTCTGTCCCCTTTTTTCTTTTGCCCAGCGTGTGAACGCGTTCAATTGGGAGGGCGGCTTGTTGTTAGGTACCGCGCATTATTCTGGTGACCTCAATCCTATGATTACCCCAAGGTTGAAGGATATCCGGCCTTCCGGCGGCATCATGGGCAGGGTTCCGCTCGGATATAAAACAGCTCTTCGCTCCGGCTTCACCTACGCCAGATTAGTTGGTGATGAGGCCAATTTCCCTCAACGCTCCCTGCGTGGTTTTATGTTCCAGACCGATATTTTCGAAATGGGCATCTCCCTGGAGTTCGAACCTTTTGCCAAGGACAAATTCTATTCGGATTCCAAAGGAAACCTGAACCTGGATAAGTTGCTCTCTCCATATATTTTCGCAGGAGGTGCACTTAGCTTTGTCCGGGTTTATCCCGATTTTAGCCGGGTTCAGGATAGTAATACGGATCCTGGTGTGCGGGAAGACCTCCGGCAAAGTTCGACACGTTCGATACCGGTAATTCCTCTGGGTGCTGGTATAAAACTGGATTTAAACGTGGATATCGGCATTGCACTGGAAGTTAGCAGTCGCTTCACCTTTTCTGATTACATTGATGGTATAAGCAAATCGGCAAATCCCCTGGGGAATGATTCCTACCTGATGATCAATCTATGCCTGTTTAAAAGGTTTTAGCATCGGTCCGGTTGCAGGTTTTCTCTATCCAGGTTCTTTTTGCAGGGAAAGAAACGCAGCGCCAAGCCTTTCGGTTATATCTCCTGCCATTAAGGCTTCCTGACCCAGCTCTGCAGCGGCTAGGTCGCCGGCACGGCCGTGCAGAAAGGTGCCGATAAGCAACGCTTCTTCCTGGATATAACCCTGGGTGAGCAACCCGGTGAGGATTCCCGTTAAAACATCCCCGCTGCCGGCAGTTGCCATTCCGGGATTGCCGCTTGGGTTGAAATAGCAATTCCCCTCGGGCGTCGCCAGGCAACTGTACGCACCTTTTAAAAGAATATAGCAGCGGTGTTTCATCGCAGCATGGCGCAGGCGTTCGAGACGCTGGAAAGAGCTTTGGGAGTGGCCAAATAATCGGTCGAACTCTCCCGGGTGGGGAGTCAGGATAGCATGGGGAGGAATTTCAGCAAGTAAGTGGCCCATCGCAATGAGGTTGAGCGCATCGGCATCAAGTACCAGTGGCCGGGTTTCCATCTGGGGCAGAAGTGCCTGCAAGGCCCTGAAGGTAGTGTCGCCACGGCCAATGCCGCACCCTATACCGATAGCCGAATATTTTGAAGTATCTGGAGCTTCCGTCCATCGCTTTTCATGCGAATCGGTACTGATCATCGCTTCCGGAACGGCTGTCTGCAGCGGGACATACCCGCAGCCTGGTACATGGACACTCAGCAGTCCGGATCCGGCGCGCAGGCATGCACGGGCACTCAGGATGGCTGCGCCTATCATACCATGACTGCCACAAATCAACAGGGCATGGCCGAAATGCCCCTTGTGGGCAAACCGGGGACGTTTTTTAAGCAAAGGCCGTAGCATGTCCTCCGTAACTAAATGGTAAGGGCTATCCTGCGCTTCGATAAAAGCCTCATCCAGACCGATATCCCCGAAATCCCATTGGCCTACAAAAGGCGCATTTTCTGCGAAAAAAAAAGCCCGTTTAGGTCGCTGAAAAGAAAAGGTGTAACCAGCACGAAAGACCGCACCCTCGCTAGGGTAATCCGCGGGCAGACCGGAAGGAATATCTACGGCAACCCGTATTCCCGGATGTTCGGAAAAATACTCCAGACAACTGGCCCAATAACCTGTTACCGGACGGTTAAGACCAGATCCAAAGATCGCATCTACGAGGATGCAATCGGGGGATAGGACAGGAAAGGCACCGTCCTGGTGCAATTCCATAAACTCTATCGCCCCATTTCCGGGAAGGCGCTCCAGGTTGGTCTGGCAATCAGGCGACAATTCTTTGCCAGTCCGGCAAAGAATGACCTTAACTTCATAAAAACGCCTGCAGAGCAAACGGGCAATTGCTAATCCGTCGCCACCGTTATTTCCTACACCACAAAGGATACAAACCTCCAGCTCCCCCTGGTTAAATTTGGATTCAAACCAGTCGCAGAATACGGTTGCCGCCCGTTCCATGAGATCAATGGAGGCAATAGGTTCATGACCAATCGTGTACAAGTCGGCGGTGCGGGTCTGGGCAGCGCTCAGTATCTTCATTCGTCGAGGTGCTTCCTTTCTTCTGGCAATGGCATAGGCTCAGGGCCCGGCTTTAGGGTTTTGGATTTAGGGAGTTTCTTGGCTTGGTCGCCAATTTGCTGCGACGCAGCAAAGGAAGTGACCATGGTATTGAGCATGTCAGAAGCAGCTGTGGGAGCATTGGGCAATAGGATGAGGTTGCTGTTGACGTGTTCCCCCAGCGACTGGAGGGTGTCATAGTGCTGGGTAACGACGATCAGGGCAGATGCCTCCTGGGAATTGATGCCGACACTGTTGAGGATATCTACCGACTCTTCGAGGCCACGTGCGATTTCGCGGCGCTGGTCAGCGATCCCCTGGCCCTGCAAACGCTTGCTTTCCGCTTCCGCTTTTGCTTTGGCTACGATGCGGATGCGCTGGGATTCCCCTTCGTATTCTGCTGCAATCTTCTGGCGCTCTGCGGCATTAATCCGGTTCATGGCATTCTTCACCGCAATATCCGGGTCAATATCCGTAACAAGAGCCTTGACAATCCCAAACCCATACTCGTTCATGGCTTCTTCCAGTTCCCTGCGGATCGCTACCGCTATATCGTCCTTGCGCTCAAACACTTCGTCGAGTTTCATCTTCGGCACTTCGGCCCGGACAGTATCAAATACATACGCGGTAATCTGTTCGTGTGGATTTTCCAGTTTATAAAATGCATCGAAAACGGCATCTGGCAACACGCGAAACTGTACCGAAACCTTTAGTTTGACGAATACATTGTCCTTGGTCTTGGTTTCAACAATAACGTCCAGTTGCTGTATTTTGAGGCTTACCCGCCCGGATACGCGATCTAAAAAAGGTATTTTGAACTGTAGCCCCGGCGTTTTGATGCTGTGGAATTTGCCCAGCCGCTCTACGATTACCGCAGTCTGCTGTTTAACGGTAAAAATGCCGGTAAGGATTACCAAAATTGCGACGAGCAACCAGAAAATAGGAATTACCGAGAACATAAGATTTAGATTTTATTGGAAAAAAAATTTTTAAAAATATGCTGAACGTATGTATGGTTTTTGCTGCAAAAACCAACAAGCATTTGATCAACTGTCAGTTATGGCACATGTATCACCTCATTTGTTTCAACTCGGAGCTGAGTTTGGTGAGGGTATCCTTTGCATCCCCGAACAACATCCGGTTATTGGGGTAGAAAAAGAGCGGGTTTTCGATGCCGGCATAGCCCGAACGCATACTGCGCTTCATCACGATGACTTGCTTGGCTTTCCATACCTGCAGGACGGGCATTCCATAAATTGGGCTGCCGGGGTCAGTTTCCGCTGCTGGGTTCACCACGTCGTTGGCCCCAACGATCAGGACAACATCAGCGTTGGGCAAGGCATTATTTGCATCATCGAGATCCAATAATTTCGGATAGGGCACATCTGCCTCGGCAAGCAGGACGTTCATGTGACCGGGCATACGCCCCGCAACCGGGTGTATGGCGTAGGTGACCTCTACCCCGTTTGCCGAGAGGAGGTCGTCAATTTCTTTGCAAACCTTCTGAGCTTGTGCCACAGCAAGTCCATAGCCAGGTACGATCACCACCGAACTGGAATAATACATCATGATTGCAGCATCGTTGAGGCTGACCTCGCGGATAACCTGATCGCCTTTTGCCGCTGCCGCAGCAGTCCCACCGGAAGTGCCAAAGCCCCCGATAAGTACGTTGAGCAGGGAGCGGTTCATCGCATTGCACATCATTAAGGTGAGGATGGTGCCTGATGCGCCGACCAGGATACCGCCAACCAGCATAAATTGGTTGTTGTAAATCAATCCTGCAGAGGCAGCAGAAATCCCGCTAAAAGAGTTGAGGAGTGAAATGACTACTGGCATATCGGCTCCCCCGATGGGCGTGACAAATGAGACCCCGTAGTAAAGGGTTAGGCCCACCAGCGCAACGACCAGCCAGGAGGGGGTGTTGAGCCCTTCTACCGTAGCATATCCGGAAATAGCGAGGATGGCAACGAGGAGCGACATATTAAAAATGTGGTGTACTTTCGGGATTACCAGGAAATTATCGCGAATCCAGCCTTCGAGTTTGCCAAACGCGATAAAACTTCCCGTAAAAGCGATGCCCCCAATCAGCAATGCAAAAGTGAGGGTGGCGATTTCCGCTGTGCCATAAGGGCGGTCACCGCGGTACATGTGGTAAAACTCAACAGCAGCCAGCACTACTGCACAGGCCCCGCCAAACCCGTTGAGGATAGAAACCATCTGGGGCATGGACGTCATGGCTACCTTTCTGGCCCAAACTGTGCCGACAACACCTCCTACCAGGAGTCCTACAATAATCCATCCATAGTTGTTGGGCCCGATTTTATAGGCAGGATCCAACATGGACGCCAGAATAGCTATCCCCATCCCAATTCCCGCGATAATATTTCCTCTGCGGGCGGTATCTGGGGTGCTAAGCAGGCGTAATCCCCATACAAAGGCAAGAGAACCAATGAGATAGCTTAAATTTATGTAAAATTGTATGAACATACGATTGATATTTGGCGGTTATTTCTTCTTCTTTTTGAACATTTCCAGCATGCGGTCAGTAACGACGAAGCCGCCCATGGCATTGAGCATACCGAGCACTACCCCGATAAAACCAACAATCAGGGAGATGTAATCGTCACCTTGGCTCTGTCGGATCAGGAGGATAGCCCCTAAGATGACCACGCCGCTTACTGCATTTGCACCCGACATGAGGGGGGTATGCAGTACGGTAGGCACTTTGGAAATGACCTCGAAGCCGAGGATAACCGTAAAGATGAGCAGGTAAATAAAGAGGAAATTGTCGTTGATGGTCTGGATTGCGTTTTCCATAGGTTAGGCAGTTTTGCCTTCCGCAGGGGCCGTGATGAGCGCACCCCGGACAATTTCATTGTTCAGGTCGAGGTGTATTTTCCCGTCTTTGAGGAAGGTTTTGATAAAATTCAACACGTTATTGCCGTACATCGCGCTGGCATCCTGCGGCATCAGGTTGGCGAGGTAGGAATTGCCGATAATGGTCACCTGATGGACTTCAATGACCGCGTTGTCCTGTGTGAGCGCGCAGTTGCCTCCGGAAGATGCAGCCAGGTCCACAATTACAGAGCCTGGTTTCATTTGGTGGATGGTTTCTTCCTGTACGAGCACTGGCGCTTTAGTGCCCCTTACCTGAGCAGTTGTGACGATGACGTCTGCTTTGCTGGCACGTGCCTGTACTTCAGCACGTTGACGGGCAAGGAATTCTTCGGATTGGGCTACCGCATACCCGCCTGCAGAGGTATCGTCTTTAGCGCCTTCTACTTCCACAAACTTTGCGCCGAGGCTTTCTACCTCTTCCTTCGCCGCACGGCGGGTATCAAAGGCCTCGACCTGCGCACCCAGTCGTTTTGCGGTAGCTATGGCCTGAAGGCCGGCCACCCCCGCACCCAAAACCAGGACTCTGGCTGGTTTTATGGTGCCTGCAGCGGTGATCATCATGGGAAAAAAACGCGGCAGATGCCTTGCCGCTTCCAGTACGGCTTTATATCCCGCGATACCTGCCATGGAGGAGAGTACGTCCATAGACTGTGCAAGGGTGGTGCGTGGAATCATATCCAGGCTAAAGGCCTGAAAACCAGCAGCACCGAGCTTTTCGCCTATGCCGGGATGGAGGAAAGGGGCAAACTGGGAAATCATCAGCGTGCCTTTGCGGACCAGGGACCACTCCTCCTCTGCGAGCGGATGTATGCTCAGCAGGATATCACTACCGGAAAGGACTTCGCTCCTGCTGCAGACCTGTGCATGGGCAGCATAAGCCTCATCGCTGAAAAAAGCGCCCGCCCCAGCTCCGGCTTCTATCACTACCTCTATGCCCAGTTGTTTCAATTTTGGGACAAGGTCCGGTGTCATTGCAATGCGCCGATCCCCGCTTTCTTTTAATACTCCAAATTTCATAACAGGATTTTGGGTTGAAAATAGAAAATCTAAATGGTTTTCCCAGAATAAAAGCGGATTAATTCTTTCTAATGCGCTCCGGAAAGGATTTTCGGAATTTATCCATCTTTGGGGTGATGACAAAAGTACAATAGGGGTTGCGGTCACCGACATTCC
>CAZGOT010000120.1:0-9079 GCA_964527495.1 uncultured Haliscomenobacter sp.
CGGGGGCTTTTTACACAACCCCATACTTTTTACACAACCCCAACTTTCTTTCGCCGCCGCAGGCGGCGGAATATTTTTTATACAACCCCATACCCCAGCACTTATAGGGCAGATGGGGCAATGCCTTAATTGCCCTCTGCCCGCAATTTGTCCCATTCCTGGACATTAGCACATCCTGCAAACATCGCATCCACCTGGATAAACGTCTTTTGGATAGTGCGCTCGATCCACGTATTCAGGAATTCGTTGCGTTTGGATTCGATGGCTGCTTCCTGGATTTTTGAATAATCCTGTTTGAGGTTAGCCCGGTGCGGCTTGGTGCGGGACTGGAGCACAATCAGGCGGAGATGAGGATCGCCTCCGCGGTCGCTAAATTCGATGGGGGAAGAGATACCCCCAACTTTCATCGTATCAATGGCAAAGTAAATATCAGGGTCGAGATCGCCTACTTCGAAGAAGGTATTTCCGGTAACCGCGTTAACCATTCTACCATCGTTGTGGTAGCTCTGCTGGTTTTTATCTGAATACTTCTTGACTGCATACGAAAAAGGGATCGAGTCTTTAAGGATCAGGAGGCGAATAGAATCCAGGAGCTTTCTGGAGACTTCCACATCGGCATCCGACACGCGGGGTTTGATGAGGATATGGCGGACATGGATATTGCTACCTCTGCGTCCGAGCATTTGGATGATATGGAAGCCGAATTCGCTTTCCGTAACAGGGGATACCTCATCCTGACCCAATTTGTACGCTGCTGATTCAAATTCCTGCACGTATTTGCCCCGTTTTGCCCAACCTAAGTCACCGCCGGTACGGGCAGAGCCATCATCAGAATATTTCTGGGCCAATTGTGCGAAATCTTCGCCCCCTTCCACAATGCGCTTGCGGATACCCTCCAGCTTTTCAATACAGCGCTGGCGTTCAGCCTCGTTGGCTTTTGGTTTTACTACAATCTCTGCAACTTCCACATCCGAATTAAAGTCCGGAAGGCTATCGCGGGGAATTTTATCAAAGAAGGCTTTGACTTCAGAGGGCGTAACGGAGATGTCTGCCAAAACCTGGCCGCGCATGCGCTCCGTGAGGAGCTGATCTTTCAGGTCGGCACGGAGCTGATCTTTTACCTCTCCGATAGTCTGTCCGTAATACGCTTCAAACTGGGAAACATCGTTGTTCATATACCCCAGGATCCGCTCGACACGGGCATTGAGCTGGGTTTCGACCTCCGAATCCTTCACATCTACGCTATCCAGTTTTGCCTGATTCAGCAAAAGCTTTCCCGCCATCACCTGTTCCAAAACGTTGCAACGGGCATCCGGGGGCAAGGCAGCTCCTGCCCGCTGGGACTTAAGCATAGCGAGTTGCTCTTCTACCTCGGAAAGCAGGACGTATTCTTTTCCTACCAGCGCAACCACCCTGTCTATTATTTTTCGCTGGCCCTGAACCGCCAGGGTAAGCGACAGCAGGGGAACCAAAGCGCATATCTTGATTATTTTCATAGTCCTATACAGGATAAATTTTTTCTGTTTAAATAAAAAGCTACTCCGATTAGAAAAACCTGACGCTCTAAAAAGAACGGACAAGTAAAGACGTGCCACTACCGGCACAGGTTGTGTTCAGTCTGTGAAAAACTGGATATCTTTTTTGCGGAGCGCCAATTTATAGAGATCTTCTCGTTTTTGCTCCAGGAGTTTGATTTTACGCTGATGCAGGATATATTTTCTGGCTTGTTCCTCGATAAATTCAAGCGGTGCAATTTCCCGGTCGTTTTTTATTTCGAGCAACCGAAAATAATAGATAAACGCATCATCGCTGAGGGTAAATTCCCGACGTGTGGGGATATTTTCCATCGTTAACGTGCCAGAGGGAAGTTCTGCAGCAATATCATCAATTCGGTTCCAGGTGGGTGCTTTGAGGTTATAGGCAACGGCATGTTCCTGGCAAAATTTTTCCATTCTGGCCAAATTGCGATCGTTCAATGCTCCCCACCACCGGTTGAGGCTATCCCGTCCGGGCACGCTGCGCGGCAATTTGATAAAAAAACAGCGGATGATGGACGTTTCGAGTTGGTACTGGTCCTTGTTGCGTTCATAAAAGCTGGCAAGCTCTTCCTTCGTGACCACCGAATCCAACAACTGCTCTACGACAACTTGTTCGTAATTGTTTTTAATGAGAGAGGCCCGGTAATCGCGCACCAACTTATCTACGTTCATATCCTTGGGCAAACTGCGCTCCGCTTCAGACAAAATCAGGGTCTCGCGGATCCAGCGCTGTACAAATGCACGGATAATCAAAGCACTATCACTTTTATTCGTACCCTCTGGAAACATACCTTCGAGGGCGGACAGGCGGAGTTCTTTATTATAAACCTTGGCGAGGAGCTGGTCTTCGCGACGCGCATCGCTTTTTTTTCCACAGGATATTAGCCCGGGAAGGAGCAGTAGGATTGCGAATGCAAAATGCCAGGTCAATAGTTTCATTTCCCGCGGATCAATTTTTCAAAAACACTTTGATTCACCTTAACCGGATACAGCGACCGAAGGGATTCCACCCATTCCTGTTCGAGGTAATCCTGGTAGTCGGCAACGATATATCCCCGGGCTTCTGCAAGTTTTTTTGGCTGGGGAGGAATGATTTTTTCGACCTTATAAAAATAGAATTGATTGCTTTCTCGATCCACCTTGGGGGCGGTTACTTCCCCTGCAGTCCATTGCTTGATTTCCAGGGATTCCTGGCTTTTATCCCGCTCCAGCACGTTTTCCTCCGAACGGGCAATCAGGGTTTTGTCATTGGAATTGAATTCTGTCAGGAGTTTTGCCCTGGGTTTGGTCGCTGCAGCTGACCGGATACTTTCAATCGAAGCCATATTAAATGGTTCGATAAAATATTTGGTTACCTCTGCACGCTCATTCCATTGGTATTTACCCGGGATGGTAGCAAAAAATCGCTCCAGTCCCGCACTATCCTGGGAAGCCTTGTCCCATACTTCGATTCTGGTAGCTTCAAAAAGCAGGATACCTTCCTGATACTCCCGGAGCAGGGACCTGAACTCGGGGTAACGGACTTCGAGCTGTTCTTCCTCGAATTGCATACAGGATGATTCAACAAACTGGAGGTAGAGGGTTTGCAGGGCCTCCCGGAAAGGCGTATCCCGCAGCCGCATACGTTCCCGCGATCCATCGGCGAGGAAGGTATAGAATTGTTCCATGGAATACTTACGGCTACCCAGGGAGAAAAGCACCTCTTTTTGTCCCCCTGCAGGGGCCTTCCAGCGGAAGGTGAAAAAGGTATCATTGAGGACCTTCGCCATTTTGTCCAGCAAAGCAGTATTTTCCTTGAAAACATTAGTTTTCTTAATGCTTTCGATCATTGCCTTGCGGGCGAGTTCAAAGCGCGCATCTTGTTTGATCTGGTTTTCGAGCTGCAGACGGGCAATGTCAAAGGTAGGAAACGATTTTTTGCTGATGCGCTTTATGATGTGCCATCCCACACTGCTCTCCACTGGCCAGGAAATCTTTCCGTCTTCCTGGATGGCAAAAGCGGTATCCTCAAATGCCTGCTCATAGCGATTAATCCCGAAGAAGCCCAGATAACCGCCTTTTTCTGCCGAACGTGGGTCCTGCGAGTATTCGCGGCAAAACGTTTCGAAACTTTCTCCCCTAGTCATGCGATCATGGTAGTCAAAAATCAGCTGCTTCAGATTTTCAGGCGTTCCCTGCCATTCGTCCTTGCGCAGCAGGAAGTGGGCGATTTCGATTTCGCCCCGCGCTGGCCGACGTGCACCTACTTTCAGCAGATGATAACCCACCCCTGTACGGATCGGGTCACTGACTTTATTGAGCGGGAGGGAATACGCTGCATTTTCAAGCGCATAGAAACCATTGGGGAACAGAACATTGAAAAAACCAATCCTACCACCTGCCTTGGACGTAGATTTATCATCCGAAATTGCTTCAGCCAGGCTCGCAAAGTTCTCATCGCCTGAATCGAGCTGCTTTTTTGCTGACAATGCCTTGCGGTAGGCGGCGAGGGTGTCGGAAGGAGTAGCTTCAGGAGACAGCGCAAAGAAAATGTGGTATAGTTCCACATCCTGTGCCGAGCGATCGTATGCCTCCCGTACCAAGCGATCAGTTACCTCCCGATTTACCAGATAAGAATCTGCCAGCTGCCGACGATAACTGTCGAGTTCTTCTTTCAGGGAGGGAATGGTATCTAGCCTCATTGCCTTCGCCCGCTCCACTTTCAGTTTGAACCGAATATATAAATCCAGGTATTCCTGCAGAGAAGTACGGGAAAAATCCGCGTTCTTACCATTTGTTTTGGAATAAATATATTCAAATTCCGAAACCTGAACGCTCGTCCCACCAACAGTAAACAACACGGGATCTTCCTTCTGGGCTTTCGCCGCAAATCCGGTGAGCAGAAAAGCAATCAACACTAAGCACCTGTTCATAATGATTTGGCTTTATGCGAAATATGATTTAACAAAGACTGGAATCCGGGGTTTTTCGCTTCGAAATAGCATACATTTGTCGTTGTGACTATCCTGAAGGGACAAAATTAAGAAAATCGCTACTATAATTCGCGGGCAGTAGCTGCTATCGTTACCAAATTTTCAGCAATTTTCACAGCAAGGAGATTCTTCATTCCTGAATATATACCCTTTTCACCCGCGCCGAAATACCCGTCAGGATTTCGTAGGGGATAGTACCCGCCAGTTTCGCGAGGATTTCCACCGGGGGATCTTCTCCAAAAATAAAAACAACATCCCCTGCGCGGGCATCGGGAATATCCGTGACGTCCACCATACACATATCCATACATACAGCACCCTGGATTGCCGCTTTCTTTCCCCTGATGACCACACTGAACCGTCCATTTCCTACACTCCGGGGAAGCCCGTCTGCATATCCGATGCTGATGGTGGCAATCCGCATCGGCTTTTCTACCCTTGCCAGCCGACCATAACCAATACTCTCACCGGGTTCCAGGGTTTTAATTTGGGAAATAGTCGCTTTCAAATGCAGGACCACCCGCAGTTTTTCCTGTATTTCCCAGGAAGCATCTATGCCATACAGCCCAATGCCCAAACGCACCATATCCATCTGGTATTGCGGAAAACGACAGATGCCACTGGAGTTGAGCAAATGTCGCAATGGGCGGTATCCGAGGGCCTGTGCAATTTGTTCGTAGGCTGTTTCAAAACGTCGGTACTGCTCATGGGTGAACGAATCTTGTCGGGGATCCTCACTGGCAGCAAGATGAGAAAATACGCTGCGCACCTCCAGGCCTGGATGCGCTTGCAAGAACTCCAGCAAATCGGGCAGCTCATGGGCATCGAATCCCAGACGGTGCATACCGCTGTCTATGCTAAGGTGCAGGGGCAATGCGCCGTTATGTCGCTGCAAGTACCCCACCAAAGACTGCAATTGTTCCAGGCTGTACACCTTGGGCTCAAGGCGATACCGCAGTAACTGATCAAAGCTGGCAGGTTCCGGATTGAGGACCAGGATGGGCAACTGAATGCCTGCACGCCGCAGGTCGGCCCCTTCATCACCGTATGCTACACAAAGGTAATCCGCACGATGAAACTCTAACAGACGGGCTACCTCGCGGCTGCCGCTTCCGTAAGCTGCGGCTTTTACCATCGCCATCGTACGAACCCCCGGGCCCAGAAGGCGTTGGTAGGCCCTTAGATTGTGGACCAGGGCATCCAGGTGGATTTCCAGCGTAGTCCGATGGGCCTGCCGGGAAAGGTGTTCTGCTACCTCCTCCAACCCAAACAAGCGCGCCCCTTTGATCAAAATGGCTTCCTGGTGAAAATCAAGCTCGGGCAAAGCAGCAATGAGTGCTGTCGTGTTGGCAAAATACTGCTGCCGGACGGAAAAAGGAAGCCACTCGATCATGCGTCTTGCCTGTACTCCGACTCCGATGACGCGCCCCACATTTTTTTCGGAAAGCATCCGGGCAATACGTGCATAAGTCATTTCCGGAGGCTCCCCGCCCTGGAGCATATCTGAAATGATAACCGTCCTTTGCATATCCTGGGCCTGGCGTTCCAGAAAATGCAGGGCCTGGTTCAAAGAAGTAAAATCAAAGTTGTAGGCATCGTTGATAATCAGGCACTGGTTAAGGCCCTCTTTCAGCTCGAGGCGCATGGCTACGGGCTCCAGTTGCTCCATGCGCCGCGCTGCCTGTTCCGGCGCAATGCCCAGGAACAACAGAAATGCCCAGCAATGGATGGCATTTTCAATGGACGCATTGTCGCTAAAAGGAATGCTCACACTACATGCTTCCCCTTGAAAAACCCCTTCAATGAGCGTGAACCTGCCCGTCTGGCGGATATTCCCGATTTGAAGATCCGCAGGATATTGCCTGGACCAGGTAAAACAACGCTTCCCCAAAGCCCGGATTTCCCGGTCCACTAATTCGTCATCCCGGCAATACAGGATAGCTTCTGCATTTTTAAACAAGACGAGCTTCTGCCGAAGCTTGGTCTCCATATCGGGAAATCCCTCGTTATGGGCTTCCCCCAGGTTGGTAAACAAGCCAACCTGCGGGCAGATAATGCGTTCCAGCACTTCCATTTCCCCCATCCGGGATATACCAGCTTCAAACAGGGCAAGTTCGTGGCGGGGCTGTAGTTGCCAAACAGAAAACGGGACGCCTACCTGCGAGTTGAAACTCCTGGGACTGCGCACCACCTGGAAATCCCCCTGCAGCATCTGAAAAAGCCATTCCTTGACAATCGTTTTTCCGTTGCTGCCGGTAATACCAAGCACCTGTACATCAAATCGCTTGCGGTGAAAGGTGGCCAGTTGCTGTAAAGCCTTCAGCGTATCCCGCACCTGATAGATATTTGCCCCAGGCAACCGTTCTGCTTCTACTGGTGCGCTGATTACAAAATTTCTTACCCCTTCTGCATACACTGCTTCCAGAAAATCATGCCCATCGTGGTGTGCCCCCCGGATGGCAAAAAAAATCCCCGCCTCCGGAAAATACAACTGTCTGCTATCCGTGAGGAGTACCTCTACAGGCCGGCCTGCATAAGGCCCCTGAATGAAATGGGCGTCAAGGGCTTTTGCTATGTCTTCCGGAGTATATTGCATCTCCTTCGAGCTTATGGACACTGTATGTTGCTTTTACAAATCAAAACCGATATCCTGACGGAAATACTTTCCTTCAAAATGTATCTTACCAGCATTTGTATAAGATTGTTGCAGGGCTTCCCGGAAATTTTCTCCAAATGAAGTGATAGCCAATACCCTGCCACCGCTGGTCACCAGCTCCCCGGGGGAAGGTTCCTGCGTTCCGGCATGGAATATCAGGCTGCCCGCCACCTCGTCCAGCCCGGTAATAGCTTTCCCTTTTTCATAATCCCCTGGATATCCGCCAGAAACAAGGACCACTGTCGCTGCAGCATGTGGGTCTTCCTCTACCTCGAAGGAATCGAGACGACCTTCGGCCATAGCCAGCAAGAGCGCAGGAAGATCGCTTTTCAGCCTGGGAAGGACCACTTCGGTCTCGGGATCCCCCATTCTGCAGTTGTATTCAATTACATACGGATCACCCGCAACTTCTATTAGTCCGAAGAAAACAAATCCATGATAAATCAATCCCCTGCGCCGGATACCTTCCATCGTTGGAACGACGATGCGTTCCACCACTTTTTTCATCAAGGTATCGTCAACAAAAGGGACTGGGGAAACTGCACCCATACCACCAGTGTTTAAGCCTGTATCCCCTTCGCCAATGCGCTTGTAATCTTTAGCTACCGGAAGGATTTTGTATTCCTGCCCATTCGTAAGGGCAAATACCGAAAATTCCCGGCCTTTCAGGAAAGCTTCTACCACCACTGTATTCCCGGCAGAGCCAAATTTCCCGCCCAGCATTGCCTGAAATTCGGCAAGGGCTTCTTCATGGGAATTACAAATTAATACGCCTTTACCCGCTGCCAGACCATCCGCTTTGAGTACAACCGGGAGGGGATGTTCGGCTAGCCAGGCCAGACCTTCTTCCAGGGTTTCGACCGTAAATTCCCGGTACGAAGCCGTTGGAATACCCATTTCCTCCATAAACCCCTTGGCATAAGCTTTGCTCCCCTCCAGGAGGGCAGCACCACGGGAAGGCCCCACTATCCGAACAGATGCCAGTTCCTGCCGCTCCTGAAAATAATCGTAAATCCCCCGCACCAGCGGTTCTTCAGGCCCCACAACAACCATAGAGATGGATTCCCGAAGCACAAAATCCGCAATAGCTTCGAAATCGTTGGGGTCGAGTGCCAGCCGAACACCGTGTACGGCCATCCCTGGATTGCCTGGTGCAATAAAAAGGCGACCACACAAAGGGCTTTGTGCAATTTTCCATGCAAAAGCATGTTCCCTGCCCCCACTGCCTAAAAGAAGGATGTCCATTTTTTCCCCAAATATACTGCCTGCCAGCCCAAATCCTAAAATCAATCCCTGTATTCCTCAAAATCCTGTAAATCGTGTTTTACCTTTGCCCGAATAAGCCATTAAAAAATGATAGCATATATTAAAGGAGAAATCACCTTGAAAAACCCTACCTTTCTGATTGTTGAAACGGGAGGGATCGGGTACATGATCCATATTAGCCTGTATACCTACAGCCAGATAGAAAAACTGGAAAATACCAGGATACTCACCCACATGCATATCAAGGAAGACAGCCATACCCTTTATGGCTTTTCCGACGAACAGGAAAGGAGTCTGTTCAGACATCTCATCTCCGTAAGCGGGATTGGTCCGGGCACTGCACAAATTATCCTCTCGGGCATGAACCCCGATGATATCCGCGCAGCTATTATCGGCGAACGGGATGATGCCTTCAGAAGCGTAAAAGGGATTGGGCCCAAAACTGCCAAACGCCTTATACTCGACCTAAAAGACAAACTCAGCAAAGATGGCGGCGAAACAACCCCGCTTACTCTTTCACCTGCGGACAATACAATTCGAGAAGAGGCGTTATCAGCATTAGTTGCACTGGGATTCAACCGAATCGCCGTGCAAAAAACCTTGAATCAAATCCTGAAACAGCAGCCTGCTATCGGCAGCGTCGAACC
>CAZGOT010000121.1:0-9027 GCA_964527495.1 uncultured Haliscomenobacter sp.
GTACAAAACCTGGCAGTTTATCTCTTTCCTGATTATCTTAAGTATCTCCGCTACCTACTGGCTCTTCCGGTTGCGCCTGCGGAAATACCAACGGGAATATGATCTGAGAAAAAAAATCTCTGCTGATCTACACGATGAATTTGGTGGGAGACTTTATGCCTTGAATGTCCTGGCGCATCAAATCAATGCACCTGAAACCTCCGTATCCGAAGTCCCCCGACTGTTCCGTCAGTTCGAGGAACTCAGTGTGGAAACCCTGCGCACGGCCCGCAATTTCATCTGGGCCTTCAACCCTGGCACCGACCGCCTTGGCAACCTGGCAGATCGCATGGAGGATTTCTGCAATACCGTCATTTTGCCCCTTGTACCCACCCTGCGGTTTGAATGCGCTCCCCAACTCCCCTACAATAAATCTGTTAACTCCAAGACAAAACACTATACCCTCATGATTTTTCAGGAATTGCTCACTAACATGATCAAGCATAGCAAGCCAGCGTCCATCCATGTGCTTCTTTTCCAAAAGGAAAAATCCCTGGCTATTAAAATCTCCAATTTTTATGAAAAAGCGCATCAAAATCCTTTGAACACCCTATTTTCCAGTGGAATAGGCATGCACAATATCCAAAACCGACTCCAGTCCATGGGAGCAACCATTGAAAAAAAAGACAATGGCCAGGTTCAGGAAGTGCTGGTCAATATCAGAAAGTGGTAGCAACAGGGAGTAGGTTCAATCCCGAAAAAAATATCTTCGCATCAATTCGCCCCGGCTTTTGACCTGCAACTTCTTGTAGAGGGTTTTTACGTAATACCGTACCCCATCCACCGTGATGCCAAGGTGCCGGGCAATAGTATTATATTCATGTCCCTCCTGCAGCATTTGCATGACCAGGCGCTCTTTATCATTCAGTTTCTCCCTCAAAAAAGCGAAACCTGAGGATTTTCCAGGATTAAAATATTCAATTACCTTCCTGGCGATCGCCGGACTGAGCAGGGCACCTCCGCCCTGCAGCGTAAACAAAATTTTGCGTTCAATTTCTTCCGGCTTGTCTTCCTTTATCAGATATCCCGTTGCCCCATTCCGCAACGCCTGAAAAACCGTATCCGCATCATCCATAAAAGTAAACATCACCACTTCCGCATCCTTTACCCGCTTTTTGATTTGGGGAATACTGCGGATGCTGGATTGCGTGTACAGCATCACATCAAGGAGAACCAAATGAATCTCCATAAAGTCCCGGTGGAATTTCAGGAATTTCTCCACAGAATCCACGGCCAGGATGCAATTTAACATTGTTGAGCGTTGAAAATGCGCTTGCAACATTCCCAGAACCTGCGGATCATCTTCAATGATGACAATATTGTATTTCATCTTTGAAAAATTTGCCAGAGACTATCCGAAATGTATGAGGTTGTGTGAAAAGGCCGGAGGCCGTCATTTGGCGGCTGACCCCGCCAAACAATATTTTGAATAAACACTGTTTTCATTCAAAATATCCTTTGAGGTTGGGTGAAAAGTTTTCCGCTGCCTTCGGCGGCGAAAGAAAATTTGGCGGCGTCAGGCACTAAATAACGGACTCCGATCTTTTTACACAACCCCGAATACTTTTTACACAATCCCATATTTTTCGGACCGCCTCGTTTTAAAACTATTCTTGAGGCACCCTCTGAGGATTTTCCTTTCCTTTTAACCTTAAAAATAAAAAAATAAGGGATGCTGCAATGCGCATCCCTTATTAAAAATATTGCAGGTTTTAAAACCGGGGTTTAATCGTTCCGTGCTTCACCCAAAAGAAGGGAAAAAGTAATTTGTTTTATTCAGTTAAAAAAATGCTCGGACTTTTTGAGATGATATCATTAGCCAACGTTGGCCTTTACCTGCAATAATTCATCTTGTTGGTTCAAAATTATTTACTTTGCAACCAATTTACTGCAGGGACACAAATAATCCCTTTAAAGTACATAAAAATGTAGTGCGTATATTGAGGAGATTATTTAGAGGAAAATACCCTCGCACGCTTTTCCCCTAACAAAAGTAAGCGCTCAAATTCCGGATAGCATTGCATAAAATCCAGATTATGAACCCAAAAGAAACCGCCCAGCCCGTTGCAGTTATCGGGGCTGGCACCTTTGGCACCGCTGTAGCAAACTTACTAGCCATAAATGCCTCCGTTATCCTGTACAGCCGGAATACCGCCGTCGTTCAGCAAATTAACAGTTCCCGGACACTCCACGGAATTGGATTATCGCCTAAAATATGGGCAACACACGATATCCACGAAGTTGCGGACCGCTGCCGATTGATTTTTCCCATTGTCCCCTCCACAAACTTCCGGGCTATGATGGAACGTCTCGGGCCCCACCTCCACCCCTATCACGTACTCATTCACGGAACAAAAGGCTTCGATATTCCCGGAGTTACCGAAGAAGAACTAAACATGGGGATAATCCGGCCGGAGCAGGTCTGTACGATGAGTAAAGTAATCATCCAGGAAAGTTCTGTACAGCGCGTCGGCTGCCTGTCGGGGCCCAATCTCGCCTCGGAAATCCTGCAGGGGCAGCCCACTGCAACCGTGGTAGGCACGCTGTTCCGGGAAGTTTTCGAACAAGCGAAAAGCGTTCTGGGAAGCGAACAATTTCACGTTTTTGGCACATCGGATATCCTGGGGGCAGAGCTTGCAGGTGCCCTGAAAAATGTCATTGCCATTGGTTCCGGAATCCTACGCGGTAAAGGGCTTGGCAAAAATATCCAGGCCATGCTTATTACCAGAGGCCTCCAGGAAATGATTTACTTTGGGAAAGCCTTCGGCGCCACTACCGATGCTTTCTTCGGCACTGCAGGCATTGGCGATCTTGTCGCTACAGCAACCAGTCGCCAAAGCCGCAATTTCTCCCTGGGTTACCGCCTGGGAAAAGGAGAAAATATCCGCGATATCCAGGAAAGCATGCCCGAAACAGCCGAAGGGGTGCGTACGCTGAAAATCACCTATCACCTCTCCAACTATTTCAAGCTCAAGGTGCCCATTACACGCATGCTCTACAAGGTCGTATTCGAAGGCTATGACTCCGAACGCGCCCTGCGCTACCTAATCACCTACCCCTACGATGTGGATGTGGACTTCCTCTGACGACCAGAAGGCTATTTAAAGGCTGTCAGCAACATACGACTCTCCAAAGCGCCTTTTTTGTCGTAAGTTTCTGATTTGACTACCCCAATATTCCGGGCATACCATTGTATGGTTTTTGTCGCTGCTTTCATCAACCCCATTTTGGAATTGGACAAATACGATACCCTAAAACAATCAAAAGTTCCTGCCGGTGTCGTGATTTTCTCCTCCGCTTCCACCTGATGCTCCGAAATATCAATAGTAATCGTCATCAGCGTCATTCCATTCATACCCATCTTAAATTCATTGTGGGAATCCGGCAGTTTCATCCCCCCACGGAGCACCCCGGGAATCGTCATACCATCCCCGGACATGGTTATCTCCATCTTTCCTGCCGATTGTGCCAGCCCCGGATTAATCAGGCTGCCCACATCCATAAACAAGGTATCGTTCTTACAGGAAATCCGCGTAGTACCCTGAAACATCTCCTGGTCCCCTTTATCCCGCATCGTAAGCGCAACTACGGCCTCCAACTGGCCACCGGTTTTGTTGACTTCCTTAATCACAGAAGTAGAAGAAGACGTTTTCTTGTCTTTGGCATCGAAATACTCGTAAGTTGCTGCAGCCCCCTGCCGCATGGCATAAAAAGGCGTACAGTCCTGGGCCCTTGACAGGACCGGGATCAATAATAGCATCAGAAAAGGTGCTGTGCGCATTGGGAATTCTTTGGTAAATAGACAAATTTAACTGATTTGGAAAATTTTATTCCATTATAATAAGGTAATCTATAGACAAAAACGAAATTCGCCTGAATAAATTTTTCCTTTGGTATGATCCCTTTACCTGAAGTATTCGTGCAAACTATGCAAGCCCGCCTGGCAGGGGAATGGAGCAGTTTTCTTAATGCCCTGGAAAGCCCCGCCCCGGTTAGCCTCCGTTTTCATTTGCAAAAACAAATTAAATGGCAGGAAAATGTTGAAAAAGTAAAATGGTGCTTTAACGGAGTATATTTACCTGAAAGGCCTGTATTCACCCTGGACCCGGCATTCCACGCCGGAGGCTATTATGTCCAGGAAGCTTCTTCTATGCTGATATGTAGTGTTTTGCGTCAGATTTTCCCCAACCCGGTGGGGATCAGGGCACTCGACCTCGCCGCCGCCCCGGGAGGTAAAAGCACCCTGGTATCGGAATGGCTCGGACAGGGCAGTACCTTGGTAGCCAACGAGGTAATCCGCAGTAGGTACCATACCCTGGACTACAACCTCGTCAAATGGGGTTATCCCAATACCGTAGTCACTAACCACGACAGCCAGGATTTCTCCGGACTCGACAATTGGTTTGACCTCATCCTACTCGATGCCCCCTGCTCCGGAGAAGGCCTTTTCCGAAAAGACCCGGGAGCGGTCGCGGAGTGGTCACCTGCCAGCGTAACCCACTGTGCTGCCCGCCAGAAGCGCATCCTCGCCGATGCAGCCCGGCTGTTGAAACCGGGAGGCTTCCTGCTCTACAGCACCTGTACCTTCAACGAAGTGGAGAATGACGGGAACGCACAGTGGATAGCCAGGGAATTTGGGTTGACGCCATGCTTTCCGGATATTCCCGACCAATGGGGCATTACCCGTACGCACAGCGGACTACAGTGCTACCCACACAAAGTAAAGGGAGAGGGTTTTTATCTGGCTACCCTGCAAAAACCCGGCGATAGGATAAGCAATACCGACCCCCCAATGCGCATGCCCGGATGGGAGGCGATGCCTGGCAAATACCAACCCTTGATAAATCCCCTGCTCAAAGACCCCGGGGCGTTTTCCTTCTTTATAGACCCATCGCTCCAAATTCGCGCACTGCCAAAATCAACCGCCGAAGCAGTGGTAAAAGTGGCTACATGCCTCCGGCGCAGCAAATGGGGTGTTGAAATAGGCCAAATCAAAGGTAAAGACTTCGTCCCCGCCCCCGCCCTGGCCCTAAGTACTGCCATTGCACCCGCACTTCCTGCCGTTGACCTCGACCGCCAAAGTGCCCTGCACTACCTCAAAAAGGAAACCATCGTTTTTCAGCATGCCCCATTGGGCTGGGTCCTCGTGCGCTACGAAGGGCTCAACCTCGGCTGGGCGAAAGTCTTGCCCAACCGCACCAATAATTACTATCCAAAAGAATGGCGGATCCTGATGGAACTCCCACCCGGATGAGCAACCCACCTTTTTTGAATCAAATAATTTAAAAATTTAAGCCCCACTGAAAACTATTTAAAACTAAAACCCTATTTTCGTCCTGCTATTATCCAAGTTAAAAACTGTTCGCATGAACCCCACAACTAAACCCAGCCTGTCCCGTGGCTTTGCCACGCTTTTGTTTTTTTTATTTGGACTACAAGTCGCCGCACAAGTGACTATAGCAACTTCCCTGCCCGGTTGCCTCGACGCAGGCATACAAAAATCTGGAATCTCTTGCGGAGGAGGCGCGTCCCAGTTCGGAATATCCGGAAACCAGTTCATAGTCAGAAATATAGATGGAGGAGCTTGCTGTACAGCTGGTGGGGATGGCAATGCGTATTTTGAATTCCCTTCAATAGATATATCCGGGTTTGAGCATGTTTCCCTCTCTTTGTCCTATGCTGCCTCCAACACCACCTATGAAGAAGCACCGGGCGGACCACATTTTGGCTGTTCAGGAAATTTCTCCAAAGACAACGGGCACGACCAAATGCTTTTTACTTATTCGATCAACGGAGGGCCTTTTATGAACTCCAACTATGTACATGGCACTACCGCTGCCGATTTTACAGGGACTTGGACAGAAGACCGCATTTCAGGGAATACCCTCAAAATCCGCGTTTGGGCATCCACGAAGGCCGCAGTCGAAATCTTCTCCTTTTTCAACCTCATCATTACCGGCTTCCCCATCCCGGTCAGTGCGGGCCCGGACATGATCGTCTGTGGCCAGAGCCCGGTAGCACTAACCGCCTCGGGTACAGGTACCTGGTCGGGCGGAAGTGGCACCTTCCAGCATCCGGGTTCCCCAAACAGCTTTTATACCCCCGGCCCGGGCGAAGTAGGCAAAACGGTCTTACTTACCTATCGGGGCCGAACTCAGGCTCCTGGCTGCGGCCCAGTTGCCAGCGCCCCCGAAGATCAGATGGCCCTTTCTATACTTCCTCCGCCCACCCTGTTTGCCCCACCGGATCAACTGGCCTGCCAGGGATTTACTTTAGGTCCTATCAGCGGGACGAATCTCAGCAATACGGCTTACTTTACTGGCCCAAACCGGAGTGGAAACCAGCTTTATCCCGGACAAACCCTTTTCAGCAGCTCAACCGTTTACTTGTCTGCCGGGACCCCAGGCTGTAGCGATGAAAAATCCTTCTCAGTGGCCATCGCACCGTTGCCAGATATCTTCCCCCCAGGCACCCTGGAGGGATGCAGGGAAGTCGTCCTTCCCCCATTCAGCGGTTTCCACCTCACTGACGCAGCTTATTACACCGCTCCTAATGGAAGAGGTATGCGCTACTACCCCGGCGATTTTATCTTTACAAACACACAACTCTTTGCCTACGCCGGTATCCCCGGATGCAGCGACCAGGAAGCTTTTTTAGTGAACGTCTTTCCCCAGCCGCATTTGGATCCCATACCTCCCCAGATTGCCTGTGAAAGTTTTCAGCTCCCACCCATCCGCGGCTCGTCCCTGTCCGGAAGTGAGGGCTACTTCACCAAACCCGACGGCATCGGAACCCGCCTCCCTGTTGGTACTGTGCTCCATAAAGGGGGAACTTTCTTTGCCTTTGACGCCCTGAATACCTGCACAGCAGAGCGTTCTTTTTCCCTGAGCATCTTTTCCCGCCCATTCCTCCTTCCCCAGCCCGATACTACTACCTGTGGCTTTTTTGTGCTGCCGAAAATCAAAGGCGACAGCCTTTCCGGAAGACAGGCCTATTTCACCGGGCCAAGCGGTAGCGGATTGCGCAGGGTCGCAGGGGACACCCTCTTCGCTTCCTCCCTCTTGTACGTCTATGATACATCAGAAATTTGTGTCGCCCAGGATACCTTCCAGGTAACCATTCGCATGGCCCCACACCTCGCAACCATTCCGGATACCGTTTTTTCCTGCCAACAGTTTACGCTCCCTGCCATTGCCGGAACCTCCCTTTCCGGCAAACAAGCGTATTACACCGGACCCCAGGGAAACGGTACCAAACTCAATGCCGGGCAAATAATCCAGGATACCACCCGCCTTTACCTTTTCGACAGCATAGGCACCTGTACCAGCGAACAGTCTTTTTTAGTCCTTACAGTCCAACCTGTCCAATTGGATACCATTCCCGATACCCTGGCATGCTCCGGTTTCTCCCTGCCCCCAATAAATGGTGCCCAGCTTAGTGGAAACGAAGCCTACTATACCAGTCCTGGCGGAACTGGGTTGCGCTACCTCCCCGGAGAAATATGGAAATCCAGCAGCACCTTATTTGCCTTTGGTGGCCTCGCTCCGGGATGTACGGCAGAACGCAGCTTCAGTCTCCTTATATCGGAAGGACCGCTGCCGGTACTATCCAGGACAGCTTCCATACGTTGTTTTGGAGATTCTGCCGCGGCCCTTCGCCTTGGCATCAGCAAAGGAATTGCCCCTTACCATGTGGAATGGTGGGATGGCACTACCGATAGTCTTGCCCGAACGGGATTACCTGCAGGGACCTACCAGGTCACTGTAACCGATAGCGGCGATTGTCCGGCTACTACCAGCATAGCGATAAACCAGCCCCCTGAAATCCACCTCTCTTGTGCTGCTATTCAACCCGTAAGCAGGATCAACGGGGAAGATGGGATAGCAGAAATAGGGATTAGCGGCGGTACCGGGCGTTTCAGCCTGCAAATTAACGGCCCGATTGGCATTTCCCAGAATGGCCTTTTGCCAGACCAGTACCCCATTAGCAGGTTGAAGCCGGGCACGTATTCCGTTACCGTGAGGGATAGTTCGGACTGTACGAAAACCTGCTCTTTTTCTATACCCGAACCAGGCTGTTCCTTAAAGGTCACCTTCGAAAGCAAGAATACCAGTTGTGCCTCATCTACCGATGGCAGCATTTCCGTGCACCCTGCCAAGGGTACTGCGCCCTACCGATTTGACTGGTCTTCCGGACAGGTCGGAGCGGAATTTGACACCTTGTCCGGCATTGGCCCCGGCACCTACCGCGTGACCGTTTCTGATGCGACGCAATGCAAAGATACGTTGGAAGTAACCATTACTGCCCCACAAGCACTTGATTTACAATGCAAAATTCTTTCAGGCATTTCAGAATTTGGACTAAACGATGGGCGGGCGCAAGTGCTTGCCACGGGAGGTACCGCACCCTTTCGCTTTATGGTGAGCGGGAAAATTACTGCGGAATACAGCGCGACCGGACCAGAACCCGTCTTTCTGGAAAGCTTATACGCAGGGGCATATAAAGTCCTCGCCCGAGATGCAAAGGGATGTTTAGATACCTGCGACATCCAGCTCGCACAGCCACCCTGCAGGATGGCCATAAACCTAACGTCAATTGCCCCGACTTGCACCGGTGAGGCAACCGGTTCTATCTCCGCCATCATCACCAATGCCCGGCAACCTTTTCGTTACCAATGGAATCTAAGTAGCCTCAACGGAAAAAGTGCAGGAAACGGGCTGGCAGCTGGCAATTATGCAGTGACCGTTACCGATTCTGTTGGATGTACAGCCATCGCCCAACGGCAAATCCAGGATCCCCAAGCGATAAAATTCGCATGTCTATTCTCGGTATCTCCCAGAAGGGTTAATGGAAAAGACGGAACCCAAACAGTTAGTTTAGAGGGCGGTAACCCGCCTTACAGCCTGCAGCTCACCGGAAGCAAACAGCAAGTATACACCGCCTTTAACCAAGGTTTTTTTACGGTTGACTCCCTGCCGAGAGGCGAGT
>CAZGOT010000122.1:0-613 GCA_964527495.1 uncultured Haliscomenobacter sp.
TGGCGGCGTCAGCCGCCAAATGACGGCCTCCGGCCTTATTACACAACCCCATGACGGCCTCCGGCCTTATTACACAACCTCTTCAGAATACTTTCTACATAACCTCCGTTTTTTTACCTGCCCCGGGAAAAAATTCTGGAACCACAGAGGGGCATTTTTTGTTAAGGATAAAGTTCTTCGGCATACTTTCTTGCTTTTCTGATGGTAGCAGGGTAGGCCAGAAGGCTAACTTTCGAAGTCGGCTTTAAGTAACTTTTCTATTGAAAACGACAGAAACCGAAATAGCGCAGCCTTTACTGGAAGGTAACCGCAGCACTCAGCAGGTCCGGCGGCAGGCGCAGGCGTTGATCCCCACACCGTGGGGCAACTTTACCATGGTGGCCTATGCAGCAGGACAAGGAGACTGGATGCCGCACCTGGCTTTGGTACACGAAAATTTCAATCCAAAGGAACCCGTCCTCACCAGAATTCATTCGGAGTGCATTACTGGTGACCTTTTTGGCTCCCGCCGCTGTGATTGTGGGGAGCAACTGCATCGCGCCCTCACCCTTACCGCACAGGAAGGCGGGATTGTCCTTTACCTCCGGCAGGAAGGCAGGGGAATCGGTATTAT
>CAZGOT010000122.1:623-1481 GCA_964527495.1 uncultured Haliscomenobacter sp.
GCTGCGATTGCGGACCACAGTTGCACAAGGCCATGGAAATAGTGGAAGGCATTGGCAAAGGTCTCATCCTCTACATGAACCAGGAGGGACGCGGCATCGGGCTCATCAACAAACTGAAGGCCTATAACCTTCAAGATCAAGGTCTCAATACCGTTGATGCAAACCTCCACCTGGGACTTGAGGTAGATGCCCGCCGCTATGGAATCGCCCTGGAAATGCTAAAAGACCTGGAGGTTACCCGTATCCGGTTACTGACCAATAACCCGGATAAAATCGAAATTTTTGAGGATTCGCCCGTAGAATTGGTGGATAGGGTACCCTTGGTTATACACCCTCAACAGGAAAATCGTGCCTACCTCGAAACGAAGCAAAAGGAATTAGGGCATCTATTTGATCTGATATGAGAGCTATCCTTTTTGACAGCCCGGGAGACCCCGAGGTCTTGTATATAGGAAATTTTCCTGACCCAGTCCCGCAAGATCACGAGTTGCTCATCCGGGTCCATGCTACTGCACTAAACCGCGCAGATTTGCTCCAGCGACGGGGCCATTATCCGCCTCCTCAGGGGGAGAGTCCTGTTTTGGGTCTTGAAATTGCAGGCGAAGTGGTGGCTGTAGGTAAGCAGGCAGGGCACTGGAAGCCTGGCGACCGGGTATGCGGACTGGTAGGTGGAGGCGGTTATGCAGAATTTGCAACACTACCTGCAGCTTTGGCTCTGCCAGTGCCAATCGGCTGGTCATGGGAAATGGCAGCAGCTATCCCGGAGGCTTTTATGACGGCATGGCAGTCGCTTTCCTGGCTGGGGCGCCTGGCTGCATCCGAGTCCATCGACACCACCAACCTGGTCAAGACAGAACA
>CAZGOT010000122.1:1491-8961 GCA_964527495.1 uncultured Haliscomenobacter sp.
CCAATTAGCCAGGGAAATGGGGGCTTCGGAAATTTTTGTGACGGCCTCTTCAGCAAAACATGCGCTGTGCTACCGACTGGGTGCTACCCTCGCAATGGATTATACAGCAGAAGATTTCAGCGTGGCATTGGGTTCAATTTGCCCGGAAGGGGTAGATGTTATCGTGGATTGTATCGGGGGTGCCTATTTTCAAAAAAATCTGCAAACCCTTCGTCTCGATGGCCGTCTGATTATGCTGGCTATGATGGGTGGGTCTTCCGCTCCGGATACCGACCTGATGCCTTTCCTGCGCAAACGTCTCCAGGTAACAGGGAGTACGCTGCGCAACCGCAGTTTGGAGTATAAGAGCCGATTAGCCAGGGATTTGTTCCAATTTGCGTGGCCTCTTTTCGAAAAAAATCGCCTCAAACCAGTAATAGACCGCATTTTTTCAATGGAGGAGGTTGTTGCCGCACATACGTATATGGAGCATAATAAGAATCAGGGAAAAATAGTCCTGACCTGGTAACCTCTTTTTAGCTATTCCCGTTTTTTTGTTCTGAGCTGGTGAAAAAACGGCCAGTTGAGCAACCCAGCGTCTGCGGCTGTCTTTGCCAGGTTGGTATAGCTGTCGAAAAGTACAAAATCGGGTTGAGCTACATCTGTACAGAGTTTTTGCAACTTCCTTCTCCTTCGGGAATGCTGAACGTCCCGGATATAAATCGCTTTGATTTGCTCCGGGAACTGGAGCGCCATCTCATGATAAATATATGGATCCTTTTCCCCACTATCCCCGATAAGGATGAAAGGGAGTTTTGGAAAGGTGAGGAGGATGCGCTCCAGGCACTCCGCTTTATGCCCTCTGGAGCGTGCATGTAATTTATATGGTATGCCAAAATCCCTCAATAGGATAGGCCCTTTAGGTAGCTTGTGTACCCGGAGGTATTTTTTTACGAGGTCGTAAAAATTGCGTGGACCATTAGAGACATAAAATATGGGATTGAAATTTTCCATAGCGGGCCCCTGGCGCATAGCTTTGAAAAAAGCAGCAACCTCGTCAAAAACTTTTCTTCGGGAGGGGCTTTTGAAAAAAGTATTATAGATAGCTTCCCATTTGAACAGGGAGGTCAGTCCGGTATGCACAATAGTATCGTCAATATCGGTGATCACGCCAAAGGCAGCGTTTGGCGGCGGAATCAGGATTTTGGAGGAAGTTTTGGCTTGCAGCTTTCCCCAAGGGGTATCCAACAATTCGATTTGTATGGATTTCCAGGGGTTTTCCTGCTGTGGAAAGGGTGGGTCAATAGCTGCATCCAGAGTAAAATAGCCCTCTTTGTCGGTATCTAGTTCGAAAGTCCTGCCCTCCAGGCGCACCAGTAATTTGGCTCTGGGTATTTCCAGGGTATTCAGTCTGCGGTAGGTATCCAGGAGCTGTTTTAAACTATTCTGTGCTGTTCTGTTGCGGATAAACTTGCGAATCAGCACCCTTCCCTGTAGAAAAACCCGGTCTGAACGCCCAAATCCCCGATACGTGGCAATTTTGACAGGTACCTGCTGGTCCCGTCCTGCTACCCGGATCAGGCGGAAACGCAAATCGTCCACCCACTGATCAAATTTTTGAAATACCCTCCTGAACATCGTAGGGGAAAAAGGCATTTATGGTTCAAAATTAAAAACTGTATTATTTTTGATGCCCCGGAGCGAGGGTTCCGCCTGGCTTAACCCGCTTCCGGTTTCTCTTCTCCTATTTAGGACACATACAAAACCGAAAAATATGAAAAAAATCATCTTTTTTGCCCTTTTAGGCTTCGCTTTGACAAAGGTTTCGGCCCAAACCCAGATTATTGCCACCAACCCCGAACTTGTAACGGTTGATGGGGTCATCAAAAATCTGTATGAAGTTATCTCCGGACCAGCTATGCAGCGTCGCGACTGGAACAAAATGCGCGACCTCTTTCGCCCGGAAGCTCGCCTGAGTTCGCTGGGAGTGGACCGCGACGGCAATCCCCGTTTCCTGACTATGGCGATTGAGGATTATATCCGCAACTCCGGCCCCAATTTTGAGCAAAATGGTTTTTTTGAAAGGGAAATCGGACGTGTTACAGAACAGTATGGCGATTTGGTACATGTTTTTAGCGCATATGAGGCCAGAAGGGAGGAGAAAGGTACGCCCTACATGCGGGGAATTAATAGCATCCAATTAATAAAAAAGGATGGGCGTTTCTGGATTGTCAATATTGTATGGAATACCGAAACTAAAGAAAATCCTATTCCAGCTAAGTATCTGGCGAAATAAAATTTTCGGGGATTGTGGAACAAGCCCCAGCATGTCCTTTGGCTGCTTGCGCCGCCAACAACCATTTTGAATGGGTTGTATAAAAAGGCCGGAGGCCGTCATTTGGAGGCTGACGCCGCCAAACAATATTTTGAAACTATCTTTCGCCGCCGAAGGCGGCAGAATACTTTTTACCCAACTTCATACCTATAATGCAATAGGTTTTCCAAAATAATTTTTGGCGGCAAACGCCACCAAAAATTATTTTGGAACGACCACTTCCCCGTACAAATCGAATTCCTCTGCACCGGTAATCCGTACAGGGGCGAAATCCCCAATGCGGACGAAAGACGTTCCCGCATGTACCAGGACTTCATTATCCACCTCCGGAGAGTCGCCCTCCGTTCGGCCGACAAAATATTCGCCTTCTTTTCGGTCAAAGAGGGTTTGGAACACCTTGCCTACTTTAGCTTCATTTTTTTCAAGTGAAATATCCTGCTGGATTTCCATCAGGCGGGAAGCGCGTGCTGCTTTTTCTTCAGCAGGGATATCATCAGCATATTCGTGCGCACGGGTATCTTCCTCATGGGAGTATTGGAAAACCCCCAAACGATCAAATTCGACTTGTTGGATAAATGTCTCCAACTCGGAGAATTCTTGTTCCGATTCTCCGGGAAATCCTACGAGCATGGTAGTGCGGAGCGTGAGGCCGGGGACTTTTTCCCGTGCGTAGCCAATCAGATCCAGGGTTTCTTCCTTTGAAATTTGCCTGCGCATGCGTTCGAGTACGGTATTGCTGGCGTGTTGCAAAGGCATATCCAGATAGTTGCAGATTTCTTTGCGCTCTGCCATCACGTCGAATATCTCGCGCGGGAATTTGCTTGGATAGGCATAATGCAGGCGTATCCATTCGATGCCCTCAACATCGGCAAGGGCGTGTAAAAGGCGTGGAAGTTCCCTGGTTTTATATAGGTCCAGTCCATAATAAGTCAACTCCTGTGCGATGAGCAGCAATTCTTTTACCCCCCTGCGGGCGAGGTTCCGGGCTTCGCGGACGAGGTCTTCCACGGGTCTGGAAATGTGCTTGCCCCGCATAAGGGGAATGGCACAGAAAGAACAGGTTCGGTTACAACCCTCCGAAATCTTTAAATAGGCATAGTGTTCAGGCGTGGCAATCAGCCGCTCCCCCAGGAGCTCGTGCTTATAATCGGCGTTCAGCCTGGCCAACAGGCCTGGAAGCTCGAGAGTGCCAAAATAAGCGTCCACTTCCGGGATTTCCACTTCCAGTTCGCTTTTATACCGCTGAGAAAGACAGCCGGTAACGTAGAGTTTTTTTAACCCACCCTGCTTTTTGAGCGATGCATACTGAAGAATGGTATTGACGGATTCCTCTTTGGCCAGGTCAATAAAACCACAAGTGTTTACTATGACGATATCTGCAGGGTCGTTGCTGTCATGGGCGACCTCGTAATCATTTCCGCGCAACTGGGTAATGAGTTGCTCAGAGTCTACCAGGTTTTTGGAACAGCCCAGGGTGATGACGTTGACTTTATCCTGCCGCAGTGTTTTGGTTTTCATTTCAGGTTATTTCAGCGGGTGCAAAGATACAATAGAATGCGTGGGATTTTCTAATCCACAAAATGTTGCTATACTTGTCTGTTAAAAAATCCGTTTTACTCCATGACTGTTGTTCAAAAAGAGGACTAAAAGGGCTTTTTCAGAAAAAAATAACTTAAAACTTATCAATCTTAAAAAATGAGGACCATCATTCGGAGTATCCTGCTGCTGCTTGTATTTTTTCCCTGTTTTGCGTACGCACAAGTCGGCCTTCATGCCGGGGTGCGCCTGAACGATGCCCCGAT
Source organism: uncultured Haliscomenobacter sp. (assembly GCA_964527495.1). Lineage (GTDB taxonomy): Bacteria > Bacteroidota > Bacteroidia > Chitinophagales > Saprospiraceae > JADJPL01. Next base: position 5,608 of record CAZGOT010000122.1, read on the forward strand.
GTGGAATATTGTGGACAAAAGCAATGGGCAGGTTACCGAGTTGCCTGGCAGAAGTTGGTCGGCTGGGATTGATTATGCGATAAAACTGCGCAAAGTACGGGTGGAGCTGCTCCCCGAACTGAACTTCTCGATGTACACGGTAAATGCGCGGGATATTGGCCCCATGGAGTCCAAATTCTATAATGGGTTTTTGAATATTCATATTTATCCCCTGGATTTTAAGGGCGACTGCGAATGCCCGACTTTTGTTAAGAGGGGCAATTCCCTCGCTAAAGGCCTCTTCCTGCAGCTTTCCCCGGGCTACACTTACTTCACAGGGGATATTGATGCTGAGCAGGTACTCTACCGCGGCAGGTCAACCAATACCAGCATTGCTGCAGGTATCGGCCTCGACCTGGGCGTTTCCCGCTTTTTGACTGTCACTCCATTAGCAGGGGTCCGGTATTTCCCCAATGCGATCTGGCCGGGCATTAAAGAGGCCCTGACACGCGATGCCAGCCTCGGAGACCGATCCGGATCAAATGAAAGTACGCTTACTCAAATATATGCTGGTATCCGCCTTGGGCTAAACCTGGGCGGGCAATAATTTCCGCACCGTAACAAAAACGCGTTTAATATTCTGTTTGCCAGTTATTTAAGAAATAATTTGGCACTTTCCCCCGTCGTAATCTTCCTGGCAAATTAAATCAATGGTTTCTGGTTTTGCCGCTAATTTTGAGACTGGGTTTAAAGTTACCCCGAAGATGTGTGAAAAGTCTGAGGTTGTGTAAAAAGCCCCCGGCTTTTCATTTGGCGGCTGACGCCGCCAAATGTTATTTTAAACAGACGTCATTTTTATTGATTTTGCGAAGCAAAATCAATAAAAATGACGTCTGTTTAAAATTTTATTTCGCCGCCGTAAGCGGCGGAATACTTTTTACACAACCCCGGAAATCGCCACCCCTGTTATCTGAAAGCGTATTCACTTCGCTTATTAAGCTAAAAATCTATACAATATGTCAGGATTAAATACATACAGCCAAAGAATTACTCAGGATAAAAGCCAGCCAGCAGCGCAGGCGATGCTGTACGGCATCGGTCTTACGGAGGCTGATATGCAAAAAGCCCAGGTGGGTATTGCCAGCAATGGCTGGGAAGGTAACCCATGTAACATGCACCTCAACGAACTGTCTGCCTGGATTAAGGCAGGGGTGTGGGAAAGCGATTTGGTTGGATTGGTCTTCCATGCTATTGGGGTCAGCGACGGCATTTCTATGGGTACTCCGGGTATGCGGTTTTCGCTTCCTTCCCGCGATATTATTGCCGATTCTATCGAGACAGTAGCATCTGCCCAATGGTATGATGGGATAGTAGCCGTAACGGGCTGCGACAAAAATATGCCCGGAGCTATGATTGCCCTGGGCAGGCTTAACCGCCCCGGAATTTTGTTTTATGGCGGCACGATCAGCCCTGGCTGTCATGCTGGTAAAAAGCTGGATATCGTCTCTGCCTTTGAAGCCCTTGGGCAGAAAATTGCGGGCACTATTAGCCCAGAGGAATTTGAAGCGGTAATTCGGCATGCCTGTCCCGGCCCCGGCGCCTGCGGGGGTATGTACACGGCCAATACCATGGCGTCCGCTATTGAAGCGATGGGAATGAGCCTTCCCTACAACTCCTCCATCCCGGCTAATAGCCCGGCTAAGCGGGAGGAGTGTGCCCGGGTTGGGGCGGCTATCCGCAACCTACTCGAGCTGGACCTCAAGCCACGGGATATTATGACCCGTAAGGCATTCGAAAATGCCATTACTGTGGTCACTGCCCTAGGAGGCTCTACCAATGCCGTACTGCACCTCATCGCCATGGCAAGAGCCGTAGGAGTGGATATCGGTCTGGACGATTTCCAGCGCATTAGCGATAGGGTACCTTTTTTGGCAGATCTCAAACCGAGCGGGAAATACGTCATGGAAGATCTCTATGATGAAGGTGGGGTCCCTGCAGTAATGAAAATGTTGCTCGAAGCTGGCTTTTTACACGGCGATTGTATTACAGTTACGGGAAAAACGCTGGAAGAGAACCTTGCAGCGCTGCCCGGATTGAGGGAAGGGCAGGATATTATCCGTCCCCTTGGCCAGCCCATTAAGCCAACAGGTCATATCCAAATCCTTTACGGGAACCTTGCGGCTGAAGGGGCTGTGGCAAAAATTACCGGCAAGGAAGGCGAAATCTTTGAAGGCCCCGCCCGGGTTTTTGATGGGGAAGAGGCGGCAAATGCAGCCATCGCTGCCAAAAGTATTCGTCCCGGTGAAGTAATCGTCATCAGGTATTGTGGACCAAAAGGCGGACCCGGCATGCCGGAAATGCTTAAACCTACTTCTGCGCTCATGGGAGAAGGACTGGGCGATAAAGTGGCCCTGATTACCGATGGGAGGTTCTCAGGAGGGACCCATGGCTTTGTGGTGGGACACATCACCCCCGAAGCACAGACAGGTGGACTGATAGCCTTGGTCCGGGACGGCGATTGGATTACAATTGATGCGGTCAACAACCGCCTTGAGGCCAGGCTCGACCAGGAGGAGATTGACCGAAGAAAGGAGGCATGGATTGCCCCACCTCTGGCAGCCTCCAGCGGACTGCTGTTTAAGTATGCCCGCTATGTTGCTTCTGCCAGTAAAGGGTGCGTAACAGACGAATAAAGAAAATGAAAATATGAATCCAACACCAGTGGTTCAACAAAACCAGGAGGCACCCGAGGTCGGGCTTCCGCTGATTACCGGGGCAGAGGCTGTATTGCGCTGCTTACTGGAAGAAGGCGTAGATACCATATTTGGCTATCCAGGCGGGGCTATTATGCCCATTTATGATGCGCTGTTTGATTACCAGGACAGGCTGCGCCATATCCTTCCCCGGCATGAGCAGGGGGGGATCCATGCTGCGGAGGGCTATGCGCGGGCGACGCGAAAAACCGGGGTAGTATTTGCTACCTCAGGCCCTGGGGCTACTAATCTCATTACGGGCCTTTGCGATGCCATGCTGGATTCTACTCCGCTGGTATGCGTTACCGGCCAAGTGCCTGGTCATTTGCTCGGATCGGATGCCTTTCAGGAAACGGACGTCATAAATTGTACGATTCCGGTGACCAAGTGGAACTATCAGATTACGAAAGCCAGTGAGATCCCGTCGGTTTTTGCCAAGGCTTTCTATATTGCCAACTCCGGCCGCCCAGGGCCTGTGGTAATTGACGTGACAAAAAATGCGCAAAATGAATCCATGGAATTTGCTTACAAGCGCATCCAGTACATCCGCAGCTACCATCCCAATCCCAAGCCCGACCCGGAAAGCCTGAAGGAAGCTGCAGAACTCATCAACGCCGGAGCC
>CAZGOT010000123.1:0-6305 GCA_964527495.1 uncultured Haliscomenobacter sp.
AAACTATTGTTGGTGGCGTCAGCCGCCAAATGAAAAGCCGGGGGCTTTTTACAAACCCCAAGTCTTTTGGCGGCACAAGCCGCCAAAAGACTTTTAAGACAGCCTTTTTAAAAAATTTAATGCACTACTTAATGTTCCACCACTTGGGCGGAATCCTCGCCCTGCTTTTCACTGTTGGAATTGCTGGGGAAGGCTTCGCCCAAAACACTTCCGCCAATAAAGAAACCCTCTTTTATCCCAAAGCGGATTCGCTTCGGGATACCATTACCCATCTTTACGTTCCACACCTATCTAGCGATATTGTCCTTTCCCAGGAGCAATTTAATCCGGGCATCATACACCAGGCTGTACAACTCATACAAGGCCGGGTGCCTGGGGGGCTCATCAGCAGGCCTGGGGGTAATCCGCCTACACCTTTTTCTTTCCTTTTCCGGGGGGTGAGTACCTTTTACGGCAATACCATGCCGCTCCTGGTCATTGATGGCATACCTGCAGCTTTCCAGGATGCCCTGGACCCAGATGACATTGCCACCATTACTGTGCTCAACGACCCAGTATCTTTAGTACGGTATGGGGCTCGTGCAGGTGCGGGGGTAATTTTAATCCAAACCAAAACCGGAGAAAAAAAACGACCACTAGTCAGGTATTCCGGCAGTTTGGGCTTCGAACAGCCAGTTAAGCGGATACAGGCTATGGATGCAGCAACATTTGTGCGCATAAACGGAGCGCTAAATCTTGGTGGTTCGACCGACTGGCTTCAGGAAATTACCAGGACAGGAATAGCACAAGTCCACCACCTTGCCCTATCGGGGTCTGTAGGCCATGGTGTTTATCGCGCAGCCTTTCACCTTCGCGACGTACAAGGGGTTCTTGCCAATTCTGGATTTCAACGCATGAATGGACGTCTGGCGCTTACCCAGCCCTTCTTCCGAAACAGATTACAACTCGGTCTACAACTATTTTCGACTACAGGCGAAGACTTACCGGGCGACTCTAATGCCTTCCGCTACGCCTTTAATGCAAATCCCACTATGCCTGTATTCGATCCATCCGGAAGTAGTCCAGGCACGCGATATGGTGGATATGCCCAGCGCGAAATTTTTGATGCCTATAACCCAGTAGCGTTGTTGGCACAAAATATCCGCGAAGGTAAAAAGCAAACATGGGGAAGCCTGCTCCGCGCAGAAATAGCCGTAACTAAAAGCCTTCAGGGCTATTTGTTGTGGTCTGCACAGGAAATAGAAGACAACCTTGGGCAATATTCCACCAAAACCTCCTTGTACGGCGGTGGTTTCCAGCGAAATGGCCTTGCCACTCAAACAGCACAGCAAAACGCCTCTTCCACCCTCGAAACAGGGTTTAATTTTCAGAAAAAGACGGGAGCTGCTTTGCTCTCCGTATCAGCAAATTATTTCTTTCAAACCCTGAAGGAAAATGGCACAACCGTTCAGACCGGAAATTTTCTGACTGATGCTTTTCGTTACCACAACTTAGGCGCAGCATTGGATATCGCCAATGGTAAGGGGTTTTGGGATTCTTATAAAAGTTCCAGGGCGTTGAGCGCCTTTTCGACACAGGCAAAGATAAAGGTCCGCAAGGTCTGGGACCTCTCTGCCGGATTGCGTTATGAAGGCGCTTCCCATTTGGGTCGCAATAACCGCTGGGGCTTCTACCCTGCCCTATCCACCAACCTTTCCCTGGCTTCTTTACTTAAAGCACCGGAAAGTACCCTTATCAACCTCCGCGCTGGCTATGGTGTAACAGGCAACCTTCCCCGATCTTCCTATTTGTCGCAGGAACGATATGGCCCAGGCGGAACATTTTTTTATGACGGGGACTATAATTCCTATTACACGGTGATAAGTAATGGGAATCCTGATCTTGGAGCAGAGCGCACCGCCCTATCTACGCTCGGAGTGGATTTTGCTTTTTCCCAAAACCGCATCCACGGAAGCTTTGGGATATACCACCGCATTTCCCGCAATCTGATCCTTCCTGTACAGGTACCCATGCCGCCAAATCCGACTGGGCTGACCTGGCAAAATACGGCTACCCTGAAAAATGCGGGAATTGAAGCCAAATTAGCGGTTGTAATCGTTAGACAGACCAGCTTTTCCTGGCAGACAGACTTAAATCTAACCACGTTTAATACCGTCACGACAAGCCTGCCTCCAGGTGCTAATAGCCCTTATTTGCAGATTTACAGCGCTGCGATTGGTGGACCAGGACAAGGAGATGCTGAATCCTTCGTACGTTCTGCAAAATCAGAACCCCTGGGTATAATCAGGGGGCCTGTGCGTCAGGGCCTTAACCCTGATGGCAGTATGTTGCTTCGGGATATCAATGGCGATGGACGGTATTGTTTTTGTGCCGATGATCATACTATTATTGGCAATGGGCTTCCCAGGATTTCTTTGGGGCTTGGACAGGAACTGGTACTCAGGAAATTCCAGCTTTTGGTTTTCCTCCGGGCAGTCCTGGGCCATGATTTGCTCAATACCCTGCGCTTATTTTATGAAAATAACGCTCCCTATACCCTGTCTAACTACAATATTGTACAAACCCGGTACTATGACCCAGCTTTGACACAGCCGGTTTTAAGCAATTTTTATGTAGAAAAGGCCAGTTTCCTGGAACTCCAGCATATCCAATTGAGCTACACAATGGCTGTTTCTGCAAAAGGTCCCTTTTCTGAATTCAAAGTACATCTTACGGGTCAAAACCTCGCCATTATTAGTCCCTATACCGGGATCCATCCCGAAGTCCGGATTCCAGGGCCGGAGATGCTGGCACCAGGCATTGAGCGACGCGATACCTACCTGCCGGTGCGTACCTTTTCGTTGGGGGTCACTCTGGGTTTTTGAATAGATTTGTTGCGACGGGTCAGCATGAGGGAAAAAGAGCCATTTTTCGTCCACAGAAATCCTTCTGAGGGAAAATACCCGGTCTATATGCCTGCAAGCAGGTTCATATTGGTGGCAAGGAGCCCGGGAAATCCTATCGCAACAATTCGGAGAATAGAACATTTTTGGAGAAATAGGAATTAGCGGGTATCAGGGTGGATTATGTTCAATTTTGATTTATCTTGGGGGTTGTATAAAAAGCAGCACATTTTGTCACTAAAGATATTTTCATCATGCGCCAATCCCTTCTTCTCCTGGTCCTTGCAGTAATATGGGTAACTCCTGTTCATGCGCAGCGGACAAAAAAAACAACTTCTACTGCCAGTGCAAATACTCCAGCAAGTCCAACTGCGACTATTCCAGACTATAATACGGTTTTTCAGCCGATGAAATGGAGAAGTATCGGGCCTTTCCGGGGGGGCAGATCGGTCGCTGTTTCCGGAGTCACAGGAAATATCGGCACCTATTATATGGGGACAACTGGCGGCGGCGTTTGGAAGACGGATGATTTAGGCAATACCTGGCACAATATTTCTGATGGTTTTTTCACTACAGGGTCTGTTGGTGCCATAGCCGTATCAGAAAGCGATCCCAACGTGGTCTTTGTCGGCATGGGCGAGCATGCTCCCCGTGGCGTCATGACTCATCACGGGGACGGCGTCTATAAATCAACCGATGCCGGGAAAACATGGAAAAAAATGGGGTTGGAAAAAACCCAGCATATTTCGCGCATCGCCATTCACCCAAAGGATCCCGACATCGTATATGTATCTGCCCAGGGCCCCTTATACAGCAGTTCTCCCGAACGCGGCATCTATAAATCTACCGATGGCGGAAAATCCTGGAAGCAGGTACTTTTCGTAGATGAAAAAACAGGTGGCGTTGAGCTTTCTATGGACATGAACAACCCGCGCATATTATACGCTGCAATGTGGGAACATGGCCGCCTGCCCTGGAAAGTCATCAGTGGAGGCCCAGGGAGTGGATTGTACAAATCTGTAGATAGCGGAGAAACGTGGCAAAAAATCCACAATGGACTGCCGGCAGAACTGGGGAAAATGGCTATATCCGTTTCCCGAGCAAATTCCAATAAAGTCTATGCATTAATCGAAAGCGATTCTGATAAAGAACAGGGCGGTTTGTTCGTTTCAGAGAATGGCGGACAGAACTGGAACAGGATATCTGATGACCACAGATTGGTTCAGCGTGCCTGGTACTACATCGAAGTATTTACCGATCCTAAAAACGAAAATACGGTTTATGTTCTGAGCGCACCCGCCCTGCGCTCCACTGATGGAGGAAAGACCTGGGAAAATCTCGATGGACCGCATGGAGATTACCACGACCTTTGGATCAACCCGAACGATCCCACCAATTTAGCCATTGCGGATGATGGTGGCGTAGGGATTAGCCTTAACTCCGGGAATACCTGGTCTTCACAAGCGAATATGCCGACAGCACAACTATACCGCATTAATGTAGATAATGCCTTTCCCTACCGCATATATGCCGGTCAGCAGGACAACTCCTCTTTATTTATCGCCTCTCAGGAACTCGGCAGCAGCGGGATTACGGAAGCGAGCTGGGGCCCTTCTGCCGGAGGCGAAAGCGCCTTTCTGGCTTTTGACCCTGATAACCCCCGCTATGTAATGGGTGGAAGCTACCTCGGTACGATTGAGATACTCGATAACCAGGCAAAAGCCTCCACGAATATTATGGCTGCCCCCATACAATATCTCGCTCGGGATGCAAGTGACATGAAGTATCGCTTTAACTGGAACGCTCCCATCATCTGGTCTAAACACGAGCCCGGCACTTATTACCATGCCGCACAGATCGTCTTGCGCACCCGGGATATGGGGCAAACCTGGGAAGAAGTTTCCCCTGACCTCACCCGGAATGAGAAAGAAAAGCAAGGCAAAGGAGGCGGGCCTTATACCAATGAAGCGGTAGGTGCGGAAAACTATGGCACCATCAGCTACCTGATGGAATCCCCGCACGAAAAGGGCACTATCTGGGCCGGGAGCGATGATGGTCTTGTACACCTGACCCGGGACGGCGGAAAGACATGGCAGAACGTAACCCCTATCGGCCTCGGGGAATGTCTTGTCAATGCAATTGAAGTTTCCCCGCATGACCCTGCAACTGTCTATATGGCTACTACCCGCTACAAATTTAACGATCACACGCCTGCCCTGTACAAGAGTACCAATTATGGCAAAACCTGGGTGAATATCTCCTCGGGAATCCCGCATGGTGCTTTTACACGCGTGGTACGGGAAGACCAGGTACGTAGGGACTTGCTTTTTGCTGGTACGGAAACTGGTGTATATATCTCCTGGGATGGAGGTAAAAATTGGTCTGCCTTTCAACTTAACCTTCCTGTTACGCCGATTACAGATTTGCGTGTACACCAGGGCAACCTCATAGCTGCTACCTCGGGGCGGTCTTTCTGGATTTTGGACGACCTCTCCCTCCTGCGCCAATACCAGCAGGATACTACCCGTTTGATCCTCTTCCAGCCGTCTCCCGCGCTATTAGGCAATACGCGCAGCGAGCTGGACCGCAATAATCCAGGTTTCAGCGGGACGCATCCTACCCGGGGCGTCAATCCAGCTTCCGGGGCTGTTTTGTACTATTATATACCCGATAGCCTTGCTAACCAGGAGCTCGTTCTGGAGATAAAGGATGGCGCCGGCAACCTTGTTCGGTCGTTCAGCTCCAGCAAAGATCGCGGTTTTCAGAGCTATGCCGGTGGGCCTCCCTCCAATCCAACCCTTTCCAACCGGAAAGGCCTCAATCGCTTCGTTTGGGATCTGCGCTACCCTACTATGCCTGGGGTGCCGGGTGTGTATATCGAAAGCAGCTACCGGGGGCACAAAGCCTCCCCAGGCACCTACACCCTGACCCTTTCCACAGCCAAAAATACTTCCACCCAGTCGGCCATTACCATTTTACCCAACCCCCTCTACCCTGGTGGAGCGGAAACCTACCGGGAGTATCACACGTTTATGGTCACCGCTGAGGGCAAGCTCGCTATGATGCACCAGACCGTCAATACTCTCTATCAAAAGCAGCAGCAGCTTGTTCAAGTATTGGATGCCCTTGCAGGAAAAGAAGCCCTTACTTCCCTGCACGAAGAAGGGAAAGCCCTTTTAGACCGCATGAAGGCATGGGATGCCCGCATGGTGCAAAGGAAGTCCAAAGCCTATGACGACGTTGAGAACTTTCCCAACGGATTTACAGCGAATTATTTGTTTATGATCAACCACTGCGAAAGCGATATTCCCCGTGTGACAAAGCCAAATGTGGTACGCTGGCAGGAGTTGGAAGCGGAGTGGATGGCTCTCGAGACTGAGGTCAAACAATTATTGGATAAAAATATCCCGGAATTCAATAAAC
>CAZGOT010000123.1:6315-8944 GCA_964527495.1 uncultured Haliscomenobacter sp.
CCCTATGGAAAAATTAAGGGAATAGCTGAGCCATAAATCCTAAAAACGCGCTGGGACGGAGGTATCACTTCCGGAAAACTTTTGCTGTTCCAACCATTCGGTTTCCTTGCTCAACTTTGAGGAAATAAGCTCCGGTTGGAAACGAAGGGATTTCCCACTGCAAGGTATTTTCGCCTGTGGGCAGCCATTCGCTTTTTTGCCAGTAAGTTTTGCCTTCTATGCCCAGCAAGGAGAACTGATATTGCCCGGTTTGGGGGATTTGGAGGGAAATATTCAGGTTGTTTTCGATAGGGTTGCCTTGGATTCTCAGAGCGAGCTTGCTGAGGAGGGATTCCCGCGTTGAGGTGACCATGGGGTTAATCTGGAGTGGTTGGGCAAGACGCGCAGAAGCGTCTCCTGAGGAACTTCCGTTATTGTTGGCAGCAATACCCGAAGCATAGAAGCGGATGCTTTCCCCGCCTGTAGTAGGCGCAGTCCATGGAATTTCAAGGGTATTCGTGGAGCGTGGCGAACTGTGTTCAACATATTCCCTATCCTGTAAGACCGTCTTGCGGAATCCGGTCGGGGCAGTGCCAAAGGAACCGGCCTTCACATTATTGGCTCCGGATAAGGCAACAGCCTGAAAACCATACCTCGCAGGGGATCCTGATGCGTTCACCCGAACGCGCAAAGTGTACGATTTACCAGGTTGATATTGAGCGACTGCTACCCCGGCATCTAACAATTCTACAGAAATGGAGGGCGAAAAATTGCCACCGGAATGGCAACCGCTACAAAATCCACCGCTCAAGGGAGAGCCTGTCAGGTCTGCTCCCTGTACATTGGCTACTCCTCCTGTACTGGACATCCAAAGAAATGCACCTAAAATTGTGCAAAAAGAGAGGATAAGGTATTGATTGCGCATAAGGAATTTTTTTGGGCTGGATGATATAAAAGGCAATTATTGAATGAATGGCACAGAAACTCCCTTTAAACCATTATTGACCTATTCTGTTTAAAATATGGCAAAAAAGTTTAAAAAGTGAAAGAAATTTGCAATATCATCCAAGTCTATGACTCCCTGGACCATTCCCGGGAGAAAGTTGCCCTGGCTTCAGTGGTGAGTGTCGAAGAATCCTCCTATCGCCGCATTGGCGCAAGGATGTTGGTGCAAAGCACAGGGATATGGGTCGGAGGGATTAGCGGAGGTTGTCTGGAAGGCGATGCCCTGCGACGATCCCAGGCAGTTATTTACAAGAACCAAGCTTCACTGGTGGTCTATGATACGATGGAAGACGACCGCAACCAGATTGGTGTCGGATTGGGTTGTAATGGGCGTATTGAAGTACTGCTTACGCCTATTGATCCTGAAGATCCAAATAATGAAATTGAATTGCTGAAGAAAATTCAGCATGATAATAAGCCCAATATCCTACTAAAAGTGATTGATGCACCCGCAGGTACTGGTTTGTTAGGTCAGATTCAACTCGTTTCGATGGATGCGACAACGCTGGAATTTGCAGGAATTGCTGCGGATGAACTTGCTGGCTTCATCGAGGAGGTAACGACAAAAAAAACGCCCAAAACTTTTTCCTGTGCAACTTCCGCTTTCGGCAGGGTAAAAATCCTTATTGAGTTTATCCGCCCCGAAACGAGACTGGTAATTGCAGGGGATAATTACGATGTGAATGCACTGGCCAGTGTAGCTACCGCCCTCGGCTGGGAAATTTACGTTGTCGGCAAAGCAAAAAAACTTTCCAGGCAAGTTTTTGAACAAGCAAAAAGTATCCTCGATTATGGTCAGGCAGATCAGCTCGACATCAACGAATATACGGCAGTAGTTCTTATGACGCACGATTATCAGAAAGACCTGGAGCTACTCCCGCTGTTTTATGCCAAACAGCCTGCCTACCTCGGCCTCCTGGGTCCTAAGAAGCGTTTTCTGAAAATGCAAAACGAATTGCCGGATATCCAATTCGACGAGACGGGTTTCTTCTTTACCCCCACAGGCCTGGAAATCGGCGCTGAATCCCCACAGGAAATTGCCCTTTCCATCACCGCCGAAATTGTCGCCGCGATGCGCAGAAAGCCGGGTGTTTCCCTACGCCTTAAAGAAGGGACTATCCACGAGCGTGGATAGGGGTTGTGTGAAAAGTATTCCGCCGCCTTCGGCGGCAAAATAATTTTTTTTTAAAGGCCGATTTTGTTCATTTTGCGACGCAAAATGAACAAAATCGGCCTTTAAAAAAAAATTATTCTTTGGCGGCACAAGCCGCCAAAGAATAATTGTACTGCATGCAAATCATTCTTCCTTATAATAACACATACATCACCTTCGGATATGATCGAAGTTAACCAGGCCGTTCAAATCCTCGCAGCCAACGCCTCCAGCTTTGGAACGGAGAAAATAGATCTTTCTGCCAGTCTCAACCGCATCCTCAAAGAAGACTGGATAGTTGACCGCGATTTACCCCCCTTCGACAGGGTTACAATGGATGGCATTGCGATCCGTTTCGCCGCTTTTGAACAAGGTCTCCAGACTTTTACTATAGAAGGCATAGTGCCTGCTGGTACACCCCAATGGACCCTGAAAGACGATACTGGCTGTCTGGAGGTAATGACCGGAGCAGTGATGCCGTGCGATGCTGAT
>CAZGOT010000124.1:0-8845 GCA_964527495.1 uncultured Haliscomenobacter sp.
CGGACGGGCCTCCGCCGATACCTGCCGGGTTATCCCGTAACGAATAGACTGCATGATACTGGAAGACTTTCTTCAATTGCGCTGGCAGGAATGGGTGAGCACCCTGGCACAGGTCGCCAGCGTATATTATGCCCGGAAAAACAATATCCTGGTATATCCAACCGGAATTATCGGAGTATTGCTTGCCGCATATATTTACTTTTTTCTCATTGCCCCACCGCTTTATGCCGATGGAGGGTTAAACCTGTATTCTTTTGCCATGAGCGTCTATGGCTGGGTGCGGTGGTCGCAGCGGAAAGCAGGCCAGGAGGTAGCCTATCCCATTTCCCGCTGTACCCAGAGCGAACTTACGGGAGGCCTGGTTCTTTTTATCGCTGCATGGGCGATGCTGTATGGAATACTTGCCTTTTACACCGATAGTAATACCCCGATTATGGATGCCCTGGTTTCTTCCAGTGCGATTACCGCAATGTGGTGGATGGCCACCCGAAAAATTGAAAACTGGATTGCCTGGATTGCTTCTAATCTGGTTGCAATCCCATTGAACCTGTACAAAGGATTACCCGTCTTTACTATGATGTACGTACTCTTTTTATTTATGGCCTACCAAGGCTACCGCGACTGGAAAAAAGCGGTATAACTACCTTATGAAAGCCCTTATTCCACACTTCATCCACCAGCAGGTACTTGCCCAGCAATGGCAGGGTAGTATGACTGGCTTTACGATGTTTGTGGATCTATCGGGGTTCACTACCCTTACCGATGTGCTCATGGCACGAGGGAGCGGAGGCGCAGAAACCTTGTCAAAACTCCTAAACGACATTTTTGGGCCCCTGGTAAAAGTGGTATATGCCCGGGGCGGTATGATTCCCCACTTTGCCGGCGATGCATTTCTCGCCATTTTTCCAGGCCAGAGCAGCGGCGAGGATACCCTGGACGCAGCAGCCTTTGCCGTAGAATTTTTTAACAGGCACCACTCGACCTTTGGGGGGTTTACCATAGGACTCAAAATCGGTCTTTCCTATGGAGAAATCAAATGGGGTATTGCCGGCCAACAGCATTATGCCTATTACTTCAGAGGTGTTCCGGTGACACGGTGCGCCTTGTGTCAGATGCAGGCCAGAAATCTAGAAGTTCCGGTCGTTGCCGACGAAACTTTTTTAGCCCGTCTATCTTTGCAGAAAACGGATTTCCGGGAAATAGGCGAAGGGTATTATACCCTGAAGTTACCTAATGCCCGTGACGAAAAAAAAATCCATAAAGTCCACCTGCCGGGGTTAAAAAAGGCAATTGTCCAGGCTTTTCTGCCAGAATCGCTTGATTTAGGACAAAAAGAAGGCGAATTTCGTACTATCGTATCGCTGTTCATCGCTTTCGAAGAAATTGCCGATCGACAACTTCTGCATCAATTTATCGCATTTGCAGCCGCCCATATCCACAGTTTTTCCGGATACCTGAAAGAGATTGATTTCGGCGACAAAGGTGCAGTATTGGTCTGCTTTTTCGGGGCACCGGTTTCTTTTGAGGATAATGAAGAGCGGGCCCTTGAGTGTGCTTTGTCTCTACAGGAAAAAATGAAGGCCTTCCCATCGAAAACTCCCCTTCGCATAAAAACAGGAGCAACGGTGGGTATGGCCTATGCCGGGTTTGTTGGAGGCCAGGCCCGTTGTCAATATGCCCTCGTAGGAACAAGCGTAAACCTCGCCTCTCGTTTGATGTCCGCTGCCCAATGGGGAGAAATTCTGGTGGATCCCGTCCTGCGCAAAAGCCGACAGTTTCAGTTTGAATACCGGGGCAACATCCGGTATAAAGGTATGGAGCGTACAATTCCCACTTACTGCCTTTTCCGGCGGGCAGATCAAGACCCACAGGGCGTTATCGGGAGATTTATCGGAAGGTCGAAGCAGTTGTCCGAGCTTCTGGAATTCGCCAGTCCTCTCCAGTCCAACCAAACTGCCGGCCTCGTCTGTATCTTCGGCGAAGCAGGTATCGGAAAAAGCCGCTTGAGCAACGAAGCCCGCCAACACCTTACCTCCTCCGGAACTATAGGTTGGGCATATTGCCCGGCAGAACAAATCCTGCGCAAGCCGCTCAATGCTTTCCTTTTTTTTCTGAAAAATTATTTTGACCAGCATGCCGAGGCTGGAACCAGCCAAAATTTAGCCAGATTTGAAAACCGCATCCAAAACCTCGCCCAAAAACTGCAGCATCGGAAAGAAACCTCCCTACTGCAGGAACTCCAGCGAACCCGATCCGTCCTTGCCGCTCTGATCGGTCTCTTTCTACCCGATACCCTCTGGGAACAACTCGATGCCCGCGGACGCTATGAAAACGCCATTCAGGCCATCGTCAACCTCTTCTGCTGTGAAGCAGTCCTCCGGCCAATCGTTATCCACATGGAGGATGCTCACAGGGTTGACGAACATACTTCCGACCTCCTGGCCGAACTGCTGCGACAGGCAGGCCGCTTTCCCATACTTGTCCTGATGACATCCCGATATAGCGACGATGGAGCCGTTCCGCAGCTCTTCCCATGGCTGCGCAACAAATCGCCCGAACTGCCCTACCTGGAAATCCACCTTTCTGCCCTGGAAAAAACTTGCGTCAGGGAACTGGCAGAATTTCGACTCCACGGGGAAATATCCAATGTGCTGTTCGACACCCTCCTCCGGTATTCCAACGCTAATCCTTTTTATATCGAACAGCTCCTCGAATATTTTGAAGAACAACACCTCCTCGTATATGAGAACAAAGTCTGGACCCTCCGCGACCCCGACGTGCAACTGTCCTCTTCCATACACGCTATCCTCACTGCAAGGATTGACCGGCTCTCTGCACCAGCCAAAGAAACCGTAAAGGCTGCCGCAGTAATCGGCAGAGAATTTGAACTCCCAGTCCTCGAAGAACTGCTGCTAGCGGGCGATAGTGATTTTCCGGAAAAAGAAAACGCCAGAATATTACTGCACCAACACATTGAAAGCGTAGAAAAAGGCCAAATATGGAAGCCATTAGGCGACCTGCGCTATACTTTCAGCCATGCGCTTCTTCGGGAAGCTGCCTATAGTATGCAGGTTAAGGCAAGGCTCCGTCATCTGCACCGACAAATTGCAGAAGCTATAGAACGCCTTTATGCGGGGCAGCTCGAAGACCGTTTTTTTGAACTTGCCTTTCACTATGAGCAGGCAGGAATGTATTCAAAAACCCTCGAATACCTCCAAAAAGCAGGTGATTATGCCTTATCGCAATATGAAAATCAGCAGGCACTGGAGTGTTTTGAAAAATTATGCTCCCTCCAGGACAATAATACCCATCCGGAAATCTTTTCTGCGACATTGCTCAAAATAGCCAAAATCCTGGAACGAACAGGCGAATGGGAGCGCTGTGCCCGTACCTGCAGGGAGGCCCTCGCCCTTTCTGAAAAATCCGGCAACGCCAGTTCTGCCGCCCATGCACAAAATGCCCTGGGAAGATTGCACATGCTTCAAGGCGACTACTTCCAGGCTGCCCACCTTTTTCGGAAAGCCTTGCAACAGTTCGAAACCCTCGGACAAAGCCAAGGTCTCGCCGAAGTACTTGGCCATATGGGCAATCTCCATTTTCGGCAAGGGAATTATGAAGCTTCCGAACAATTCCTGCTCCGCTGTATCGAAATTGCCCGTAACCTTCCCAACTACCGCCTCGATGCACAGTTCGTCGCCAATCTTGGATTGAACTATATGAACCTCGGCAACTATCCTGCAGCAATAACCTGCCAGCAGGAGCACCTGGTATATTGCCAGAATAACAACGATCGCCAAGGTATGTGCGTTCTGTTGGTACATCTCGGCATCGTATTACTGGAAAAAGGCGATTATGCAGACGCGCTGGAATATTTTCAGCAAGGACTAGACCTTTCCAATTCTCTCGGCAATAAACAGCTCACTGCCGTAGCACTTGGGAATATCGGCGAGATTTACGAACGCCAGGGCAACTATGCGCAGGCTATGGACAACTATCGCAAAGACCTGGAACTCTGTGAAGCACTTGGCGATAAACAGGGGGTGGCCATCGCTCTCGGACTTATCGGACAACTCCTCAATATCCAGGGAGAATTCCATCGCGCTATCGAATACCTCCAAAAAGACCTCATGCTCTGCGAGGATATGGGTTATCTCAAAGGATCTGCCAAAGCGCTTAATACCCTGGGAGATATCTTCTTTAACCTCCGGGAATACGACCGCTCCCTATACTTCTACGACCGGGCAATTGCCCTGACCCGACAGATAGGCCAGCCGCTCCTCCTCGGCCTCAGCCTTGTAGAAAAAGGCGCAGTACTGCTCGAAACCGGAATGTTTACCGAAATTAATGCCCTTGTATCTGAAGCCTTCCGAATTGCCCACACCATTGGTAACCCCGACCTTCTCTTTGAAGCCAAAATCCTGGAAGTCCGGGTACATATTGGTCAAAACCACCTGGAAACAGCTATAGCTATTTCTCTGAACCTGCTCGAAAGCACCCTTACCCCCGACCAGCAAGCTGCCGTATATTTTGAACTTGCCAGGACTTGCCCCCAGGAACCGGATTATGCCCAAAAGGCAAGAGAAACCTATGCTCAACTCTTTGCCAAAACACCCCGCTATTTATATAAAATGCGTATTGAAGCCTTGTCAAAATGAACCGAGAATATACCTCACCAAAGGGTTACTCTACCCGTGCCCTTTCATTGGAAGTCGAAAAATTTCAAGTCCTGCTCACCGTAGTGGACAATCCCGATGAGCTCCTCGACCAGCTCCTCGCCAAAGGCCCTGATCACGAAGATGTGCGCGATGAACGTATCCCCTATTGGGCACAACTTTGGCCTTCTTCCATTGCCCTTGGAAGGCATCTCATCCAAAAAAACCTGGTGACACCAGCCCAATCCATACTGGAAATCGGCTGTGGGCTCGGTTTAGCAGGTATCATTGCTGGTCTGCTTGGTGGAAACATAACCCTATCCGACTACCTGCCCGAAGCCCTCGATTTTGCCCGGATAAACTGGAACCAAAACCTTGCGCAACCTGCTCGTTTCTTACCCCTGGACTGGCGAAATCCCGACCCCAGTCTCGCAGCACCGCTCCTGCTTGCCGCCGATGTGGCCTACGAAAAAAGCGCTTTCCCTCACCTCACCTCGGCCTTTCAATCGCTTTGCCTTCCCGGCGGACTTATTCTGGCTGCAGACCCCTGCCGCAGCAGTGCTCCGCTTTTTTTTGGTCAAATGCTCCCGGCGGCAGGATTTACTGTACAATCCTTTCCTTATCAAGAACACTTTCGTGGACACTCCTTTAACATTAACGTCTATGAAATCCGACGTTAAGACCGCCCAGCCAAAAAATATTGAAGGGAAAACGTTTGAAACCACCCAAAGTCGGTAATTTTCGGGAAAATTCTATTCATGTGCCCCCGCTATTATCTATTTGCCTTTCTCTCCCTGCTTCTGGTGGTATCCTCCTGTCAGAAAGAAGCAATAGAAGAACCACAGACCAACAATCTCAGTGCAGAAAACTTACTAATGGGCAATCCCAGCAACGCAAAGCCCGACGTCAATCAGCCTGAAAATTATCTCATCACCCGCCCGCAATATACCCTTGCCTACAACCGAAGCCGGGGAACTGCCAATTGGGCAAGCTGGTACCTCAGCAAAAAATGGCTCGGAGAAGTTGACCGACAGGACAATTTTCGCCCTGATGAAAGCCTGCCCTCCGGTTGGTACCGGGTAATCACCTCCGATTATACCAACTCCGGATTCGACCGGGGCCATCAATGCCCCTCTGGCGACCGCACCATCACTGCCGAGGATAACAGCCAAACCTTCCTCATGACCAATATCATCCCCCAGGCACCCAATCACAACCAGGGCCCATGGGCACAAATGGAAGCTTATAGCCGCAAACTCGTGCGCGAAGGCAACGAAATATATATCATAATGGGCAATTACGGAGTAGGCGGCATTGGATCAGCCGGCTACCGCGAAAAACTTGCCAATGGAAATATTACCGTACCTAAGTATATCTGGAAAGTCGTCCTCATCCTGCCTGAAGGCGAGGAAGACATCAGACGGGTAAACTCCTCCACCCGCGTTATCGCGGTCAATATGATTAACCGACAAGACGTCAGTGGACTGCATTGGTCTGATTTTCGGACTACAGTAGATGATATCGAAACAGAAACCGGGCTCGACCTGCTCTCAGCCCTACCGGTTTCTGTCCAGGTAGCCCTGGAATCCAAAAAGGATACTGGCCCCATCAATTAATTTACATTATTTTCAAAAAAATCTGCAAACCTTAGGCTTCATGCTCCAATACCCAACCTCTGATTTTCCCGTCCTCAAACCGACACTTTTTATATGCCGGCCTCAGCTCTGGCTTATGCTTGCCTTTACTCTGCTTTCCCGGCAGCATATTGCCGCGCAGATATTCACTGACAGCAACCTTCCAATCGTACTCATACAAACCGATACCGATCCCCTCACGAGCCTCCCCCGCATTATCCCAGATGAACCCAAAGTGCCCGGCACCATGAAAATTATCCTCCGTCCGAATGGGGCCAGAAACTATGTTGCTGATCAAAATAATCCATCTTTCCTCAACTATAATGGCCGGATAGGAATAGAACTAAGAGGTTCCACCTCCCAATCCCTGCCCAAAAAACCCTATGGCCTTACTACACTAAAAGAGGATAACCAAAGTAATAATAACGTCAGCCTGCTGGGTTTGCCAAAAGAAAACGATTGGGTACTCAACGCCCTGGCATTTGATCCATCCCTCATCCGGGATTATATCTCCTTTACGCTTTCCTCAGAGCTTGGCAACTATGCCCCAAGAGGAAGATACTGCGAAGTTGTCGTCAATGGAGATTATAAAGGCTTGTACCTGTTGACAGAAAAAATCAAGATAGACCAGGAAAGGGTCAATATACTCAAAATGAATTCCTTAGACAATGCCCTTCCCAATGTCAGCGGCGGATATATCACTAAAGCGGATAAAACTACCGGAGGCGATCCCGTTGCCTGGGTAACCCCTTCCTATGCCGGCGTCCCTGTTACCTACATCCACGATTCGCCCGAACCTGAAGATATTACCTTCCAGCAACATAACTATATCCAAAGCCAGTTTGAGGCCCTTAGAAACGTCGTTACAGCTAAAAATCAATCCATCACCAATGGCTACCCTGCACTGATTGATGTCCCCAGCTTTGTGGACTATATCCTGGTCAATGAACTTGCCTCCAACGTAGATGCGTACCAGTTCAGTACTTTTTTTCATAAAGACCGGGACGGCAAGCTGCGTGCCGGTCCTTTATGGGATTTGAACCTGACCTATGGCAATGATCTTTTCTTCTGGGGGTACGACAGGAGCCATACCAATGTCTGGCAGTTTGCCAATGGCAACAATACCGGCTCAACTTTCTGGCGCGATCTTTTCGAACTTTCCACCTTTCGCTGTCTTCTGGCCAGGCGTTGGAGCCTCGCCAGCGCAGACGGACAGCCTTTAAATTACAACACCATTGTAAAAAAAATAGACGAGACCGCTGTGCTTCTTTCCGAAGCAGTAACGCGGGAAGACCAGCGCTGGGGAAGTATTGGCAACCATGCCAATCATCTCCTGAAAATTAAGCAATGGCTACAAGGCCGTATCTACTGGATGAATATCAACCTCAAGGATTATTCTTCCTGTGCCAACCCTCAGCTTCCAACTGTCGTTATTTCTAAAATTCACTACAACCCCGTAGCCGCCGGGGGCTTTACCAGTGACGAACTGGAATTCGTGGAACTCGCCAACCCAGGTAGCACCTCCATTGACCTCAGCGGCCTATACTTCAGGGAGCTTGGCCTGACTTATTCCTTCCCGCCTAACTCCCGGTTACCTGCGGGCGGAAAACTATTCCTCGCTTCCAATGCAGTTGCTTTCCAAAAATTCTATGGCGCTGCCCCTTTCGGTCAGTTTACCCGAAACTTGTCCAACAAATCCCAAAAATTGATCCTCGCCGATGCTTTTGGCCACATCATTGACGAAGTAACCTATTCCGATACCGCCCCGTGGCCAACTGAAGCCGATGGCAAAGGTGCCCACCTGCAACTTAGCAGCCTCAATGCCGACAACAGCCTTGCTGCCAGTTGGATACCCTCCAGCCAGGTCGCCACCAGTATCCAAAACCTGCGCGATCCCAATACTATTACAATATTCCCCAACCCCACCCCGGATGTAATGACCATCCACAGCGAAGGCAATAACCTGGTAGCCTTTGAAATCCGGGACCTGCTGGGAAGAAGGGTGTTATATCAAACTACCTCTACGGCCGCTTTCCAGGCCATTGACCTTTCGGGGCTACCCGACAACCTGTATATCCTCCATGTTGCTTTTGACGATGGCAGCACAACGACCGTTAAGGTGGTGAAACAATAGAGGCAACAGCAGGGCATAAAAACAGCGATGGGGCTGTTTCATACGTAGCTTGACGGCATATGCCACCAGACCACTTATGAGACAGCCCCATCGCTGTTTTTGTTCCGGATTTCCTTACTGTAGTTTGAAACGTACAGGCAAGCGGAACTGGACCTTCACCGGACGGCCGCGCTGTTTGCCAGGCGTCCACTTCAATCCCTGCTGGTTCATCAATCCAACCACGCGAACAGCTTCTTCGCCGCAGCCCGCGCCAATATCGCGCAGGACGCTGGCGTCCTTTACTGTACCGTCGCGATCTACGACGAACTGGACTACCACAGTTCCTTCAACGCCGTTTTCGCGGGCGATGACAGGATACTTCAGGTTCTTTCCAACGAACTCAAACACTTTGCGATCGGAACACTTTTTCCGGGCATCTTTGTCTG
>CAZGOT010000125.1:0-7195 GCA_964527495.1 uncultured Haliscomenobacter sp.
ACCCTGCGCGGTGCATGGGACCGGGTCAGGCAGGACCCCATTCTAAAGTTTTTGGTTGTGGCTATTACCGCCTACGGTATGGCCACTTTTGAGGGCCCCATGTTGTCCATTAAATCGGTAAATGCCATCAGCCACTATACCGACTGGACCATCGGCCACGTGCACGTTGGCGCGTTGGGATGGAATGGGTTCCTCACCTTTGGAATACTGTACTGGCTGATTCCCCGTTTATTCAACACCAAACTATACTCTGAAAAACTAGCCAACACCCATTTTTGGATTGGCACCCTTGGGATATTATTTTACGCAATCCCGCTTTATTGGGCTGGATGGACCCAGAGCCTCATGTGGAAAGAATTTACCCCGGATGGCTTTTTGAAATACGGTAATTTTCTCGAGACCGTGGCGCAAATATTGCCTATGTATGGTTTGCGTGCCTTAGGAGGTAGCTTATTCCTCGCCGGTAACTTCCTTATGGTGTATAACCTGATAAAAACAGCCCGCTCAGGCGTTTTCGCCCGCGATGAAGCTGCAGAAGCCCCGGCACTCATTAAAACCGCAGGTACATACAAAGGTGAACATTGGCACCGCTGGGTAGAAAGACGACCAGTTCAGATGCTCTTCCTGAGCACCGTTGCCATCTTAATTGGCGGGATAATCGAAATTTTTCCAATGGTCATGATTGATGGAAACGTACCTAAGATCGAATCTGTGAAGCCCTATACACCGCTCGAACTTGCCGGGCGCGATATTTATATCCGCGAAGGGTGCCTGGGTTGTCACTCGCAGATGGTACGCCCTTTCCGATCCGAGACTGAACGCTACGGTGAGTATTCTAAATCGGGCGAATTCATCTATGACAGGCCTTTCCTGTGGGGTTCCAAGCGTACCGGCCCGGACTTGCACCGGGAAGGGGGAAAATACCCCGATAGCTGGCATTTCAACCACATGCTGGAGCCAAGTGCTATTTCGCCTGGCTCGATTATGCCCGCATATCCCTGGCTCATCCGGGATGAGCTCGATGTAAGCCTGCTGCCGAAAAAAATCCAGGTCCTGCGCTCCCTTGGCACTCCCTATCCGGAAGGCTATGAAAACATTGCCCTGGCGGATGCTGAAAAACAGGCGGCACAAATAGGACAGCGGCTCAAAAAGGATGGCATAGAAATGAAAGACCTCGAAAAAAAGGAAATTATCGCTATGATTGCCTATCTCCAGCGTTTAGGTACCGATATCAAACCTAAGATGCAGGCGGCAAATTAAACCCTGTACAGACAGGAATCCCCAGCAAATATTCCGTAACCAGAAATAAAGTAAGAAGTATGTTTAAATATATCCTCGAAACAGCAGGAAACATCAATTGGATGGCCATAGCGGCCCTGCTCACCTTCGTAACGATTTTCCTGGTCAGCACAGCAGTTGTCCTACGGCAGGACGGGGCGTTCATCGATCGTATGTCCAACCTCCCACTGGAGGACGGTTTTCCCCTAAATACACAAAAAGAAAATAGCCATGAAGCCTAACAGCAAGTTACTCCGGGCCGTACTACCTGCTTTTTTAGCCACATCGGCATTTTCTGCTTTTGGACAAGATGCCGTACCTGGGGGTAATCCCAATTTTTACACGAATTTCTTATCTAATGGACTGCTGTTATTTGCAGGCCTCGCAATAGCAGGTGCGCTACTTTCCGTAATACAGCTCCTCAATATCATGATCAAAATGCAACAGATCAAGATGTATCAGGAGCAGGGTATTGAAATTTTCCAGGAGGCCGTAAAGGAACCGGTCGAAAGCTTCTGGAAACGGCAGTATAAGCGCTGGACAAACGTGGTTCCCGTAGAAAAAGAGAAAGAAATCCTTTTAGACCACAATTACGACGGAATCCGGGAGTTGGACAACAGTCTCCCACCCTGGTGGGTCGCTATGTTCTTCCTGACTATTGCCTTCGGTGGTGTGTATATGTTATATTATCACGTCACCGGGATTGGTATGGGCTCTGCTGCTGCCTACGAAACCGAAATGAAAGAAGCCCAGATTGCCGTTGCAGCATTTCAGGCTAAACAAGCCCAAAGGGTGGATGAAGAAAACCTCGCACCCCTTACTGCCGATGGTGATATCGCTGCGGGCCAAACCCTCTTCAAAACCAACTGTATCGCTTGTCATGGTGCCCTCGGCGAGGGAGGCGTTGGACCTAATATGACCGACCCATACTGGATCCATGGGGGCGGTATAAAAAACATCTATCTGACTATTAAAAACGGGGTACCGGAAAAAGGGATGATTGCCTGGAAAAATCAACTGCGCCCTGCCGATATGCATCGCCTGGCAAGCTACATCCTAACCCTCCAGGGCACCAATCCTCCGAATGGAAAAGCTCCGGAAGGTGAACTTTTTCAGGCAAAAATGCAAAATAAGGATACACCTGCCAGTGACTCGACAGCAGCAGGCAAACAACTCGGAATGCTGAACAATTAATGCCAGCACAAAATGGAACAGCCGCTTCATGACGTATATGCAGACAGCGAAGGCTACCGCGACCATATAGCCACGGTGGATGAGAAAGGCAGGCGCATTTGGATATACCCCAAAAAACCAAGGGGTTGGTTTACCTTCGCACGCACCATACTCAACACTGTCCTCCTGGTCATGCTCTTCGGGGGGCCCTTCATACAAGTTGATGGCGAACCCTTGCTGCTATTTAATGTCCTCGAGCGTAGGTTTATCTTATTTGGCATTCATTTCGCACCTCAAGACTTCCACTTGTTTGTCTTCGCGATGCTCACCATGATGGTATTCATCATCCTCTTCACCGCGGTATACGGGCGTCTTTTTTGCGGTTGGATATGCCCCCAGACTATTTTCATGGAGGGGGTATTCCGCAAAATCGAATACCTAATTGAAGGGGATGCCAACGCCCAGCGCAGGCTCAACAACAGCCCCTGGACTGCTGAAAAGATTGGAAAGAAATCCCTCAAGCATGCCATTTTTTTTGCTGTTGCCCTGCTCATTTCCCATACCTTCTGGGCGTATATTATCGGTGTAGACCAGGTTATTGCTACCGTCACCTCCCCTATTTCCCAAAATCTTGGCGCCTTTTCTGGAATAGTGGTTTTTTCTTTTGTATTCTATTTCGTTTTTTCCTACCTGCGCGAACAGGTTTGTACCACTATTTGCCCTTACGGACGCCTGCAGGGCGTACTCCTTGACCACAACTCCATAGTAATCCACTATGACTTTATCCGGGGCGAACCCCGGGGAAAAATACAGAAAACTAAACCTTTACAGTCGCCCATAAGCCAAATCCGCAAGGATATAACCAGCGCAACAGCGCTCGCCGGGGCTGGTGAGCCTTCCCAAAGTACCATGCTGCAGGAATCCGGACAACGGGCGTTGGGGGATTGTATAGACTGTAGGATGTGCGTTCAGGTATGCCCCACAGGTATAGATATCCGCAACGGTACCCAGTTGGAATGTATCAACTGCACCGCATGTATTGATGCCTGTGATGAAATCATGGAAAAAATCCACCGACCCAAAGGTTTGATCCGATATGACAGTTACCAGGGCATCGCTAATAACCGTCGCAAGCTCTTTACTCCGCGCGTCATTGCCTATTCTGCCGTTTTAGCTGCTTTGGTAGGCCTCAACGCCCTCCTTCTCTCCAACAGGACAGACGTGGAAACGATCGTCCTGCGGACTCCGGGCATGTTGTTTCAAAAAGTTGACGACCAGCACTTGAGCAACCTTTACAATTACCAGGTAATTAACAAGACCAAAGGGCGGTTCCCCTTACAGTTCAAGGTGGTTACGAATGGAGCGGTACTCAAACCTGTAGGGCACATTCCCGATTCCAAGCCAACAGACAAGGTGGAAGGGGCTTTCTTTATTGAGATGCAGCGGGAAAAACTCAAGGGAAGGAATACCAAAATCGTCATAGAGGTATATTCCGAAGGCAAATTGCTCGACCGTACAAAAACCAATTTCCTGGGACCGGGCTATTAGTCTGGTTAGGTTAGAAAATAATTATCAAACGTATGAAATTTCATTGGGGAACGGGTATTGCCCTTTTTTATGGGACCTTTGTGGCCGTACTGCTTTATTTCGTCATCAAATCAACGAGTCAGGACAACAGCTTGGTTTCAGAAGATTACTATGCCGAAGACTTGAAATATCAGGAACATTATGAAAAGCTACGCAATGCCGCCTCCCTTAAGCGGGATTTGGAAATCCAGAAAAATGAAGGGCTCGGGCAGGTAATGTTCTCTTTTCCGGAAGATTTGGGAAAAGTAGAGGGGGAAATCCTTTTTTTCTGCCCCTCGGATAGCCATGCCGATTTCAAAGTCCCCATACGGGAAGTAAAACAGGTCGTTTCTTCCAGGGAAATGAAGAAGGGATACTGGAGAATTAAAGTGGACTGGCAAGCGGGCGGAACCAGGTTCTTCAAGGAAGCAGCCATTGTTATTTAATGATCGGACAAATAGAAATATGGACGGCCTTTTCTATTGGATTGCTTGGCAGTATCCACTGCGTAGGTATGTGCGGCCCGCTGGCACTCGCAATGCCATTTCAGGGTCTGGGAAGTCGCCGGGCTTTGAGGGGTATTCTCGCCTATAATTTTGGTCGCCTCTGTACCTATGCATTTGTTGGCGTTGTTGCTGGTCTGATGGGTAAGGGATTGTGGATGGCAGGAGCCCAAAAGCATCTCACCCTGGCCCTCGGTGTAGCGCTGGCCCTGACTGCCGTTTTTTCTATTTCCGTAGAAAGCCAGTTGCTCAGGCTTGTGGCCATAAGAAGATTTCATCAATGGATCCAAGGCCAGCTCGGGACCTGGGTGCGCAGAGACGGGACTAAGGCCGCACTGATGATGGGTGTTTTCAACGGCTTTGTGCCCTGCGGACTGGTATATATGGCTATCGCAGGTGCCCTCACAGGAGGCAGTATCCTGTTTGGAGCCATTTTTATGCTGTTGTTTGGACTCGGCACTTTCCCGCTAATGGCTTTTACCGGGTTTGCCGGCCAGGTACTTGACCTATCCTGGCGCCGTCGCCTTCGCCGTCTGGCGCCTGCCCTGTTATTGTTGATTGCCGCCCTTTTTATCGTCCGTGGCCTCCAGTTTGAAGTGCCCAACCTTTTCCGCTTCCAGGAAGAAGCCCGCAACATACCCATGTGCTATTGACCGCGGCTTCGGCACAAAACCGCTTTCCACACCGGAAACGGGATTTTTCGCCCTCTTGCTCAACCATTAACGCAGTTTTCTCTCCATCGCCGCTCCGCCACCCGATAAAATTTTGTTTAAAGATTATTATTCTTTCTATTATATGCTTATCTTGGCAAGATTCCTAACAATTCTTTTTTGAACACCTAATCTATCCATCATGAAGAAAAATCAACTCAGGACATTCTCCATGTTACTGGCTATGTTTCTTTGTTTTACTGCAGCGGCACAAACCGTGATAAAAGGCAAAGTGACAGACGAACAGGGCATGCCCCTGGCCGGTGCCAGTGTCATCGTGGCAGGGACGACATCCGGAACTTCCACTGATGCGGATGGTATGTACACGCTCGAAACCAGTGTTGCGCCGCCATTCAAAATAGAAATCAGCTATATCGGCTATGATTCTAAAATAGTGGATGTATCCGCGGGCACTACGACCGTCAATGTTGAGCTGGCCGAAAACGTCAGCACATTGGGCGAAATCATCATTTCTGCCTCCAGACGGGCAGAGAAGGTGCAGGAAGCCCCGGCTTCTGTCTCCGTAATTTCTGCCAAAACTATGCAGGCCGCCTCCTCTGCAGTGGATCCTATCCGGGAGCTCATCAACGTCCCAGGGGTACAAATCCAGCAGCAATCGGCAGCGAGGATGAATATCGAAATGCGTGGGTCAGCTGGCCTTTTTGGAACAGCCGTCTTCCCCATCCTCGATTACCGTAGCCTCGTAGGCCCTGGTATCGGAACTTTCCAGTCCGATGCTTCCGGTCTGAACTCTATTGACCTCCAGCGCATCGAGGTCGTCCGCGGCCCAGGTTCCGCGCTTTATGGACCTGGTGTAACTTCTGGTGTAGTCCATTTTATTTCTAAAAGCCCGATTGACTATCCAGGTACGACTGTAGAAGTCATTGGCGGGGAATTGGCTACTTATGGTGCCTCTGCACGCGTAGCTATCGCTTCTAAAAGCCAAAAGGTCGGCTTTAAGGTGAACGCACACTATAAAAGGGGGGATGAATTCACCCTGGATGGTTCAGAAGGAACTGGTAGCGGAGCATCTTTTGTTCGCCAAACTGCCAAGTTCAAGAAGTCTATCATTGATCCTATCGTCAACTCGGCAGGGGTAATCGCTGCCGACCAGTCTAAGGCTCCGGTACTGCTGAACCAAAGCGATCTGGATCCGGATGGTGACGGTAATATGATGCAGGACTTCTGGTGGAACAGCTCCTTCAACGGTACTTTCGAGTATCGCCCTTCAGATAAGACGAAAGTTGTTGTATCTGGTGGTGTCAATGACAATAGCTCCGTTTTCTACAACTCTCAAGGGGAAGGCCTCTCTCAGTCTAATGCCTACTGGGCCCAGGCACGCGTTCAATCCGGCGGACTCTTTGCACAAGTTTTTTATAACTTCAATGACGGAGGAAGCCCGGAAAGACCAACTTTCCTGTACCAGACGGGCAACAGGACCATCATCGAGCGCACACAGCTCGAAGGCCAGTTGCAGTACAACTTTGGCTTCGAAAAATTCCTGAATTCCAAGTTCACCGCAGGTGTTGATTACCGTCAGGCAACCAGTAATTCCTATGGGAAGGTATATGGCCGCTTTGAAGATGTAGATGATTATAATATCTTCGGTGGTTACCTGCAGGGGAACTTCAAGCTCACGGATAAGTTAGACCTCGTCATGGCAGGCCGCTTTGACAGCTTCAATTTTATTGATGAATCGGCATTCTCTCCACGGGTGGCAATGGTATATAAGGCATCGCCCAACCATACTTTCCGGGCATCCTACAACCAGGCGGCTGCTCCTCCGGATGCACTCGTTATGTACATTGACTTCCCTGTGGCCACTCCGGTTACTGGCCTGTTCGATGTCTGGTTGAAAGGTTTGAAGGAGCCGCATCAGTTCCCTGCCAACCCCCTCATTGACCTGACTGCACCTGGGTTCCCAAGCCTTCCATACGGCACTCCTGGCCTTCCTCTGGCAATCCC
>CAZGOT010000125.1:7205-8699 GCA_964527495.1 uncultured Haliscomenobacter sp.
CCACCCCTTATGGAGCAGTTACCCCTAGCATCCTGACTGCCCTCAGCGGCGCGCTTCCGGCCAACATTTTTCCGATTGTCCAGGCAATCCTGACGAATCCGGCCAATGCGCCAACAGGTACTACGGGTAAGTTCACTGGCTATAACCTGTTCACTGGCCTCCCACTTGCGCCGATCAACACTACGCCTCCTGAAGTTCGCATCGAAAAGTCTTTCGAAATCGGCTACAAAGGGGTATTGGGGAAAAAGCTTGCGGTTACTGCTGATTTGTACTCCATCCAAACTTCCGGGTTCATCAACTTCACTGCTATCAGCCCAACGATACGCTTTACCGATCAGAACATCGCTGCTGATTTGAGCAATGCCGTTAGAAATACGGTTACCACTCAGCTACAAGCTGCATTGATTGCCAGCGGTATGCCAGCAGCGCAGGCAGCTGCTACTGCCCAGCAAATCGGCGCAGCCGTTGGCGGCGCTTACCAGCAAGGCGGTGCTGCTTTTGCTGCACAAATTGCCCCGCTCTCCCCAATCTTCGGTGCAGTCGAACCTACTGGTGTGCCACAGGATAATATGGTACACTCTGCTGCAGGCTACCGTACTTTTGGCGAGGCATCCTACTGGGGCCTCGATCTTGGATTTTCCTATGCGATCAACCAGGACCTCAACCTCTTCCTGAACTATTCCCGCGTAAGCGATAACTATTTCGATGAAGAGGAACTTGGCGAGGCTAAAGGTTCCGGACTTATCTTTGCACTCGGTGTACCTCAAAACAAATACCGCTTCGGTGCAGTTTATGCGCCTGTAACTGGATGGAGGGGGAACATCGCTTTCCAGCATGACGATTCCTTCTTCTCCAACAACGGTCAATTTACTGGTGATACCGATGTGAAAAACCTGGTTGACGCTGGTGTAGGCTATAAGTTCAAGAAAGGTATCGCACTCGACCTTACCTGTATGAACCTGCTCGACCAGCAATACCGCGCACTGCCGAATATGCCGATTATCGGCCGTCGTGCACTCGCAAAGGTTACTTTCGATTTCTAAATCGCATCTGTCGCTTAGCAACAAATAGATTTAGTGTATAAACAGCGCCTGGTTCAGTTGATTTTACTTCGCAAAATCAACTGAATCAGGCGCTGTTCGTATATATGGTAATGTGTGCATGGGGAAAATACTTTGACTGCTTCAAGTGCAAAATATTATGCGAAGTATCCCGTGTAGTTATAAAATCTGCAGTTGTGTGAAAAGTATGGGGTTGTGTAAAAAATATGGGGTTGTGTAAAAAGCCCCCGGCTTTTCATTTGGCGGCTTGCGCCACCAAATGTCATTTTAAACAGACGTCATTTTCATTGATTTTGCGAAGCAAAATCAATGAAAATGACGTCTGTTTAAAATTTTATTTCGCCGCCGAAGGCGGCGGAATACTTTTTACACAACCCCAGAAAGTTTTGAATGGACATCGTTTTACCTCATTTTGCGAAGCAAAATGAGGTAA
>CAZGOT010000126.1:0-7519 GCA_964527495.1 uncultured Haliscomenobacter sp.
TCAGGATTGAACTCTCTCCTACCCCTAAATTTGAAACCGGGGTGGATTTTGATATCAATTATACCAATAGAAGTAATGCTGCCGGTATAGGCAACCTGATCGGCGTTTCGCTCAGCCCTTCTATCCGGCACCGCAATTTGTTCAGAGGGGCAGAAACCCTACTGAGTAAATTATCCGCTGGGGTGGAAGTCAACCCCAGTCCAGACGGGACGAAGTTTTGGAACACGGTGGACCTTCGCCTGCAATCGGATTTATACTGGCCACGTTTCAGGGATTATCTGGGCATTTGGAAAAAGCTTGGGCCCTTATTTTCCACGCGGGAAGAAAAAAGCCAGGGGCGCGGATTTTACCCTTTTTTGGAGTCCTCCGGATCCACCCATCTCTCCGCCAGCCTCAATTACGTTTCCCTGCTCAACTTTTACAACTACACCCTTTTCAATGCAGGATATGGGTTTGATGCCCGCACCTCAAGCCGCAGATATAGCATCAATCACCTCGGCATTGATTACCTGCGGCCGGTTTTTCAGCCAGCATCCGATACGATTATCAATCAAAATGCATTTTTCAGGAATTCGTTCAGCCGCCAGCTCTTTGTGAGTGTATTGTTTAAAGATCTCAATTTTGTATCCGCTTCCCGGCCCAACAGCCTCGGCATTTCCAAATACCTTGGGCTCAACCTGGAAGTAGCGGGTTTAGAAGCCTGGTCGGGCAATGCGCTGTACAACGTCCTGACGGGCAAGAAAGACACCCTGAACATTCGGGGAGTAACCCTTTCGCAGTTTGTCCGGCTGGATACTGATTTCAGGGTGTATAGGCAGCTAAAACCGGATCGTTCGCTAGCTTTGCGCATCAATGCGGGCATTGCGCGTCCGTTTGGCTTCAGCCAGGAAGTCCACTACGTCAAACAATTTTTTGCTGGAGGCCCCAACAGTATCCGTGGCTGGCCGGCACGGGCTCTGGGGCCGGGAGGGCATATAGATTCTCTTTCCATAACCGGTAGCAACCCATTGTTTTTTTACCAGGCCGGGGATCTCAAGCTAGAGTTTAACCTGGAATACCGCTTTAACATTTTTTGGCGCCTGAACGGGGCGTGGTTTTTGGATGGCGGCAATATCTGGACTATCCGCAGGGACCCTACCCGTCCGGGGTCGCAGTTTCGGTTCAGCCAATTTACGGACCCCGATCTACCTCAAGGCAAGGGGCAATATGATCCATTTTACCGCCAAATTGCCCTCAGCCCTGGGTTTGGTGCGCGGCTGGATTTCACGTATTTTATGTTTCGGGTGGACCTCGGGATTAAGATGCGCTATCCTTACCGTTGGGACGGTGAAAATTTCTGGAACCCGCCGAGAAATTGGCTAAAGAACCCCAATATCAACCTGGGCCTTGGCCTCCCTTTTTAGGCTTTTCCCGTTCTTTGTTTCCATATTGGCTACAAATGGGACATACTTCCGGACGATGTCCCCTCGCCGGGCAATATTGCCGTCCAAAAAAAATAATCTGCAAGTGGAGCTTGTTCCAGGAATCCCGGGGAAACAAGCGTTTCAAATCGGCTTCTGTTTGCTCTACATTCTTACCATTGCTCAAACCCCACCGAAAGGCAAGTCGGTGAATATGGGTGTCCACAGGAAAAGCAGGCACACCAAAAGCCTGGCTCATGACTACGGAGGCCGTTTTATGCCCTACCCCTGGCAATGCCTCGAGCGCAGTAAAATCAGCAGGCACTAGCCCGCCGTATTTGTTCAGCAGGATTTCCGAGAGTTCCCGAATGGCGCGGGCCTTCCTTGGGGCCAGTCCACAAGGGCGGATAATTGCTTCAATTTCCGCAACCTCTACCTGCGCCATTGCCTGTGGAGTAGCTGCTCTGGCAAAGAGTGTTGGCGTCACTTTATTCACCCGTTCATCAGTGCATTGGGCAGAGAGTAAAACTGCCACCAGCAACGTATAGGGATCCTCGTGTTGCAACGGGATAGGCATTTCCAGGATAGCCGCAATCGCCCTGGCTTTTTCCTTTTTTGATATTTGTTTAGGCATATTCGAAAGTTCCATTTGCCGTTTCGACAATCACCCGGTTTTCCGGAGCTGCTACTACCCTGCCAATCACCGCAGCCTCAATACCAAACGAGCTGGCAAGGGCGATAATCTCTTCTGCTATTTCTGCAGCGGTATAAACCTCCAGGCGGTGTCCCATATTAAACACCTTATACATTTCTTCCCAGGAGGCACCGGATTCTGCCTGTATTAAACGAAATAAGGGCGGCGGGTCAAAGAGGTTGTCTTTAATTGCAGCCTGGCCGCGCAGAAATTTCAGGACTTTGGACTGTGCACCGCCTGTACAATGGATAAGGCCGTGGATATCTTTTCGCCGGGCCTTCAGCAGTTGGCTCAAAAAAGGCAGGTAGGTGCGGGTCGGAGAAAGCAACAACTTACCCGCAGGAAGCGGCCCCGCCGGAGTGTCTATCAGGTCTTCCAACTGCTTGGTGCCGCTGTACACAAGCTCCGGGGGCGTATGTGGGTCAAAAGTTTCCGGGTAGCGTTGGGCATATTTCCGGGAAAGAACATCATGCCGTGCAGAAGTTAGCCCGTTGCTACCAATACCACTGTTGTAGGCTTGTTCATAAACTGCTTGTCCAAAAGAAGCAAGCCCGATAATCACATCGCCATCCCGTATTACATTCTGAATAACCTCCTCCCGGGGCATACGGGCAAAAGCCGTGAAACCCACATCCAGGGTCCGGACGATATCGCCCACATCTGCCGTTTCCCCTCCACTCAGGATTATATCTACCCCCCATTTAGCCATTTCTTCCATAAATCGCGTTGTACCCTGGATCAAGGCAGACAAAACTTCCCCTGGGACCAGGTTTTTGTTCCTGCCAATGGTGGAGGACAGCACGATCCCGTTGGTACAGCCGGCACAGGCCATATCGTCGAGGTTCATCACGATAGCATCCTGGACAATCCCCTGCCAGACTTCCATATCCCCGGTTTCCCTCCAGTATAAATACGCCAGGCTCGTTTTGGTACCAGCCGTATCGGCATGCATAATATTGCAAAAAAGGGGATCTCCCCCTGCCACATCGGGAATTATTTTACAAAAAGCATTGGGATACAATCCCTTATCCAGATATCGGATAGCAGCATGTACATCCCTCTTTTGCCATAACGGTCTATAGTGGACATAGAAATCTTTTCTGCAAAGCTATGTATAGAATTTAACATTTTTAATTAGGCGGGGTTTAGGAGGAATTTTATATTTGCAGACGACCCCGGAAGCACTCCCATGGACCACACTATGAAGAAAACCTATTTACTTTAGCTTTTTCTGGCCTCCCCCCAGCCAGACAGTAAGCACCTGCACTATGGTTCGCCTGCTGTTGCCCGAAAAAGCAACATACAAATTTAACACAGTGTCAAATCCAGAGTCGCTATTTACGCCATTTAAAGAGGTATCAAGCCGGGTTTTTGCCGGAATCGTTGCTTTTTCTGTTGTCGCTGTCGTAGCGATGGCCGTTTTTCCAGAAAATTCTAAAAATACCCAAGCTAATCTGCGTGGGAGCCAGCCCGGATTATCTGCATTTCCAATTGTCGTTCCAACCGTAAAATATGGCTTTGCCCTCGACACCTTTGCGGTGGAGAAGGGGGAGGTTTCCCGGGGGCAAATTCTCGGAGAACTACTTGCCCAACACGGAGTTGGACCTGCGCTTATCGCCAATATGCTGGAAAATTCCCAGGGTGCTTTCAAAGTACAGGATTTTAAAACGGGAAAGCCCTATCTCCTGCTCTCCCGCGAGGAAGGCGCAGGGCTGGATTATTTAGTATATGAGCCCAGTGTGTATGAATATTACGTATTCCATTTTAAGGATCGGCCCCGCATAGAAAAAATCGTCCGCCCGGTAGAAGTCCGACAGCAATTTGTAGAAGGCACTATTGAGTCTTCGCTATGGCAGGCGCTGGAAGATGGAGGCGCAAGCCCATCCCTGATCGCAAAGATGGAAGATGCCCTTCAATGGTCGGTTGACTTTCACCACTTGCAAAAAGGGGATCACTTCCATGCCTTATACGATCAGCAATATGTTGAAAATAAGGCTGTTGACCCAGGAAGAGTACATGCGGCACTTTATCAGACCGGAGAAAAGACCTATCATGCGATATACTATGAGCATGAGGAAGACAAAGGATATTACGACCTGGAAGGAAGACCTGTCAACAAAGGCTTTTTAAAAGCACCTGTGAAATTCTCCCGAATTTCTTCCCACTACAACCTGCGCCGTTTTCATCCTGTGCTGAAGCATGTCCGTCCACACCTTGGAACGGATTATGCAGCACCTTATGGCACCGAGATTTATGCTGTTGGCAATGGAGAAGTCATCGAGGCTGCCTATTCCGGAGGAAACGGCAATTATGTAAAAATCCGTCATAATAAAAGCATTACCACCCAATATCTGCACATGCGGGGCTTTGCCCGCGGCATCCGCAGGGGAGTTCGGGTTACCCAGGGGCAGGTAATCGGGTATGTAGGGTCCACCGGACTGGCAACGGGACCGCACGTCTGTTTCCGTTTTTGGATGAACGGACGTCAGGTGAACCACCTCAGGCTCACCTTGCCGCCCCCGGAGCCACTTCCCAAAGAGGCACTCGAAAATTTCTACCCTTACCGGGATTCGCTTGTTGCAAAGCTCAATGCTTCTATCAAGCTGAAGGACATCTCTTCCCCGTAAGTCTCGCTTAGTTCCAGGTCATATTTTCGGGTAACTGGGCGATAACACCAAAATTATCTCCCTTATTGGTCATGATGTTTTGCCACAGGTTATCCGGGGCACACCGGAAGAGGTAATTGGCATCCATTTCGGCAGAGACCCAGGATCCAAGCCGCATTTCCTCGGCTAATTGTCCTTCTCCCCAGCCAGAGTACCCAATAAAAAAGCGGATATTCTCTGGCAGGACAAGTTCGGAGGTAATAAGGAACTTCAGTTTTTGGTAGTCTCCTCCCCAAAAAACGCCTTCGGCAACCTTTACGCTACCTTCTATCAGGTTACCTACATTATGCACGTAGTGGACAGTATTCGTCTGTACAGGCCCGCCCCAGAATACGCTACTGGAGAAAGAGGGAAAATCATCCAGCAATTCATCAATGGACATTTCCATAGGCCGGTTCATAACAAAACCGATACTTCCCCCTTTTCCATGCTCGGTGAGCAGAACAGCCGCACGGCGAAAGTTGGGATCCATCATAAACGGCTCGGCAAGCAAGACGGAACCCTGTTGGATTTCCTTTCCTTTCATTTGGTAAAGTCTACTTTTGGGAGAAGGATCGTTTAGAGTGCAGAAGGCGGAAATCTCCTGCCAAGTTTTTTAAAGAACCCCTGTAATACCTTACCGCTCCCCCCTACTTCCACCACTTCGCTGACCCCATCCTGGAGCATCTGTGCCATCGTTTGTGTCCAGCGCACTGGAGAAGTCAGTTGTCGGATCAGGTTTTCGCGGATAGCCGAGGGATCGGTTTGTGGCATGGCATTGACATTTTGATAAACCGGACACACTGGCGAAACAATTTTTGTCTGACCGATTGCAGCAGCAAGGTCTTCTTCTGCTGGCTTCATTAAAGGAGAATGGAATGCTCCGCCCACGGGAAGCAGGATAACCCTGGTCGCCCCGGCTTCTTCCAAAAGTTTGACAGCAGCTTCAACCCCTTCCAATGATCCGGAGATGACCAACTGCCCCGGGCAGTTATAATTAGCAGGGACCACTACGGCGTCAATACCTGCACAAATCTCTTCTATCACCTGATCCTCGAGGCCAAGGACGGCGGCCATGGTACCAGGCACCGTTTCACAGGCAGCCTGCATGGCAAATGCCCTCCTGGCTACCAGGGCAAGGCCTTCGGCAAAGGTCATAGCACCAGCAGCAACTAATGCCGAGAATTCCCCGAGGGAATGCCCTGCCACTACATCTGGCCGAAACTGGTCGCCCGCCATTTTTGCTTTTATCACGGAATGGACAAAAACCGCCGGCTGGGTCACTTTTGTCTGCTTTAAATCTTCCGCCGATCCCCGGAACATCACTTCTGTGAGCGAAAAACCCAGGATTTCGTCGGCCTCCAGGAACATATCCCTGGCAAGAGAGAAAGTTTCAAACATATCCAGGCCCATCCCTTCGAATTGGGCGGCCTGGCCTGGAAATACAAATGCTTTCATTCAAATCAGTTTAAGTCGTGCAAAGGTACAAAATTAGCGTTGTTGCGACAGGTCGGCGTAGAGGGAAAAATGACACGTTTATCTACTATTCCGATATATTTGTAGTAATTTTTTTTAGCCGTGCTGATTAAAATGGCATATTGGACCCAGTTTCGGAGCCGCAGCCTCCTTTTGGAACACAAACAAAATAAAATGGCCTTTGATGCAGCCAATTGATTAGTGATGATGCACACCATCAACGTCAAAACCATACCTTGGAAGGTTAGGGTAATGCATATCCTGAACGCCCCTATCATCAGGCACGGTGTGTTCTGGTTGATTGTCCTGCTGGTCCTGATCTTGTTGGAGGGCACCCGTTTTGGCTTTTGGTTTACCTTTACCAACGAGCTCGTCAACATTTTTTTTTATGTCGCCATCATCTATTTCAATCTCTATTACCTCATACCGAATTATTTAAATAAAAAACAATTTCTGACTTATCTGATCTTACTCCTGCTCGTCTCCGCTATTATTACCCCCCTGAAAGTCCTGGCCTTTTACTTCAAATTCAGCGGTAAACCGGAAGCACAGCTCGACTTGCTACAAAATCAGTTTGGCTATTTTCTGACTATTTTTCTCTCTGCCGCTATAGGGACAGTAGTGAAAATCAGTAATGATTGGGTGCAGCAGCTCAAAGAGCGCCAGGATTTAGAGCGCCAGACCATGCAGTCAGAGCTCCGGTTCCTGCGCTCGCAAATCAACCCCCACTTTCTATTCAACACCCTGAACAGCCTGTATGCCCTTACCCTGAAAAAATCTGAACTGGCCCCTGAAATCGTTCTGAAACTTTCGGAAATGATGCGCTACATGCTCTATGAATGCAATGAAAAGCGCGTTTTGCTAAGTAAAGAAATTAGCTACCTGCAAAATTATATTGACCTGGAACGCCTCCGGCAAGGTAGTCAGGTCAGGATTGATTTCCAGGTCTTGGGGGTCATAGGGGAACAGACCATCGCGCCGCTGCTTTTTATCCCTTTTCTGGAGAATAGCTTCAAGCATGGCCTTATGAATACCCTCGAAAAAGATTCCTTTGTTCGGATAAAAATCGAAGTGGAACACAAGAAACTCCATTTTTACATCGAAAACAGCAAACCCCTCCAACGCCCCATCCGCGACCCCAACCGCGTGAGCGGGGGAATAGGCCTCGCCAATATTCACAGGCGTCTCAACCTCCTTTACCCCAAACACTACGATTTGCGCATCAACGATACACCCAATACCTACGCCGTCGTCCTGGATCTTGAACTCGACTGACGGCATTAAAACCATCTGTTTATGATAAA
>CAZGOT010000126.1:7529-8591 GCA_964527495.1 uncultured Haliscomenobacter sp.
CTGGAGACCTACATCGAAAAAATACCGGAACTGCACCTGGTACGCAAATGTAATAATGCACTGGAAGCCAATGAGGTCCTCAAACGGGAACACATTGACCTGATGTTCCTGGATATTCAGATGCCCCAGCTCACCGGAATTGATTTTGTCAAGACCCTAGCCCGACCGCCCCTCGTCGTCTTCACCACCGCTTATTCCAATTATGCTGTCGAAGGCTTCGAGCTAAATGCCCTGGATTACCTCCTCAAACCTATATCCCTGGAGCGCTTCATGAAAGCTGTCAACAAAGCACAGGAACACCTGGAACAGCAGCATAAAGAACGCCCCGAGGATAACCCTTCGGACAGCTATATCTTCGTTAAAGCAGATAAAAAGCTCGTAAAAGTCAACTTTGAAGAGATCGTCTATATCGAAGGCCTCAAAGATTATGTTATCATCCGGCTGGAAAACCAGCGCGTAATTACCCTCCAGACGATGAAAAGCCTGGAGGATAAACTTCCCATAAACCGATTCAAGCGCATCCACCGCTCGTATATTGTCAATATGGATAAAATCGAAGCGATTGTCGGCAATATGATCGAAGTAATGGAGAAAAACCAGCCGAAACACCTGCCCATCGGCAAGAATTACCGGGACGAATTGCTCGATATGATCAATAAGAATAAGCTGTAGGCATAAGTTGGGGGACAGTGTGTAATCCCTGGCGGAGATTCCTTACCTTTATCGAAATTAAAAATATTGTAATGATTCTCCGGCCATACTTTAAAAATTCCGCCCTCCGTATTTGGTATCTCGTCGCCTCCATGGCCTGTGGCCATTTCTATCTAAATGCCCAAACCGTTATAGGTGGGGATACGATTGACCAGTCGGCCATTCTCGATATTCAGGATACAGCAAAGGGGGTCCTTTTGTCGCGGCTGACTACCGCACAGCGCGATGCGATCGTTAAACCTGCTTTTGGGCTTATTTTCCTCAATACTTCTAAAAGATGTATCGAGGCGAATATCGGAAGCCCCGAAATTCCGGAATGGAAATGCCTCACCATTGGAGTGCCAAACATTA
>CAZGOT010000127.1:0-8579 GCA_964527495.1 uncultured Haliscomenobacter sp.
AGGATGATCGAGCAGAGCAGCCCGCTGAATAAAAGCGGAGGATATTGAACCCACTGCTGGGATATACCAGTACGAAAACTGAAAATCATTAACCTTAAATTCAAGGCAACACCTGATGAAACTTTTGAAAAACCTCCATATCACCCTCTTTTCTATCCTCCTTTTGGCAGGAAGCCTGCATGCACAAACTGGCATAGCGACAGGCGACAAGGTGGACATCGTCCAGGAATTCAATGCCAGACTGGCGGATGCCGACCGGGTACGCGTCAACCCCGTACTAACTCCACTGGATACTGCAAGGAGCAGGGTGACATACTCCGTTTCCAATAAAGCCCTGAACGTCCAGTACCTTCCACCGAAGGTTACCCCGCAGGTATTGAAAAATGAACCCAAAGACACCCTCTATGGCGGGTTCCTGCGCATCGGCGGTGGGCTTCCCCAGGCCTTATTGCTCGAAGGCGGGTACGATGCGTTTAAAAATAAAAATTTTGACGCAGGATTTGACTTCCGGCACTATTCCATCAACAATTCCCAAAATGTAGAAAACCAGCAATCCGCAGACAATGATTTCGGAGCTTATGCTACTGTGCATACGGATATGGGGTTCAGTGTAGGCGGAAAACTGCATTACAGCCAGGATATTGTCCATTTCTATGGATATAATGAGCGCTCGGATACCGTGGCCAATCCGCCGTCCTTTTCTGCATCAGATGTGCGGCAGCGTTACTCCGTTTTGTCCGGGCAGGCGAGGCTGTTCAACAACCAGAAGACCGTTGGGAATATAGACTATTCCGCCAGCTTAGATTTTTACCGGATGGAAGACCTTTTTGCTGCCAGGGAATCCGGACTTAACCTGGTCGTTGAAGGCAAAAAATGGCTCGACAATACCAATCCCCTGGGTATTCGCTTCCAGGCTGATCTGACGGCCTACCGGGATACAGGCAAACAAACCCTGAATAACTTTTTCCTCTCGCCGACCTATGGATATCATGGAAAAAAATTCCGGGTATCCTTTGGAGCCAATATTGCTGCCCACGATGCCAAATTCCATCTCTATCCCCTGCTGGAAGGCTCCTACAACATGGTGGACAATCTTATATCTGCATTTGCAGGAATAGAAGGGGGGATACAAAAAAACAATTTCCTCCAACTAACGACGTACAACCCATTTTTAAATTCCCGTCAGCAACTTCGCAATAGTTTTTACCGCCATTACTACGGCGGGGTGAAGGGGGACTATCAGGGAATTAACTATCGGGCACAGATAGGGTATAAAAACGTAGATAATCTGGCACTTTTCCTCACCAACACCGATTCTGTACCCCGCTTTAATGTATTGTATGATTCGGCGGGCATTTTTACCCTGTCGGTAGAACTCCGCACACAAATCCTGAAGGACCTTGAAATCAACGGAAGGTTCAGCCAGCATGTATTCAATCTCCAAACCCAGGATAAGCCCTGGCACCTGCCTACCGTGAGCTTGAATGCCGGTATCGCTTACCAGGGTTTGCTACAAGGCCTTATCCTTCGAGGAGACGTATTTTTTCAGAATGCGGTGCCCGTCAAGGCGCCCGACGGTAGCCCTGACAAGCTCAACACCCTCCTCGACCTGAATGCCTCTGCAGATTATCATTTTTCCAAAAACATTGGTGCATTTGCACAGGTCAACAATCTGCTCAACAACCGCTACCAGCGCTGGCAGTACTATCCCATGGTAGGCTTGAACGTATTGGCAGGTATCCGCGCACGTTTCTGAAGACGGGTTCAGGGAAAAGCATGCTAATCTTGCCTCAAAGAGGCTCTCAAATATTCTTTGGCGGCTTGTGCCGCCAAAGAATATTTTGGGGTTGTGTAAAAAGTGTTCCGCCGCCTACGGCGGCGAAATAAAATTTTAAACAGACGTCATTTCCATTGATTTTGCTTCGCAAAATCAATGGAAATGACGTCTGTTTAAAATAACATTTGGCGGCTTGCGCCGCCAAATGAAAAGCCGGGGGCTTTTTACACAACCCCAAAATTTGGCGGCTGGCGGCGCCAAATGAAATGCCAGGGGCTTTTTACGCCACCCGCTGATGGAGAAAATAAGTGTTTTCGATATGCTCAAAATTGGGGTGGGTCCTTCGAGCTCCCATACCCTTGGCCCATGGCGGGCAGCAGAGCGCTTTTTGGGCGAGTTAAACGTATTGCAGCTTCTCGACCAGACTGCCAGGGTTTGCGTACACTTGTACGGCTCTCTTGCCCTCACGGGAAAAGGCCATGGTACCGATATTGCCGTATTGATGGGATTGAGCGGAAAAGACCCCGTTACCGTTCCCTTGGAGGAGGTACAGCGGCTTCCGGCAGAGGTAGCCCGGGAAAACCTTCTTTATCTCGGCGAACGGCACCCGGTTGCTTTTTTTCCTGCCCGTGATTTTGTCTTCCACTTTTCCGAGTCCCTTCCATTCCATGCCAACGGCATCGTCTTTGAGGCATTTGACGAAAATGGCAACTGCAGCCTGTCCTGCACTTACTATTCGATCGGAGGGGGGTTTGTAGTGCAGGAAGGCGTGCATGGAGAGGAGCCCGAAAGCCGGGAAACAGTCTCCTTCCCTTTTCCGATACCCAATGCAGAGACGCTGAAAACCTACTGTGAAGAGCTTGGGAAGTCGGTTTCTGATATTGTCCTGGAAAATGAAAAATACTGGCGTTCACAGGTAGAAACGGAAGCTAAAATCCTCGAGATATGGTCAGTGATGAAGGCCTGTATCTTTCGGGGCTGCCATACAGAGGGTATCTTGCCTGGAGGGTTACAAGTAGTCCGCAGGGCTGCAGGAATACACCGGAAACTC
This sequence comes from uncultured Haliscomenobacter sp., assembly GCA_964527495.1. GTDB lineage: Bacteria > Bacteroidota > Bacteroidia > Chitinophagales > Saprospiraceae > JADJPL01. The sequence continues at coordinate 2,829 of CAZGOT010000127.1, forward strand.
CTGGGGGATGCCGTTTACGCTTCCCCAGACGAATGGATCCAAGCCATTCGCCAAACGAAATTTGGTTTTTCGGAAATCATCAAATGGATTGGATGTTTTGCCCTTGCAGTCAACGAAGAAAACGCCAATTTCGGAAGGGTTGTCACCGCTCCGACTAATGGCGCAGCCGGGGTTATTCCTGCTGTTCTGATGTACTATATCTGCTTTACCGAACAACAACCGACAGAGGAAGATCTCCTGCGCTTCCTGCTCGTAGCTGGTGAAATCGGCAGTATTTTTAAAAAAGGCTCCACCATTTCCGCGGCCATGGGTGGTTGCCAGGCAGAAATCGGTGTTTCCTCCGCAATGGCCGCCGCGGCTTTATGCGAACGACTCGGCGGAACCCCAGCCCAGGTGCTCATGGCCGCAGAAATAGCCATGGAACACCACCTTGGACTCACCTGTGATCCGATCGCAGGACTCGTCCAGATTCCCTGTATCGAACGCAATTCCATGGGGGCCGTAAAGGCTATTACTGCAGCACAAATTGCCAGGGAAAGTGATCCTTCCAGTGCCCGCGTTACGCTCGATGGCGTTATCCAAACCATGTGGCAAACCGCCCAGGATATGAACCACAAATACAAAGAAACCTCCCTCGGTGGACTTGCTGTCCATATTGCTATCTCCCTTCCTGAATGCTGAAAGGACGCTGAAAAAAAATACTTTAAAAAACCCCGGAAACTTTAAACTTTTTAAAAGTTTCCGGGGTTTCCTGCTTATTCTATTCAACTACAGATTATGCAGGAGTCCATTTTGGAAAAAGCGGTTCACCTTTTCATGCGGTATGGGGTCAAAAGTGTCAGTATGGACGATTTGGCCAGGGAGTTGGGTATATCGAAAAAAACGCTCTACCAGTATTTCGATACCAAGGAAACCCTGCTGCTGCGCACCCTCGAATTCAATCAATCCTGCGAATTAGGGGAAATTCAGAAAATCAAAAGCCGCGTGGACAATGCCCTGCAGGAAATTGTCGAGATCGCAAAGATGGTAGTCACCCAGTTACAGCAAATGTCCCCCTCCCTTATCTTCGACCTGAAAAAATATCATCCGGAAGCCTGGAGGGTCCTGGAGAATATGCAACTTCAACACATCTATGCTGTGATTAAAGAAAATCTTGAAAAAGGGATCGCCCAGGGGCTATACCGCAACGACTTCGACATCGAAGTGATGACCCGCTTCTATCTCAGCAGTTTCCACAACCTGATTGACGAGAAGCTATTCCCTCCTGTGGAATTCCCCCGGGGAAAAGTCTTCCAGGAATATATCCACCATTACCTCCGGGGTATCGTGTCGCCTATGGGCCTTCGCTATCTGGAAAAATATTTGCCTTAACATTTTCAATCACCCGATACGTATGCACTACCGTAAATTCGCTTTTAATGCCTTAACGGCCTGTATGGTGCTCTTATGTACCAACATTCCCTTAGCGGCCCAAACCTCGCTCTCCCTGAAGGAAAGCGTTGCGTACGCCGTGAAAAATAGCCCTCAAGTCTTGAAGAGCAGGCTCCAGACACTCCAAAACGAAGAGAAGATTAAAGAATATAAGAGCTCCGGATTACCCCAGGTCAACTTCAACACCAGCCTGGTGTACAATCTCAAACTCCCAACTCAGCTCATACCAAATTTTTTCGAAGGGAAACCGGAGGAACTTGTACCAGTTCAGTTTGGTACGGATATGAGCGTACTCTCTGGGGTGGAACTCAACCAGCTTGCCTATAGCCAGACTTACTGGACTGGTCTCAAAGCGGCTCGGGAACTCTCCCTGCTCGATCGGCTGGTCGAATCAAAAACCCAGGAAGAATTAATCTATAATGTCGTGCGCACTTACTACCAGGCCAAGGTCGTTGATCAGCAAAAGGGGCTGGTCCGCGCTAACCTCGGCCAGGTATCTGCCTTGCTCAAACTCACGGAATTACAATTCCAAAATGGTTTTGCCAAAAAAGTGGACGTGGATCAGCTCCGGGTCAACAAAGTCAGCCTCGAGACCCAACTGCTGAACCTGGATTTGCAGCATGAGCAACTGCTACACGCACTAAAACTGGTTATGGCCATGCCGTTCGACCAGGAAATTTCCCTCGCTGATACCCTCCTGGCAGACCCGGCAGGCCTCCTCAGTGCTCCCACCGACTATCCCGCGACCATCAACAACAAACTCGACCTTGCTATTCTGGATAAGCAAGCGAACCTCCAACAACTCAACGTAGACGTTTACCGAGCTGGCTATTATCCCAGCCTCCGCCTCGTTGCCGGCTACAACTACCAAGGCCAGGGCAACAAAATCGGGGATTTCGGCGATGGGAACCGCTGGTTCAATTTTTCGCAGGTAGGCTTGAATATCAGCGTACCTATTTTTGATGGCTTTCTCAAAAAGAGCCAGATCCAGCAAGGGAATATCGAGTTGCTCAAAATCGCCGAAGACCGCAGGAACCTGCAGCAAAATCTTCAATATCAGCTGGGTAATGCCCGCAGACAATTGCAAAGCACCTGGAATTCCCTCGGTGTACTCAAAGAAAACCAACAGGTTGCTGAGGAAATCTACGCCGTTACCCGCAAGCGTTTTGAGCAGGGGGTAGCCTCGATTACTGAAGTCCTTACCGCTGAGCGCACAATGCGCGAGGTACAATCCGCTTACCTGTCCACTGTGCTACAATACAACCTTGCTATAATAGATATGGAATACGCCAACGGCAATTTGCTTAAACTTTTCAACTAAAACCGGGCAACCGTCATGAAGAAAGTACTTAATATCCTGATTTATCTGGCCATTTTCAGCGCTATCGGAGGCGCTATTTACTGGAAACTTGGCCAAAACAAGCAGCAGATCGAAAAACGCGCTCAGATCGCCCAGACGCGTAATGACATCATCCCGGTAAGGGTGGCAACCGTTTCCCGTCAGAAGCTTAACGCCGACTTCTCGGTGAGCGGAACCTTTCAGCCCTATCAGCAACTGGCCGTTATCTCCGAAGTGCAGGGAAAAATAATGCAGCTCAATTATAAAAACGGCGATTTCGTTCAAGCCGGTGCTGTCCTGCTTAGTGTGGATAATGAAGCCATCCAAATCCAGATGGACCTCGCAAAGGTTAACCTTGCCAAAACCGAAAAAGACCTGGCTCGTCTAAAAAATCTCCTCGGCGAAGGGGGAATTACCCAACAACAGATTGATGACGTCCAGAATGCTGTGGAAAATCTAAAAGGTCAGATTCGCAGCCTCGATAAACAGATGCGGACCACCCAGGTGAAAGCACCAATATCGGGCACCATCACTGGCCGCACGGTAGAAAAAGGGGCGTTTATCGCTCCTGCTATGAAAATTCTCGATATCGTCAATGTAAACCGGCTCAAAATGGCCGTTTACCTTACCGGAGAAGAGGTTTTCCAGGTAAGAAAAGGCCAAAAAGTCGAAATAGTACCCGATTTGTATGCTGGTGCCCGGCTTTCGGGTTCGGTGACTTTCATTGATGTCCAGGCCGATAATTCCAAACGCTTCCTGGTAGAAGTGGAACTTCCCAATCCTGCCGCCTCCCCTTTGAAAGCAGGAATGGCAGGACGGGCTTATTTTTCCACCGGAAAGCAAACGGAAGTCCTCGCACTGCCCAGAGAGTGTGTGGTAGGAAGCGTACGCGATGCAAGCGTTTTCCTCACCTCTGGTGCTCAGGTTGAACTGCGCAAAGTCCAGCTAGGCAGGATATTCGGGGCATACGCCGAGGTACTCGGTGGCTTAAAGGAAGGGGATCAAGTGGTCATTTCCGGCCAAATTAACCTCCAGGACGGCACCAAAATTGCTGTCCAGGAGAATTCCACCGCAGGTAAATAATCCCTAAATCATATCGCTATGTCGTCCATTACCAAAATCGCCATAAAGCGCCCCTCCCTGATTATCGTCTTTTTCACGGTTCTCTCGGTACTTGGGCTTATCTCCTATTCGCGTTTGAGCTATGAACTCATCCCGAAATTCGATGCTCCCCTGGTCTTTATCTCCACCGTATATCCCGGAGCCTCCCCCGGTGAAGTGGAAAATAACGTGACCAAAAAAGTGGAGGATGCCGTTTCTTCCCTGGAAGGTATCACAAGTATCCGCTCCACTTCTTTTGAGAGCGTTTCTACTATCGTGCTGGAATTCAAACAGGGTACGGACGTGAACATCTCCCTGCAGGATGCCCAGCGCAAATTAAGCGCTGCAGAATCTACCTTGCCGGAAGATGCCGAAGCTCCTGTTCTCTCCAAATTCAGTTCCGGGGAATTTCCCATCATGAATATCGGTGCTACAGGAGACCTTCCGCCCACGCAGCTCTATGACCTGCTCAAACAGCGGGTCAAACCTGTACTCTCCCGCGTGGATGGTGTGGGCCAGGTGACCCTGGTAGGTGGACAAGAAAGGGAAATCAAGGTCCTCGTTAACCGAGACCGCCTGCAAAGCTATGGCCTTTCCCTGCTTCAGCTCGTGCAGGCCGTTCAGCAGGCCAATCTGGAATTTCCTACAGGAAAAATAAAGAGCGAAGATGCTCAGATACTGGTGCGCCTATCCGGCAAGCTCCTAGACCTGGAAGATCTCCGCCGTTTGGTTATCGCCAACAGCCCCCGCACTGGATCACCGGTCAGGATGAGCGATGTAGCCGAAATCCGGGATGAACCCAAGGAGGCACAGGATATTAACCGCCTCAATGGAGTAAGTTCCATTGGTTTGATTATCCAAAAACAGACCGACGCCAACTCCGTCGCCGTTTCTGACGGTATAAAAAAGGAAATGACCCGGTTGGAAGAAGAATTCAAGGACCAGAACCTCCAGTTCAAAATTGCCTCCAATTCCAGCGATTTCACCCTCGAAGCGGTTGATGCAGTTGTGCACGATATCGGCCTGGCAGTAGTACTCGTTGCCCTGGTCATGCTGGTCTTCCTGCACAGCCTGCGCAATTCGCTGATTGTGATGGTAGCTATTCCCGCATCCCTGGTAGCAACCTTTATCGGTATGTATATCTTCGGATTTACGCTAAACCTGATGACACTGCTCGCCATGTCCCTGGTTATCGGTATCCTTGTAGATGACAGTATTGTGGTCCTCGAAAATATTTATCGCCACCTGGAGATGGGGAAAAGCCGAAAAAAAGCTGCCCTGGATGGCCGAAACGAAATAGGGTTTACCGCTTTGTCCATTACCCTGGTGGATGTCGTGGTATTTGTTCCCCTGGCTTTATCCGGAGGAATCGTCGGTAATATCATGAGCCAGTTTGCCTGGGTAGTTGTATTCTCAACTTTGATGAGCCTGCTCGTATCGTTTACGGTCACGCCTATGCTCGCCTCCCGCTTTTCCAAACTGGAACACCTCAGCAACCGCAATTTTTTTGGTATCTTTTTCATCGGCTTCGAAAAAATGCTCGACCGCCTCACCAGTGGCTATGGTAAAATTGTTGAATGGTCTCTCAACCACAAATTTATTGTCATGATGGCGACCCTGGTCCTTTTCCTGGGTTCCTTCGGACTCGTTGGCGGAGGCTATATCGGCACGGCCTTCTTCAACCAGAGCGACCAGGGGGAATTTATCATGAAACTTGAACTGCCGAAGGATGCGACGCTCAAGGAAACCAACCTTGCCGCAGTATCGGCAGAACAGTTGATCCGCCAAAAAAATGAGGTGGTCAACGTTTTCTCCACTATTGGCCGAACAACCGGCCTCCTCAGCCAGAGTACGCCTTATATTGCCGAAATCAACGTCAA
>CAZGOT010000128.1:0-6580 GCA_964527495.1 uncultured Haliscomenobacter sp.
AACAGCGTTCGTTCAAAATATTATTTGGTGGCGCAAGCCGCCAAAAGGCAAAAGGAAAAGGCTTTTCGGACAGTCTCCTACTATTTTTTTTAGGGCTGTGTAAAAAAAGTGCTGCAAACCGATAAGCCGGATTCTGTCGGCCCCGGATTGCCCGGGGCGCCCTGTCATTTATCTAGCCCTGGCCTCACGACCAGGGTCCATCTGCCTACCCCTCCCGACTTTCCCGAAGGAAACTAAAGCGAGCAACTCTAGCCGGCGAACCGGACCGGGGCATACATGGCATTTCAACCCGCAAGGTTTATCCCCCCCTGATATTACTACCAGACGGCGTGCGCTCTTACCGCACGTTTTCACCTTTACCACAGCCAAGGCTGCGGAAGTCTAGTTTCTGTGACACTCTCTGTACCCGCCGTTTACGACAGGCCCCATCCGTTAGATGGTGCGGCGCTCTGCGTTGTCCGGACTTTCCTCATTTCCGCTGGTGGCGGAACCGCGACAGGGTGGTTTGCAGCATTGCAAAATACGGGATTTTAGGGGAATTTTTCTGATTTGTTTTTTTCAGTAATCCGCCAGTACCTCCTCCTGCGGACAGCAAGAAGATTTTCAACCTTTTTTAGAGAACCAATTCCCCAGCTTTTAATTCCTGCTAATTCTATCTTACCTTTACGCATTGCAATAAATTTTAATAAAACATGCGTCGTGCTGGTGTTGGAGTAAGTATAGTGCTGTTTATTTTTGCTGTTGCCTGTGTGATTGCCATTTGGACGGAAAGTCCTTTCTGGGTTCTCCCCCTTTTAGCCAGTGGGGGCCTGCTCACTATGGCCCTGATCTTCCTTCGCTTCCGGATTTCCGGTGTACTGCCTGCGCCAATCACCTTTCTACTCCCAGGGTTAACCGCCCTAATGTTACTGCCGGTTTTCGGAGTGATAAGATACTGCGTATTTCAAATGCCTGAGGACCGCGATTTACTGAATATCCTTGCCTTTGGAATCCCTGGGGCCGCTACTATTGGAATTGCATTATTATCCTGGCATTGCCTTTATCTGCTTTCCCAGATGTTATTGCTCCATTTTCGGCGCAGAGGATATTCCCGGAATGCCCGGGTGGGCTGGTATGCAGCGGCGGCCTTACTTGCATTTGTGCCAGGTTTGGAGGCCCTTGTTTTGTTTAGGCCCCCCGTTCTGGCGCTTTTGTTCTTTTCTGTTTTATTGTTACTCGATCTTTTCCTGGACTACCGCAGCGATAGCCTCACCTGGACCCTCGTTTGGGCTTTTTTCCTGGCTGGCCTCGGCACAGCCTGTATAAATGTGTACCGCATGGAAAAAGCCCGCCAGGATATGCAATTATTGTCGTCCGAGTTGCTCCAGGCAAGGCAGCCTGAAATAAGCAATTCAAGGGAGCGCGTATACTCCACCCTGGTGCAGGGTGCGAGGATAGAGCATGCCGGAAAAGTATATCAAGGTGCCCTCGCTGAAAAAGGCCAAAACATTCAGTTTTGGGGACAGCCCGAACCCGAAGCCATGCGGGCACTGCTGGAGGACCAGCAGGATTCAGCGTCCAGACAATGGGCAACAGGGGGTCACTACTTTTTCCAACGGAAAGATCCCCATGGAAAAACCGTCCTCCTGCAATGGCCCAAACCAGGGCTCAGGGATTTGCTTCCTTTGTTTTCGCTACAATTCCTTGGCCTTATCCTGATTTCGGCGCTGCTTGCTTTTATGCACCGCAAAAACAGGGCACTACCGCTGCATGCTGCCCTTCCCTTTGACTGGGGCCCCAAATTCAGAAGCAGGATACAACGCATGTCCCTCGGAACCGTAGCGGTTTCCTTTAGCTTGATTTTTCTGTTTGCCCTCCCTTTCCTGAACAGAACCATGGTTCAAATTCGCGAAAACCGGATTATATCTCAGGCAAAAGCCCTTAGAGAAGAAATTGCTGTAGCACTGAGCCGCGAGCCCCTGCAGGGCCTTTCCAGCCAATGGCTGATAAACCTGACACGGCGCTACGATCTGGATATGGATATATATGATAAAACTGGAAAACTCCTCCATACTAGCTGCCCAATCCTTTATACCAAATCCTGGAGGCGGCCACAAATACCCAAGCCTGTATTCCAGCAACTTTCAGAACGGACCAAAAGTTTTGTTTTTTTCCAAATGCCCATTCAGGGACGCGATGTGCAGCAGCTTTTTATCCGCCTCGAAACAGCAGATAGTCAGGTCTTTTTTCTTGGAATACCCTTCTGGCCTTCCAAAACGGTTGCAGCCAGTGAACTTGGTGGTTTTCTGGGTGCCATGCTTACGATATCCGTGTTCCTGCTCTTGATTGCTTCAGCTCTGGCCATGCTCACGGCAAACCGTTTCAGCGCCCCACTGCTCGAAATAAGTGCGCGGCTAAGGCGCATGAAAATCGGAGGAAACCAAAAGCTGGAATGGGAACAAGGGGAAGATGAAATAGGAGAAATAATTTCTGCCTACAACGCGGCAGTCGAACAAGTAGAACAAAGCGCAGAAAAACTACGCCAAACCGAACGGGAGGCCGCCTGGAAGGAAATGGCCAAGCAAGTAGCCCATGAAATCAAAAACCCGCTAACCCCTATGAAACTGAACATTCAATACCTGCTCCACACCTTCCGCCAGGATCCTGCAAAAGTTGCCAGCCTGCTCCCCCAGGCAGCCAATGCCCTAACGGAACAAATTGACGGTCTGGCCAGGATTGCAACAGAATTTTCAAATTTTGCCCAAATGCCCCAGGCTGAAACCCAGGATTTTTACCTCCGGGAAGCAATAGATGCCTCCGTAACCCTGTTCCAGGAGCAAGTCGCACGTTCCGGAGGCCAGATCCACTGCAAATTCCCTGAAACGCCCATGCCTGTTCATGCGGATAAAAATCAGATAATCCGGGTATTCAATAATTTGATACAGAATGCGCTACAGGCTATTCCAGCCGATCGCTCTCCCCTCATCTTCCTGACTGGCACCAAGGAGCAGGGATTGGCCAGAATTGCCGTATCCGACAACGGACAGGGTATTCCGGATGCAATCCGTCAAAAAGTATTCTCCCCTAACTTTACCACTAAATCTTCTGGGATGGGCCTGGGGCTGGCCATATGCAAAAATATTATCCAGCAAGCCGGAGGGCACATTTATTTTCATACCGAAATCCATACCGGCACCACTTTTTTTATCGAACTCCCCCTACTCGCAGAATCCCGGTAGTGCAACCAAACAGCAAGCTAATTGTTACTCAATTTCAAAACAGATATGCCTTGAAAATCGGGATTATCGGTGCAGGAATTGCAGGGCTGGCAGCAGCGGCACGTCTCGCGGCGCGCGGCCATCAGGTTGAAGTCTTCGAAGCTAATGCCTACCCTGGTGGCAAACTTTCAGCATTTTCCCTCCAGGGGTACCGCTTCGACGCAGGGCCGTCCCTTTTCACTATGCCCCATTATGTAGAAGAACTCTTCTCTACTACTGGTGAAAACCCGGAAGAGCACTTTTCCTATGAAAAAATTCCTGTCGTCTGCCATTATTTTTGGGAAGACGGTACACGGCTCAAGGCATTTGCCGACAAAGAAGCCTTACTTTCAGAAATTCAGGATAAACTCGGCGTTGATCAGGAAAAAGTAGACAAATTGCTTGCCGATAGTGCAAAAAAATATCAGGTTGCAGGCCAGATTTTTCTTGAAAACTCTCTGCACCGAGCCGGAACCTGGCTTTCCTGGAAGGTTGCTAAAGCCATGTTACGCATCCCGCAAATGGATTTGTTTACGACAATGGACGCAGTCAATCAGCGCTTCCTGGGGCACCCCAAACTGGTCCAGTTCTTCAACCGTTTTGCCACGTATAATGGATCCAACCCCTATAAAACGCCAGGCCTGCTCACGATCATCCCCCATTTTGAGCATCACATCGGGGCATTTTATCCCAGAGGGGGTATGCACTCCATTACCCAAAGTGTTTTTGGGCTAGCCCAACGGAAAGGTGCTGTCTTCCACTTTAACACGCCCATAGAGGAAATACTGGTACAAGGCGGAAAAGCTAAAGGCCTGCGCACCAGTCAGGGAACACAGTTTTTCGATTGTATCGTAAGTAATATGGATGCGTATTTTACGTATCGAAAATTGCTTCCTGGCATAAAACACCCTGAACGTACCCTACGCCAGGAAAAATCCACCTCAGCCCTTATTTTCTATTGGGGAGTGCGCCGGGAATTTCCGGAACTCAACCTGCACAATATCTTTTTCAGTGAGGATTATCGCAAGGAATTTGACCACCTTTCTTCTGGAAATCTGTACCATGATCCCACTGTATATATCAATATCACCTCAAAGTTTACTCCGGGCGATGCGCCCCCTGGATCGGAAAACTGGTTCACGATGGTAAATGCACCGTATTTACGCGGTCAGGACTGGCCAGAAATCGTCCGGCGCACACGGGCAAACGTAGTAGCCAAGCTAAGTCGAATCCTCGGAGTTGACCTGGAACCATATATCGAATGCGAAGATATCCTGGAGCCGGCAACTATTGAAAGCAGAACCTCCTCTCACCTCGGCGCATTATACGGTACAAGTTCCAATAAGGCTATGTCGGCCTTTTTGCGGCACCCGAATTTTTCCTCTTCCATAAAAGGGTTGTATTTTTGTGGTGGAAGTGTACATCCGGGCGGAGGGATCCCCTTATGTTTACTCTCTGCGCGAATTGCAGATCAAATGATCCTGGAAGATTACAATCAGCAAGCATTCTGACTATGGCGCGGACCCAAGAATATACTTTGACAGGAATTTTCCATCCCAATCCAAAACTCCGGCCACCAGCCCCTGCCATAGGCGTATTATCCATTCTGTACGTCGTAGGGGTAATAGGTATCCTCTTGCCCATACACCCGGATTTTATTTTACTCACTCCGGTCAACCTCCTCCTCTCTACAGTGCTGATGCTCTGGTATCATATGCCCGGATGGGACAGCCGAACCTGGATATTTCTGATACTAACCTATCTGACAGGTTTTATTGCCGAATTGGTTGGCGTGCAGACAGGTTGGATTTTTGGCAATTATACTTATGGGCAAGTCCTTGGCCCCAAAATACTGGGTACTCCCCTGATAATTGGAGTCAACTGGGTACTGTTGACCTATGCGGCAGGCGTTACTGTCAAAACCCTGTTTCCCGCATTACCCCCTGCTGCAAAAGCCTTTCTTTCTGCTGCTGCAATGGTAGGCCTGGATTTGCTTATAGAGCCAATGGCAGTAAAATATGGAATGTGGAGCTGGCAGGGCGGTACCATTCCACTGAAAAATTACATCGGGTGGATGGCCGTTGCTTTTCCGCTTCAGTATCTCTTCGCACGTTGGCAAGGGAGTACCCTCAACAAAGTAGCTATGCCCTTGTTTACTTTGCAGATACTTTTTTTCTTTGCCCTACATCTCGGAGAAATATTCTTTTAAACTTTAATATTAAGCGCTTATGACCATTCTGATCTATGCGTTGATTACCCTTGCCACCGTACTGTTTATGGAATTTGTCGCCTGGTCGGCCCATAAATACCTCATGCATGGCTGGCTATGGAGCTGGCATGCCGACCACCATAAGCCACATCACGAAAAACATGGCTTTTTTGAGAAAAACGATCTGTTCTTTTTGGTATTTGCTATTCCAAGTGCCATTTCGTATATCATCGGGCTCGCTACACCTAACCGCTGGCTCCTGTTTGTAGGCATCGGGATTTCTATATACGGTCTGATTTATTTTCTGATCCACGACGTATACATCCACCAGCGCTTCAGGTGGTTTCGGCAGCTCGACAACCGCTATTCAAGGGCTATCCTGCGCGCCCATGGAGCCCACCATGCGAAAACCAGTAAATATGACTGCGAAAGTTTTGGCCTGCTCATCGTCAACCCTAAATACTTCCGCAAAAGAGATCAGTGGCGTAAAAAAGAAGCATGAGCACAGAGCCGAAACTTTGGGATTTAATCAGTCAGGCATTCAGCACTGAATTACCGGAATTCGATGACATGGATTCCTATCTGGATTACATTATCCCCCGTATCCGGCCACTGGGGGAAGACCTTTACGAAGAATCCCATTATGTAAACAAGCCCTGGCTGGAATTTCAAGACAGTGATACCTTCACCGACGTTATCCTCCATTTCTTCAACCCGGAAGGAGAATACCTGCGCTCCGTTAATGGAGACGTTACCGCAGGGCAGTGGCGCTATTTAGAATCTTCCAATAAAATGCTCCTAGAGCACAAAGAAAATCAGCTTTTTGACCTTGCGTACATGGATAGAAACTTCTTCATTCTGCGTAAACATGGAGAACCTGAGCGCTTGGGAAAAGCAAAATATTTTATGCTTGCTCATGAGGCAATCGCCAAAAGACTGGAATGGAGGGATTTGATGGAATTGCTATACGCGTCCTACCGGAGCAATAACCGGTTTTACGTTATGCTAACACTTATCGTGTTATTCATTATAGCAATTATTATGGTGCTCTCTGTTAGTTAATGCCTATGACGGCGAAATAATTTTTTTCGGGGGGACCCATAATTATCGAGTCGTGTAAAAAGTATTCTGTCGC
>CAZGOT010000128.1:6590-8540 GCA_964527495.1 uncultured Haliscomenobacter sp.
CCATTCAAAATTTCCTTTCGCCGCCGAAGGCGGCAGAATACTTTTTACACAACCCCATAATTTTTTTTAACACCGATGTTATTGATTTTGCAAATCAATAACATCGGCGTTCAAAAAGTACAAAACCGCAAATTAATTGCGAAGAGCCTCGAGCATCATCTGACCGATGGTAGCAGGGGATTTCACCACATGGATACCACAGGATTCCATAATCTGCATTTTAGCTGCTGCAGTATCCTCTGCGCCTCCGATAATGGCACCTGCGTGGCCCATTTTTCTGCCCTTAGGAGCTGTTTGGCCAGCGATAAAACCGACTACGGGTTTTGTTCCGAAATCGCGGATATACCGGGCGGCTTCTGCTTCCATACCACCACCGATTTCTCCGATCATAATAATACCTTCGGTCTCCGGGTCATGCATCAACAATTCTATAGCTTCTTTGGTCGTAGTACCCACGATTGGATCACCGCCGATACCGATGCAGGTAGATTGTCCCATTCCAACACGGGTTACCTGATCTACGGCTTCATAGGTGAGTGTTCCAGAGCGGGAAACAATACCTATGGAACCTTTGCGATGGATAAATCCGGGCATAATACCGCACTTGGCCTCCTCCGGAGTAATAACACCCGGACAGTTGGGACCGATTAGCCGGCAGTCGCGCTGGCTGATATACGATTTGACCTTAACCATATCCTGGACCGGAATCCCTTCCGTAATACAAATAATCACTTTAATACCCGCATCGGCTGCCTCCATAATAGCATCGGCGGCGAAAGCAGGCGGGACAAAAATAACCGTGGTATCCGCACCAGCTTGTTCCACTGCATGCTGAACCGTATTAAACACGGGAAGTCCAATATGCTGGGTACCTCCCTTTCCTGGGGTAACCCCCCCCACCAAATTAGTGCCATATTCTACCATTTGGGTGGCATGGAAAGTGCCTTCTTTACCAGTGAAACCCTGGACAATAATCCGCGAGTTCCTGTTCACAAGTACCGACATGGGCAAAGTAGTTTGTGTGTGTTGAAAATTTACCTTTATTGCTCTTCGATAATATATACATCCTCCCCGGGCTTTTTCATAAAGTATCGCTCTCTGGCAAAACGCTCGCCATTTACCCGAAGATTCTCTTTATCCCGTTCTGCTCTCTCGATTTTTTGATGATAATAGGTTTTTTCCGCTTCTAGCTTATCCAGCATGCGCACCAGTTTCCATTGCGTAAAAACATCATGCTTATCCAGAAGGAGCATCCAAAAAAAGAAAATGACTGTAACAAGAGCGTACTTGTTCCTGAAAGGGGGCGGGGCCAGTTCGAGCAAAGGCTGTAAGAGCTTGTTCATACCTACCGCGTGTTTAAGGCACCGGGAATATTCCCAGGTTCAAAAATAAGGATTTTTTCCGGATTCCGGAATAAATGGCCCCGCCCAACCTACAGGAAACGCCTGTTAATGCTTTTTAAAGATATCCCAGCCAGGGAAGTATGCCTGTTCTCCAAGCTCTTCCTCAATGCGCAGAAGTTGATTATACTTCGCAACCCGGTCAGAACGCGACAGAGATCCGGTTTTGATCTGTCCAGTGTTCAGTGCAACTGCGAGGTCCGCAATCGTTGAATCCTCCGTCTCCCCGGAGCGGTGGCTCATAACAGAAGTATAGCTGCTCCGCGTGGCCATTTGTACCGCGTTGATTGTCTCCGTCAACGAACCAATCTGGTTGACTTTTACCAGAATGGAATTCCCGGCCCCCATGGCAATCCCTTTGGACAAGCGCCGCGTGTTCGTCACAAACAAATCGTCTCCAACAATTTGCACACGAGAGCCTATTGCCCTGGTCAGCTCTACCCAGTTGGACCAATCATCCTCCGAGAGGCCATCTTCAATCGAATAAATCGGGTATTTCGATACCCACTCCTTACAAAAACCGATCATTTCGGCTGGTGTGAGTTTGTCT
>CAZGOT010000129.1:0-8291 GCA_964527495.1 uncultured Haliscomenobacter sp.
ATAGCGGTCGTAGGGGCCAATCCCGGTGAGGTTACCCGCCTGGCCATAGCTTGCACGCAACTTGAACGAGCTGATTTTGTTTGACAGGCTGCTGTTTTTCCAGTAATCCGACACAACCCAGCTCGCACTGGCTTTAGGATAAAAATTGGTCTGATTCTCCGGGGAGAAAGCAGAAGACCCATCGACCCGTCCGGCAAGCGTTACGAAAAGCTGTTCTTTGAAGCCGAAAGTCTGCTGCAGGAAGTAACCCCACACGCTGCGCTGGGTAATGCCCTGTACCGGGGGTGCAAACAGGTTGGCGGCTGCAGAAATTGTCTGAACAAAAGGTGCCAGATCGCGGCCTTCCTGTGCGGTAAAGTGGGTACGGTCATTTTGGATCTGGTAGCCGACAGTCGTTGTAGAGGTGAGCACATCGCTCAAGTCTTTGGTGTAGTTGACTGTGAGGTCGTGGTTCAGAAGTGTCACGTTGCTGGTAGCATTGCTCACATAACCATCGGGGAAGAAACCCGCTGCAACGCCCGGATAGGGGATACGGGGGTGAAATTCATTACCCACCAGGGAATACGTATCGTATCCGAGGATAGCATTGACTGTAAGGCCTTTGACGGGGAACAATTTGAGCTGGACATCACCGATGCTGCGGTTGGTGCGCTGTGTGATATCGAAAGTTTCAATAACGGTAAGCGGGTTAACGCGCACCTGTTCCACCTGCCGGAGGTTACCAACGGCATCGCGTTGCGTAATATCCCATACGTTATCCATAATAAACATCGTACTGATAGGGCTGAAGAAGTTGTTCCCATTGGGTAGGTCCTGACTGAGGCTGTAATTATAAGAGATACCGGCCGAGAGGGTTGCCCAATCCGCAAGGGTTTGATTGAGGCGAAGGCGGCCAGTATATTTAGTGAAATTCGTATTTTTTATTATTCCGTCGTTATTGGTATAGCCGAAAGAAGCAAAATACTGCGTCTTTTCATTTCCGCCGTTAACGGAAAGATAGTTTTCGGAACCGTAGGCATTGGTAAACACCTCATCCTGCATATCGTAGCGGGTAACGTTGTATTTATCCGTAATCAGCAGTCGGTTTACAGGGCCTACTTTAACAAACTTGACCCCCTGGCTGGCCAGAACGGATTCTGCCGGGCCCAGGTGCAGGAGAGTTGTGAGGCGGTCCTGCGTCGTTTCAAGGCGGTCGTTGCCCTTCACCCCAAAGCGCTGGGGATATTCCGTCATGAAGACTTTTTTGCGCAGCTGGCTCATGCTCACCGAGGTACTGAACTCGATGGTCGGTTTGCCGCTCTTTCCGCGGCGGGTGAAAATCTGAACTACCCCGTTGGCAGCCCTGGAGCCATAGAGTGCGGCAGCGGAAGCCCCGTTAATTACCTCGATGCGCTCGATATCGGCAGGGTTGATATCCACGAGACGGTTCTGGCCGGAACGCAGGCCGGTTGTCATAGCATCTGCACTGAGGTTGATTACGTTGGTCGAGCTATTGTCCACGATGACCCCATCCACGATATAGAGCGGATCGGAAGAGCCGTTAATAGAACTTGGTCCGCGTAAGCGTACGGAGATGCCACCAGCGGGGTTACCGTCGTTTTGCGTAATCTGGGCGCCCATGACCTTACCGCTCAGCGCAGCGAGCGTGTTCACCGTTCCGGAGTTGCCTACCGCACGGCCATCCACTACACTGACGTTGTTCCCGAGCTGTTTGCGGGTAGCAGTAGGAGAAGCACCAGTGACTACAATCTGGTCGAGGTCCAGAATATCGGAAGCCATGGTAATATCTTTAATCAGAGTTGCCCCACTTGTGCCAACTGATACTTTTTCCGAATAAGTTTTGTATCCAACATAACTCACCTGAAGCGTGTAGGTACCCTCTGCCAGGGCACCAGAAAGTTCGTAGTAGCCATTGACGTCCGTGATTGTACCGATACGCGCCTCCAGCAGGAAGACGTTCACCCCGATGAGTGGTTCCTTATCGGTGCCGGTAACCGTTCCCTTGATGGAAACGCTGGCCCTTTGACCGAGCGCGAACAGCGGCAACGCTATCAGCAAGGCAAGGGAAAAGAAGCATTGTTTAAAGTTCAAACTCATAACTGCCTTCATTTTTTGATAAAAAAACTTATTATGTTTGCATTGATCCAAATTTAGCAATAAATACCCTAATTATTTGCAATATCATGCTGCTTTTTGCAAATTTTTATCTAAAAACAATGCTTTTAACAGATTTTGCGCTGTTTTTTGCGGTAATATCGCTTTATATAGGATGTGTATACTTCGCACCAATGGTTTTGTGCATTTTATCCGACCTACTTAAAAATTATACAAAACTTATTGGTGCAGCGTATAAAAGGTTTTTTGCTCCGCATCGCACAAATTTTTATTGCCCGGCGGGATTGGATAATCCTATTTTTGCTTAATCTCCGGACTTGCTGCCGCGGGAAAATCCCTAGCCAAAAAATTAAAAAATATGGCATTTGTCCTCATTTCGCTGGTTTCCTTCTTTACAGCGATTCTTACCTTTTTCTCTGGTTTTGGCCTGGGTACTATCCTTACGCCAGTATTTATGGCATTTTTCCCTGCGGGCATTGCAGTAGCCCTCACCGGAGTGGTACATTTTTTCAACAATGTTTTCAAGTTGATGCTCACGGGGCGGCATATTGACCGGGAGGTAGCGCTGCGTTTTGGTCTTCCTGCGGTCTTATTTGCCTTTATTGGTGCATGGGTCCTACTACAGATAACGGATTTACCGCCGCTCTTCCGGTACACCCTGGCAGGAAGAATTTTTACGGTGTACCCTGTCAAATTTGGCGTTGCACTGCTCCTCATCTTTTTCGCAGTGATAGAAGTGGTGCCCAGCCTGAGTAGTATTGCTTTTGGACGGGAAAAACTTCTTCTGGGCGGCATGCTCAGCGGCTTTTTTGGAGGTCTCTGCGGGAATCAGGGTGCGCTCAGGAGTGCTTTTCTCCTTAAAGCAGGTCTTTCCAGGGAGGCCTTTATCGGAACCTCTGTTGCCATTTCCTTTTTTGTTGACCTTTCGCGGCTCAGTATGTATGCGTCAAAGTTCGCCCGTTCGGGACTTATGGATAACCTTGGGCTTGTGGCCTGTGCGACGGGATCTGCCATTCTCGGCGCCTACCTCGGCAACAAACTCCTTAAAAAAGTGACTGTAGGGTTTTTGCAAAAGGTAGTCGCGGTGATGTTGATTGTTTTTTCCTTTGCCCTTGGAATGGGACTGTTGTAATTTTACAAGAGCACCCTGCGCGTGGATTTGTATTTACGCGACCAATAGGAAGACTCCTTGACAGTATCTATCATAATACCCCGGAAAGTGGCATGGATAACACGAGGCCCTGCTTCCCCATTGTCCACTACAAGCGCCACATGGAAAATCCGTCCGTTTGGACTATGCCGAAAAAACATAAGATCGCCGGGCTGGGCTTCTTCTATCGGGATTTTTATGCCTTCCAGCGCTTGTGCACTGGAGCTCACCGAGAGGGGAATCCCGAAGTTTTTCATGACGAAATGGGTAAATCCGGAGCAGTCAAAACCCACCTCGGGATTGCGGCTGGCATAGCGATAAGGAAGGCCAAGATATTTTTGGGAATATTCGACAATCTCTTTCCTGAGATTCCGTTCACGCTGAATATTAGCAGTAATATGGCCTGGTGTAAATACGGTACATCCTGAAAGGAATAAAAAACCGATGAGCAACACACAGGCCGGAAAGATAGAGCGTAACCTTAAACACATAAGTTCCGGTGATGGTGGACGACAAAAATAGCACTTTTATGTACTATTTCAGAAAAAAATCATCCCTATCAGCGATAAAAGGGAACCTTTCCCTAAACTCCCGCATAGAAGAGGCTTCCAGCGTTAACGTTGCGACATACTCGCCTGCAGGCGCAAGAGCGAGATAATTACCTTCATAATCGAGCACACAGGAGTCTCCGGAATAGTCATGGCCGTTTCCGTCTGTGCCTGTCCGGTTCACACCTATGGTATAACATTGATTTTCAATGGCCCGGGCAACGAGCAGGGATTTCCAGGCATGGGCACGGCGTGCAGGAAAATTTGCGACATACACCAGAAGGTCAAAGTCCACCGTATTTCTACTCCAGACCGGGAAGCGCAGATCGTAGCAAATGAGCGGGCAGATGCGCCAACCTTTGCAGGTGGTTACCAGGCGTTCTTGTCCAGGTCGGTAATACCGATTTTCTCCAGCAAGGGAAAACAGATGCCGCTTGTCGTACCGTGCAAGTTGACCATCCGGCGACACCCATAGCAAGCGGTTGTAGTATCCTCCGTTCTCTTCGACTATACAACTGCCTGCAACAACTGCTCCTGTCCTTTCAGCCTGGGCGGCCATCCACGCGTATGTTGGACCCTGTTCTGGCTCTGCAAGGCGCCCGGCAGCCATGGTAAAACCCGTAGTAAACATCTCGGGTAGGAGGATAAGGTCTGTTTGTCCGCATAATGGCGAAAGCAACTGGTGAAAGCGCCCGAGATTTGTTTCGCGGTCTTCCCAGGCGAGGTTGCCTTGTACGATACTCACGCGCAGGTTTTCCATTGGACACTGCATTAAAATATTTTTAAAAAGCTGGTTTTGTTGATTTTGCGAAGCAAAATCAACAAAACCAGCTTTTTAAAAATATTTTTTGGCGACATTAGCCACCGAATGACGGCTTACGGCATTTTCAAACACCTCCTGGAAAATTTGACTCTTCCGTCGAAGGCGGCGAAAGGATTTTAACGCGATCCTAGATAAATGCTATAGATTCCTTGCCGGGAGCGGCAATAATATTACTTCTTCTTGCCAGTTTCTTTTTCTGCTGCGGCTGTAGCAGAACGGAGTGCACGTGGTATTTCGATAGTTGCGACCGGGATACCGGGCGAGCTCATTATCTCGATACCTGCCTCTGGAGAGATATCGCGAACCCGAAGGGACTGTCCAAGTTCCAGGGAAGAGATATCCAGCATTACCTGATCAACCAGGTGTTCAGGCAGAGTTTTGATTTTTACCCGACGCATTTTTTGCACCAGTTTACCACCAACCTTTACCCCTGGGGATTGACCTTTGACGCGGATAGGCACTTCGACCTTGATGGGATGGCCATCTGCAAGTTGCAGAAAGTCAATGTGTACCAACTCATTGGAAAGGGGGTGGAGTTGATAATCTTTGACGATGCACTTATAGGTGTTCCCTTCTATTTGAAGGTGTGCGACGTGGAAATCCGGTGTATAAATCAGGTTCTTGACCTGTTGGGGAGTGGTGGAAAAATGCACGACTTCCTTTGCGCTGTACATAACGCAGGGGATGAGGCCTTCCCGGCGAAGGGACTTGGAGGCGGTTTTGCCGGTGTCAGGCCGCAATTGGCCGGATAGGGAGATGAATTCCATGATTTAATATCTTCTGCTTAAAGAAACTCTTTATTTGGGCACGCAAAGATAATGGATTTAAGAAAAAAAATGAATTTTTTTTCACTTTTTAGGTATTTCCGCTTATCCTTCCACAAAAAGAGCGGAAATAGACCGATGTTCGTGGGTATTTCGGATAGCTCTGGCGAAAAGTTTGGCAGTAGTCAGCACTTTGATTTTAGGGGATTGCCGTTTCAGCGGGATAGTATCGCAGACCAGAAGTTCATCGAGCAGGGAACTTTCGATATTATCGTATGCTTTTCCGGAGAGGATTGGATGGGTGCAGAGTGCACGCACGCTTTTCGCCCCTTTTTTCATTATGATTTCTGCGGCACGGCAGAGCGTACCGGCGGTATCCACGAGGTCGTCCACCAGGATGACATCGGCACCTTCCACATTTCCGATAACGGTCATACCTGCCACTTCATTAGCACGTTCGCGGTATTTATCGCAAATCACGAGTTCGCGGTGGAAATATTTGGCGTAAATGCGGGCGCGTTTTACCCCGCCGACATCGGGAGAGGCGAAGATAGTATTGGAAAGGTCCTGGGCCTGCAAATAGGGGATATAGATAGCCTCGCTTTTGAGGTGGTCCACCGGAATATCGAAAAACCCCTGAATCTGGTCGGCGTGGAAGTCCATCGTCATAATCCTGTTGGCACCGGCGGCTTGAAGCAGGTTAGCGATAAGTTTTGCGGAAATAGGTACCCTGGGCTTATCCTTGCGGTCCTGGCGGGCATATCCAAAGTAAGGGATAACAGCAGTAATATACCCGGCGGAAGCGCGTTTGGCAGCATCTATCATCAGTAACAGCTCCATCAGGTTTTCGGCGGGAGGGAAGGTGGACTGAATAAAAAATACAAACCCACCACGCACCGATTCGTTAATACTGGGCTGCATCTCCCCATCGCTGAAGTGATTGACGTGCAGATCTCCGAGTTTATCGCCGTAGTAATCCGCAATTTTTTCTGCCAGATAGCGCGAACTCGTTCCCGAAAAGAGTTTAACTTCCACCATGGTATATATTATGGTTAGAGTAGTAATTTAGAAAATCTTCTGCTAAACGACGGACAATGCCGGGTTATCCCCTTCCTGCCTGATATCTGCGCTGCAAAAATAGGAAAGGTTCTGCTTAAGGACGACAAAATACCAACCGGGATTGTCTTAAAAGTCGCCTTTTGAGGTATAGAAAAAGGTAGCCACCGTTCAGGAACAGGGGAGATGCTATTTTTGTCGTTCCGTAACGAAAAAGATCAAATCCTGGAGCGATTTGCGGGCAGGAGAATCCGGGAAAGTAGCCAGTATTTCGAGTGCTTCCTGGCGATAGGCATACATTTTTTCGCGGGCATAAGCAATACCTCCGCTCTGCTGCACAAAGCGGATTACCTCCCTAACCTTTTCCGGTTTGTCATTATGCCGTCTGATAATGTGCATGATGCGCTTCCGGTCTTCCTCCGTTGCTTGCCGGAGGGCATAGATTACCGGGAGGGTCAGCTTTTTTTCTTTAATATCAATGCCGAGGGGCTTGCCCACATCCTCATCGCCGAGGTCAAAAAGGTCGTCCCGGATCTGGAAGGCGATTCCGATTTTCTCTCCAAAGAGCCGGGCATTTTCGATAATGGTTTCCTCCGTAGTAGCCGAAGCGGCCCCTGCGCTACAAGCCGAAGCAATCAGGGAAGCAGTCTTTTGGCGGACGATTTCGAAATAGGCCTCCTCTTCGATATCCAGACGCCGGGCTTTTTCGAACTGGAGCAACTCGCCTTCGCTCATCGCTTTAACTGCATTCGAAACAATTTCCAGCAGCAGGAACTCTTTGTTTTTCAACGCCAGCAATAATCCCTGGGACAACAGGTAGTCGCCAACCAGGACGGCAATTTTATTTTTCCAAAGAGCGTTAACCGAAAAAAAACCGCGTCGTTCAAAAGAGTCATCCACAACATCGTCGTGGACCAAGGTTGCAGTGTGCAGGAGCTCCACCAGCGAAGCCGCAGTAAAAGTCGAAGGCGAAATACCCCCAGAGACCTGGGCACACAGGAAGACGAACATCGGACGAATCTGCTTGCCTTTGCGGCGGACGATATAGAATGTAATCTTGTCCAGCAGCGGCACAGCACTACGCATGGCCTGTCGGAAATGCACCTCGAAATCCTCTAGTTCCTGCGCTATCGGCAGTTTAATGTTGTCTATGGAAAGTTTCATCTACTTTAATAAGTGTATTCGACACTTCCTGGTTCTAAAAAGCAGGCAATAAAGTTTTGCATGGGGTTGTGTAAAAAGGCATTTTCACCACCAAAGGTAGTCAATGTTGCCAAATTATATTTTTAAAAAATACTATCTTGTTGATTTTATTTTGAAAAAAAGGCCAAAAAAGCAATTATTCAAAATTTTATTTTATCCCTAAGGTAGGGAAAGACTTTTTCCACAACCCCATAAAAAATAATTTTTCGCCAGGAGCGTGACGCTTAAAGTCACCCAAATGTCGTACTTTTGTCTTAATTTCAAATAAAAAACCGCATACCTCTTTTCAAAAGGCATGCGTTGTTTCCCGTGTACTGTACGCATAAAAAATCTCAAAATAACCTGATATGTACCAGGATAAACAGCTTTTTGACCTGATACAGCGCGAGCTGGAGCGGCAGCGCCGTGGGGTCGAGTTGATTGCATCGGAAAACTTTGCCAGCAAGGCGGTGCTCGACGCTACCGGGAGCTGCCTTACAAACAAATACGCCGAAGGATACCCCGGAAAGCGCTATTATGGTGGTTGCGAAGTCGTTGATGAGATCGAGCAACTCGCCATTGACCGTCTGAAAGAGCTTTTCGGAGCTGAATACGCCAACGTACAGCCACACTCCGGAGCACAGGCCAACGCT
>CAZGOT010000130.1:0-8230 GCA_964527495.1 uncultured Haliscomenobacter sp.
TGAAGTTATTTCTTTAGGCTGTGGGAAAAGTCCTTTCGATGCCCCGTCCCCCGTCAACCGTCAACCGTCAACCGTCCAAAAGGTCCCGAATATTCCGATAAACAGGAACATCCCTCTGGGACAAGATGTGCTCTGGGAATTCCCATACGGCTGCTGCAATATCTTCTTCTATTTGTGGATGTAGCGGTTGCTCTTCTGCAAACATTTTGAACCAGAAAGTGACTTTGAGCATGCGTTTGCCGGAAGCAGATTTATACGTGTGATAGGTCGTCGGAAGTGGATCTCCGAGGCGGAGCGTTTGGATACCCGTTTCCTCCCGAACTTCCCTTAACGCGGCAGTTGGCGGATCTTCCCCTGGGTCTATTTTGCCTTTAGGGAGGTCCCAATGGCCGAGGCGGAGGATAAAAAGTACCTTTCCGGATGGGGCCACCACCACTCCCCCGCCTGCTTCGACTTTTTGGAAGCATTGGAAAAAATCTTTTTCCAAATTACTAAAGTGATCGGCAAACAAACCCACTGCGGCATAGCGGCGGGTTTTTTCGAGCATATCAAAATAATTCGGCAGGGATTTGATTTTTCCGGAATACCGGCTGACCAGGACATTCTCCCCTACCTGCAGCTGATCCAGGAGCGGATCGCCAGTTTTCAGCAAATAAAGCGGTGTTTCGTTGATATAGATTTTATACATTTGCCAAAAACAAAATGGATATTGACAAGGAGATTGCAGGTATTCTACTGCAAATAAAAGCAATTAAACTGAGCCCGCAAAAGCCATTCACCTGGGCATCGGGTATGCGCTCCCCTATTTATTGCGACAACCGCACTATTCTATCCCACCCGGCTTCCAGGGATAAAGTAGTTGAGGCGCTGGTGCAGCAATCTGCTTCATTCGCTCCGTTCACTGCCGTTGCCGGTGTCGCCACCGCAGGTATCCCACATGGTATTTTACTAGCAGACCGTTTGGGCCTGCCTTTTGTCTATGTGCGGGACAAACCCAAATCCCACGGTCGTCAAAATCTGATCGAAGGAGAGCTGGAAGAGGGTGCATCCGTGCTCGTGGTCGAAGATTTAATCTCTACCGGGGGTAGTAGCCTGAAGGTGGTGGAGGCGCTGCGCGAGGCAGGGTCAACAATCAGCGGTGTACTCGCCATTTTCAACTATGGATTCCCCGAAACTGCACATGCATTTACAGCAGCAGAATGCCCTCTTGCTACGTTAAGCAACTACGATGCCTTACTGACGAAGGCGGTGGACATGGGTTACCTCTCTGCTGCAGAAAATGCCCTGCTCGCCGATTGGAAGCACGACCCCCGGGGATGGGGCGAGCGCTTTGCTGAAGGTATTGATACTGTCAAATGACCTGGAAGCCGTAGGCGTATGGGTCGTCCTCCGGATCAATAAAAATCGTATTGTATCCGGTGATTTTTGCCCAGCCCTGGATCGAAGGGACGATCGCCTCGTAGCCTCCGCAATGCGTTTTTGCCTCAACCCGCCCAATAAACTGGCTTCCGATATAGCTTTCGTGGACGAACGTATCCCCAAGATCCAGGATGCCTCTGGCAGCCCATTGAGCCATCCGGGCAGAAGTACCTGTACCACAAGGGGATCGGTCAATGGCTTTGTCTCCGTAGAACACGGCATTCCGGGCGTCGGCATCGGGGGAAAGGGGAGTTCCTGTCCAAAGAACATGACTCAGCCCCCGGATATCCGGGTTTTCGGGATGCTGGAAAGTGTACTGCTCGTTGAGGCGCTGGCGTATTACCGGGCTCCAGCGGATTAAATCTGCAGCGGTATAGTGCTCAATACCAGTAAAATAGCGCTGTGGGTCAACGATGGCATAGAAATTTCCCCCATAAGCCACATCCACGGTCAGGGTTCCCAGATCGGGGCATTCTACTTCCAGATTGCTGCGATAAAGAAAAGAGGGGATATTAGTCAGCCGTACCCACTGGACTTTCCCATTTTCCTGGGCATATTCCACCAGTACAAGTCCTGCCGGGGTCTCCAGTCGCAGTTTGCCGGGTATTTTGGGGATGACCAGTCCTTCTTCCAGGGCGATCGTGACCGTGCCGATAGTGCCATGTCCACACATAGGCAAACAGCCGCTCGTTTCGATAAATAGAACGCCAATATCGTTCTGCGGGTCCACCGGCGGGTACAGGATGCTCCCTGACATCATATCGTGTCCACGGGGTTCAAACATAAGCCCCTTTCGGATCCAATCATATTCCTCCAGAAAATGCAGGCGTCGCTCCATCATACTGGAGCCTTTCAACAAAGGGCCACCTCCTGCCACCAGGCGTACTGGGTTGCCGCAGGTATGCGCATCAATACAGAAAAACGATTTTTTCATTCTTTCCCCCATTTACCATTATACCATCGGAAAATCCCACTAGGATTGCCATCGCGCAGTGCTTCTGGCAATAAATCCTGCGGACAATTCTGGAAAGCTACCGGCCTGACAAAACGGCGAACAGCCTGGGTGCCAACCGAAGTAAAACGCGAATCCGTAGTAGCTGGAAAAGGTCCTCCGTGTTGCATCGCATGACCAACTTCCACCCCTGTAGGTACGCCATTGAAAAGCAGGCGGCCCGCTTTTTCCTGCAAAATTCCGGCGAGGGCTGCCCACTCCCCTATCTCCTGAGCTTCGCCCATTACCGTAGCAGTTAGTTGACCCTGCAAACATTCCGCTACTGCCTCCATTTCCTTCCTGCCGGTGCATAGAACGGCCAGGGTGGCCGGACCAAAAACCTCTTCCTGCAAAACTGGGTGTTCAAGAAACTGCGGTGCAGAAACGGAATAAAGAGCAGGTATCCCCTTCCAGGCTCCAAACTCCGACTGGGTTGAAGAAAATTCCTGTACCACCCCATCTACAGCAAAAAGGGTCTTTTTACCCTGTTCGTAATGCTCAAAAATACCCTGATTGAGCATGGTAGCCGGTACAACCTGCGCCATAGCATCCGCCAGACTGCGGATAAAAGCCGTACCGGAAGCATCGTTCAGCAATACAATAATACCCGGATTCGTGCAGAATTGGCCGGCCCCGAGGGTTACGGATCCTGCAATGGCAGCGGCTAATTCTCCGCCCTTTTGCCTGACTGTTTCCGGCAAAAGGAAAATGGGATTGGTGCTACCCATCTCTGCAAAAACCGGAACAGGGTCTTTACGGCTTTGGGCTGCATGAAAAAGTGCCATACCCCCCCGTTGGGAACCTGTAAAAGCCACCGCTTTAATCGCAGGATCCTGGACAAGGGTACGGGCTCCTTCCCCTCCTGCATCCTGAAGCGAGGAAAAAACGCCATCTGGCATACCACAATTTTGAGCGGCCTGCAGAATTGCCTGTGCAACGAGCGCATTCGTCCCAAGATGGGAAGGGTGGGCCTTGACGATTACCGGGCAACCAGCAGCAAGTGCGGAGGCTGTATCCCCTCCGGCGGTGGAGAAAGCCAGTGGGAAATTGCTCGCAGAAAAAACGGCCACCGGACCCATTGGCTGCAGCATACATCGGATATCCGGTCTCGGAAGTGGTTGCCGGTCTGGCAGCGCCGTTTCGATTATTGCATGGACCCAGCTCCCCTCTTCCAAAAAATCTGCGAAAAGCCGCAGTTGGCCACAGGTACGGCCGCGCTCACCGAGGAGGCGGGCTTCTGGCAGCCCACTTTCCTGCATGGCTCTTTCAATGAGCGTGCTGCCCTGGGCCTCCATTTCAGAAGCAATAGCGCGCAGAAAGGCAGCCCTGGCCGAAGGGCTTGTTTTTCCATAGACCCGCGAGGCCAATGCAGCCTTTTCCGTGGACATTTGGATTTCTTCCAGTGTAGCTATCGGGAACTGTTCTGGTAGTAGCTGTTGGGTGGCAGGATTGCAGGATTGCAAAAACGCCTTTCCCAGAGCGGATTGCCCATATCCGATTCTATTAGCGGTAGGAATCATATCAATCGTTGATTTGGATATGCAGGTAATCGGGAAGTGCTGGGCGCTTTGCCAGGTGACTTTCCAGTAATGCCACCACCCTTTCCCGCTCAACACCCTCGAGTGGGCGTCGCGGCGCTCGGACGAATTCCGTACCAAGGCCAGTGAATACTTCAGCCAGTTTAATATTCTGAACGAGCTGGGGGGAAATGTCCAGTTCCAGCAATGGCAGGAACCAGCGATAGATTTCCAGGGCTTCTTCCTTACGCCCCGCCTTGACCAGGCGGTAAATGGCAACCGTTTCAGCAGGGAAAGCATTCACCAGGCCTGCCACCCATCCATCGGCTCCCATCACCAGCTCTTCCATTGCAAGGGTATCCACCCCGCAGAGGATGCGGAAACGCTCTCCATAAGCGGTGCGCATACGGGTCACGTTGGAAATATCCCGGGTACTTTCCTTTACGGCCTGGATATTTTCATGCTCCAGAAAATCCTCGAACATGGGAATGGTAATCTCGGTCTTGTAGTCCACGGGGTTATTGTAGAGCAAGATCGGCAGATCGGTAGAGGCTGCTACGGATTTAAAAAAGTGCGCCGTTTCGACAGGGGTCGTACGGTACATCATGGGTGGAAGCAGCATAAGGCCGTGGGCACCGGCGGCCCGGGCCATACCGGCCAGGCGGATGGCAGTGCTGGTCGAACCCTCCGCAATATTCATAAGGACCGGAAGCGGACGATGAGCGGTATGGGCAAGCACTGCTCCGAGCAACTCGAGCCGCTCCTCATGGGTAATCGTACTGCTCTCCCCCAGGGAACCCCCTATGATGATCCCGTCAACGCCGGCATCAATTTGAGCTTGTACATTGCGCAGGAATTCCGGGATGTCCAACGCCCCATTTTCCTTGAATTTGGTTGTAACGGCAGGGTAAACCCCTTTCCAGGATATTTGCATGGTAAAAAATAATTTTCCAATAAAATGATTAATTCAATTAACTTTTATACCTTTAACCGTACTGCTGCTAGGACAAGTTTGCTTTGACCAGGTTTTTTGCCTGAGCATGGTTGTGCAAGAAGTCAAATCGCTGCTCTTGGCACGGCATATTCTGCTGAATACATCTCAAAACCATTTATGCTATGCAAAAATCGGTTTTTAGAATGCGTTTGAGCTATATATTTTTCAACAGGAGCGCAGAAATATTTTTTTTGCAACCTAAGCCGATTGTGGGCAGCAGGTTTTATTAGAAAGCGAAAATGCCAAAAATTTGAAACTCCCTTTCAACTTATGGAAAAAAAATATTTTGCCTGGCTGATGCTGGCTGGTTTATTTATTTGCTATGTCATCAGCAACGGGGTTATTTTGAACACGCTGCCCATTTTTTATCCTGAGCTTATTGGGGAATTTGGGTGGAATCAGGCCGAGGTGACCCGTCCGGCGCAACTGTTGTTTTTTTGCGTGGCTCTGCTCTCTCCTTTCATTGGTATTTTGCTCGACCGGGGCAATCCGCGCCGGGTGATGCTGGTGGGTATCCTTTTGATGGTTGCTGCTTTTTTCGGTTTTGCCTTTATCCAGAACCTTGGACAAATGACGGGCGTGTATTTTCTGTTCTCCATGGGCATCGTCATGGGCGGCATTATCCCTAGCATGTATTTATTAACCCGTTGGTTTTTGCGCTACCGGGGCATTGCAGTGGGTATATTGCTGGTAGGTTCCAGTTTTGGCGGCACCATATTCAATCCAATCGCTGCCTGGGGTATTGCGACTTATGGCTGGCGCGGGGCCCTACTGGTGCTCGGGATTGTAGCCGGTGCCTGTATGCTGGGGGCTCTGGCATTTTTAATCCGCAACCACCCTTCCGAATTTGGAATTGGCATAGATGGGGAGACTGCCCGCGAAGGAATACAGGAAGCCTCCGGGCAGCCTGCAGTTGAAGGGCCCTTGCTGAGAGAAGCACTGCGAAGCCCTTCCTTTTACCTGCTGACGCTCGTCACAGGTGGCATGTGGTTTTGCATTGTAGGGGTTATACAGCATCAGGCATTGTTTTTCAAGGATATTGGAGATAAGCTGCCGGCCTCAGCGGGTGTGTTAAGCGCATTTTTTTTCAGCAGTATCCTGGGAAAGCTCTTATTCGGCAAGTTGGGAGACCATTACCCCAAAAAGGCTATCATGCTTGTGGCGACCCTCAATCTGGCCCTTGGTGCCTTTATCCTTAGCAGGCTTGAAGATTTTCCCGGGACGGTATGGATATATGCTATTGTATTTGGTATCGGTTTCAGTGGAACATTCACCATGATTCAATTGTTAGTAGCAGAATTTTATGCTGGTCGCTCTTATGGAAAGATCCTCGGCCTGGTGACCATGGTGGATACCCTCTCGGGAGTTATGGGCATTCTGGTACTGGGGCAGTTGCGCGCGGCAAATGGCAGTTATGGGCAGGGCCTTCAGATCCTTGTTCTCATCAGCATTTGTGCGGCTATCAGTGTTCCATTTTTAAAAAGCCCAGCAAAGAATACGCATAAAGAAGCAGTATGAACCGCACGATGAAAATCAACGGGCAGCCAGCGGCACATCAGGTGCATATCGAAAAGCGTCTGGAAGAAACCCTCATCCTGACGCTCATCACCCTGGGCGACCGCTTGAAAAAGCGGAGGGACATAATTAGTCAGGAGCTGGGTATCTCAACCCAACAATGGCTCGTCCTCTTGCACCTGGCCAACGATCCCAACATCCCCTACCTGCAGAAAAACCCGCAGACACAAGCGCTCATGGCCTCCGAGCTGGCAGAATCGCTTGATTCTTCGAGGCCCAACGTCTCCAACATTCTAAATATCCTTTTGGAAAAAGGGCTTATTGTACAAATTGAGGACGAGGAAGACCGCCGCCGCAAGCGCCTTGGCCTCAGTGCACGTGGGGCAGAGTTAGTTAGCTGTTTACAACCGGAACGCAGATCTCTGAACGAATTGCTTTTTTCCCAGCTCACCGAGCAAGAGAAGGAACAATTTCTCCTTTTTACAGAACAGGTCCTCGAGCAACTGGACGAATACCTGCAGTTTAAGAGCCTTTCTGAAACCCTTGAAACCGAATAACCTTTCCTGATGCGTTATAAAGCCCTTGCCCTTCAAGTAACCTGTGATGCCGTCAACGGCTGCGTTTCACGGTCAGCGGCGGTTGAGCGCATGTTGGCTACCTGTGCGCGCATTGGGCGGCAAATCCGCGCTTCCAAATCCTTTATTGGGCAGGATACCAGGCTTGTTGTATTGCCGGAATATTTCCTAAGCGGATTTCCAATGGGCGAAAGTATCCCGGAATGGCAGGATAAAGCTTGTCTGGAAGCCGGCGATACCCTTTATCAGGCACTAGGCGATATAGCTTGTGCAAATAACCTTTTCCTCAGTGGTAATGCCTACGAGTTGGATCCACATTTTCCTGAGCTTTATTTCCAGACTTCTTTTGTTGTCGGTCCGAATGGAGAAGTCCTCCTTCGCTACAGGCGGCTTAACTCCATGTTTGCACCTACCCCTCACGACGTTTGGGACGAATACCTTCGGATATATGGTTTGGAGGGTGTTTTTCCAGTTGCAGAAACTGAAATTGGCCGGCTCGCCTGTATAGCCTCCGAGGAAATCCTTTACCCCGAAATTGCCCGTTGCCTGATGATGCGGGGAGCAGAAGTATTCCTGCACTCCAGTTCAGAAGCCGGAAGCCCCCTCGTGACCCAGAAAAATATCGCTAAACTGGCCCGTTCAATCGAAAATATGGCCTACACGGTATCTGCCAACTCTGCAGGGATCAGCGGGACCGATATTCCCATGGCCTCGACCGACAGTGGTTCCAAAATTGTCCATTTTGAAGGGCATATCCTTGCGGAGGCCGGTCCCGGGGAAAGTATGGTTGCCAATGCCACGCTCGACCTCGAGGCACTGCGGGCAGCGCGCCTTCGCCCGGGTATGGCCAACTACCTGGCCAGGCAGCGCAATGAATTGTTTGCCGAAAGCTATGCAGGGCATATCGCTTATCCCGCAAACAATCTCATGGGAAAGTCCCCGGCACGTGCGCATTTTATCCAAACCCTTCAGTCCACTATTGCCAGGATGCAGGGGGAAGGGCGCATTTTGCCTGCTTAAGCCCTTTCAACCCGACAATCCAATCCGATTTATCCTGCTTTTTAGCCTGTGTTTATAAAAACTACCTGACATGTCCCTGAATAAACAAATTGCAGTGCGCAACCCGCGCACGGGGGAGGCGGATTATTTTATTCATTTGCCGGAAGCCGAAGAGATCAAAGCTAAAGGCAATATCCTGCGCACAAACCAGGCAGCATGG
>CAZGOT010000131.1:0-8057 GCA_964527495.1 uncultured Haliscomenobacter sp.
GAAATTTGGGGAACATCGCGTCCAGTTCGGCCTTAATCTTTTTCCCCATGGCCTTGCGGAGCTTATCTGCCTGACCCTTGGTAAATCCTGCGATTTTTTGTGAAAGCAGCATCACCTGTTCCTGATAGACAGTTACGCCATAGGTATCGCGGAGATATTCCTCCATTTCCGGCAGGTCAAAGGTAATAGATTCGCGACCATGCTTTCTGGCGATGAAGTTGGGTATATAATCCATGGGCCCCGGGCGGTAGAGGGCGTTCATGGCGATGAGGTCTTCAAATGTGGTTGGTACAAGCTCTCGGAGGTTTTTTTGCATTCCCGGACTTTCATACTGGAAAATGCCAACGGTTTCTCCGCGCTGGAATAGCTGGTAGGTCTGGGCATCATCGAGCGGTATAGCGTCTATGTCGAGAGCGATACCCTGGTTTTCTCGGATCATACGGATGGCATCCTTGACGATAGTGAGCGTTTTGAGGCCGAGGAAGTCCATTTTGAGTAATCCTGCGGCTTCTGCAACGCTGTTGTCGAACTGGGTGACCAGCATATCCGATTCTTTATCTACCTTCACAGGTACATAGCGGGCAACTTCTTCGGGGGTAATGACGACCCCGCAGGCATGGATGCCGGTATTGCGCACCGAGCCTTCGAGGCGGCGGGCCGTTTGAATCATTTGGCCGATGGTGTCGTTATTTTCCGCGAGTTGCCGGAATTGATAGGCTTTTTCGAGTTCGTCGCCATTGAGCTCAGCTTTGAGTTTGGCCTCCACATCTCCTTTTGCCAGGACCTTATCCAGGGTAGCTTTCAGGTGGCTGGGGAAGGCTTTGGCGATTTTATCTACTTCAGGTAAAGGGATATTCATGACACGGCCTACATCCCGAATTGAGGAACGGGCGGCCATAGTACCATAAGTGACAATTTGGGCTACCTGGTCGCGCCCGTATTTCTGCAGGACATAATCTATGACTTTGTCCCGTCCTTCATCGTCGAAGTCAATATCAATATCGGGCATGGACACCCGCTCGGGGTTGAGGAAACGCTCAAAGAGGAGATCATACTTGATGGGGTCTACGTTGGTAATCCCTATGCAATAAGCTACTGCAGAGCCTGCTGCCGATCCGCGCCCCGGTCCAACGGAAACGCCCATTTGCCGGGCAGTAGTGGTAAAATCCTGTACAATAAGGAAGTATCCCGGATAGCCGGACTGACGGATAACTTCGAGTTCAAAGTTGAGGCGTTCCTCTACGGATGGTTCAATAGACCCATACCGTCTTCTGGCTCCTTCAAAAGTAAGGTGCCGGAGGTATTCGTCCTGGGAAGAGAAACCAGGAGGGAGAGGGAATGCCGGGAGAAGCACGTCGCGGGCAAGGTCGAGGGGTTCGATCTTGTCCAGTATTTCCAGCGTATGATCCAGAGCCTGGGGCACATCATGAAACAGCAGGCCCATCTGCTCCCGGGTCTTGAAATAAAAATCCGAACTGGGAAAACGGAACCGGCCGGTATCTTCCAGGTGGGCACCAGTATTGATACACAACAGGATGTCGTGCGGATGGGCATCCTCCTCTTCTACATAATGGGAATCATTGGTGCAGATGACTTTGAGGCTATACTTTTTGGCCAGGCGGAGTAATTCCTGGTTGACATCTTCCTGGCTTTTTCCCGTATCATTAATATTCTCCATGCCCCGGTGCCGCTGAAGCTCGATATAAAAGTCTTCCCCCAAAAGGTCGACCCACCAGCGCAAAAGGGCTTCTGCTTCTTCAGTTTTGCCTTGTAGGATGGCTTGTGGGATTTCGGCACCGATACAACAACTGGTAGCAACCAGGCCTTTGTGGTATTTTTGGATGAGCTCTTTGTCAATACGGGGGAATTTGCTGTACAAGCCTTCGATGTAGCCCAAGGAACAAAGTTTGGACAGGTTTTCGTAGCCTTCCCGGTTCTTGGCAAGTAAAAGCTGGTGAAAGCGTTGATCCTGCTCGCCTTTTGCTCTGGAAAACACTTTGCGGTGCCGGTCTTGAACCAGATAAAACTCACACCCGATTACTGCCTTGAGTTGCCGTTTTTTAGCCTCTGCAACAAATTTGAAGGCGCCGAACATATTGCCATGATCCGTAAGGGCAACCCCTTTCTGTCCATCCCGAACAGCCTTGTCCATCATGTCGCCGATGTTGGAAGCGCCGTCGAGCAAGGAGAATTGGGTGTGGCAATGTAGGTGTACAAAATCGGGCATAAGGAAGCTTAAGGCTTAAGCAGCTTTTTTTTGTAAAAAACGACTGGCGTCCCGCACCGTTTCGATACTGGCGACCTCTTCCTGGCTGAGGAAGATGCCCAGTCTGTTTTCCAGATCGGCAATCAATAAATCCCGATCCATCTGGTCCAGGTGCAAATCGTCAATCAGGTCCGTATTGGGATTAATGCGGGAAACAGGGATGTGCAAAGACCAGGAAATCATTTCGATGATTAAGTCGGTCGTGGGGATTTTTTTATTTGTAGCAACCATAATACAAAAAAATTAGGAAGTTAGCTTGCCTGCTTTTTAAGAACGTCTAATCTTTTCATAGGTTGCTTTGGCATACCGGAATTTATATTTTCTTTAACCAAGTGGATGGAATTTATCTCAAAAATGACTTTTGGTACGACATTTCAAAGTTGGTAATTGGGTTCCAATTTACCGCTTTTGCGGTAATAATCGGTGATAATCTGCACGACTTCCTGAGGCTCGTCCACAATAGGCATGAGATCCAAGTCCTTAGCACTGATGTTGTGCTCCTGCTCCAGCACCACCTCTTTGAGCCATTGTTTGAGGCCGCTCCAGAAGCTGCTACCTACCAGAATCACTGGAAAATAGCTGATTTTGTTGGTTTGTATAAGGGTAAGAACTTCAAACAGCTCATCGAGGGTGCCAAATCCTCCTGGTAGCACAACGAAAGCCTGTGCGTACTTGACAAACATAACCTTACGCACAAAGAAATAGCGAAAATTCAGGTTTTTATCATGGTCAATGAAAGGATTCGAAATTTGCTCAAAGGGCAGGTCAATGTTCAGCCCTACGGAGCGACCTCCATACAGGTAGGCGCCTTTATTACCTGCCTCCATAATACCAGGGCCGCCTCCGGTAATGATGCCGTAGCCTTCCTCCGTGAGCAAATGGGCAATCTGTGCCGCTAATTTGTAATTTGGATGATCGGGCTTGGTGCGCGCTGATCCAAAGATGGACACGCAGGGTCCGATTTTGTACATGGTTTCGAAGCCTTCCACAAATTCGGAAATGACTTTGAACATGGTCCAGGAGTTTTCTGCTTTCACTCCTCCTGTCCATTCTTTTTTAGGCATTTTTGCCTCCTGTTGTAGGTTGTCCTCTGCCATATGTTCTCTTTTACTATTTTCCTGTACTAACAAGCTGCGGTATTTATGGTTTCCTGGGGAGATGGAAAGATAGGCCTATTCCCTCTGATGAGAAAAAAACCAGCGGAAAAAGTCGCTATGGATTCCGCTCCTCATGAAAGCTGCGGTAGGCTTCGTGGACGAAGGCGTCCACTTCGTGTATGGAAGGGAAGCGGGCAAAAAGCTCGTACAGTGCGTTGGGTGCGCTCGCACGCGAGGGCAGGGCATACTGCAGTACATCGTCCTCGCTGATATTTTTTCCACCCAGGATAACGAGGCGCTCCACCACATTCCGCAGTTCGCGGATATTTCCGCTCCAGGAATAATTTTGTAGCTGTTCCATTGCAGCAGGGTCAATATCTTTGACAGGCATACCGTATTCCTGGCAAACGATTTGCAGGAAATGGCGGGTGAGGAGAGGGATGTCGGATGGCCGCTGGTTTAGGGCCGGGGTCTCTATGACGATTACAGCCAGGCGGTGGTAGAGGTCTTCGCGGAACTTTCCCAGGGCAATCTCCCTGCGCAGGTCTTTGTTGGTGGCAGCGAGTACGCGCACATCCACCCGAATATCTTTGTCCCCACCAACCCGGGCAATTCGGTTTTCCTGCAACGCGCGGAGGACCTTAGCCTGAGCAGGGAGGCTCATATCCCCGATTTCATCCAGGAACAGGGTGCCACCATGAGCTTGTTCAAATTTGCCGATATGCTGTCGGACTGCCGAGGTGAAAGCGCCTTTTTCGTGGCCAAATAATTCACTTTCTATCAATTCGGAGGGTATCGCCGCACAGTTGACTTCCACCAGGGGCTGGCTTGCCCTTGTACTATACTCGTGTAACCATCTGGCAACGAGTTCTTTACCCGCTCCGTTGGGACCGGTAATCAGGACTCGGGCATCAGTGGGTCCGACCCGCTGAATGGTTTCTTTAAGGCGATGGATAGCGGGGGATTCACCAATTATTTCCTGTAGACCAGCTTTGGCCACCTTGCGTTTGAGGTGGCGCGTTTCCTGAATCAGGCTGGATTTGTCCATTGCGTTGCGCAGGGTAATCAACAGACGGTTCAGGTCTGGGGGCTTGCTAATGAAATCAAATGCACCCCGCTTGACAGATTCTACAGCAGTATCTATGGTGGCATGGCCAGAAAGCATCACAACAGGGGTGCCAGGACGGATTTCCTGGATTTTCTCCAGGGCATCCATGCCGTCCAACTCTGGCATTTTGATGTCGAGCAGAACTACATCATAGGCATGCTGTTTGATTCTTGCCAGGCAATCCACACCATTTACCGCCTCGTCCACTTCAAAGCGCTCCAGCTCAAGGATATTGCGCAAGGCCCGGCGGATACTTGCTTCGTCGTCAACGATTAAAATTTTTGCCATAGTCTTGGGTTTTCTGAAGTGTGGGAGGGGATGCCAAAAATAGCAAAAATTTTTAATATTTTCTTGCCAAACCGCCTGGAGGGCAAATTATGCCGCTGTCTGTTTTTAGCGCTGGTCAGGAAGAGCCACCGGTTTAATTCAGGCTGCAAATAGCGAGCCAGGCCATAAGGCCAGTAGCGGTTTCAAGTGCAGCTTCGTCAATATCGAAATGCGCAGAGTGCACGGGGTGGCGGATACCTCTGACGGTATTGCCAGTACCGAGGCGGTAAAAACAAGCCGGGATGTGCTGGGAGTAAAAGGCAAAATCTTCGGAGGACATGCGCTGGGGTAAGGTGACTACGTTTGCTTCCCCCAGATAAGCTTTTGCATTTTTTTCGGCTTCTGCCGTGAGGATTTCATGATTATATAGCGTAGGGTACCCGTGTGCAACGTTTAAATGGCAATGACCCCCCATGCCCTCGGCAATACCTTTAGCCATTTTTTCCAGCCGCTCAAGTGCGTGGTAGCGCCAATTTTCGTCCAGGGTGCGAAAAGTACCTTCCAAATCCACTGCTTCAGGAATAATATTGGTGGCGCCACCGCGGGAGTTGATTTTGCCGAAGGTAAGGACTGAAGGAGTACGGGGATTGTTCATCCGGCTCACGAGTTGTTGTAATGCGCTGATAATCTGGGCAGCGATGGCAATGGGGTCCACGCATTCATCAGGAAGTGCCCCGTGCCCGCCCTTGCCAAATACCGTGAGGTAGAGTTCATCGGAAGAAGCCATATACTTGCCCTGGCAAAAACCTACTTTTCCGGCTTCCAAAGGTGGATGGACATGTTGGCCAAATATCAGGGTCGGAGCTGGATTTTCAAGTACGCCCTCTGCAATCATAATGGAGGCGCCACCCGGTACGCATTCCTCGCCAGGCTGGAAAAGGAGTTTTACTGTTCCGGAAAATTCGTGGCGGATGGCCTGCAAAATAGCAGCAGTGCCCAGCAGGGATGCTGTATGGACATCATGCCCGCAGGCATGCATGATGCCAGGATGTGCCGATTTGTAGGGGGGATCATTTGCCTCCTGGATGGGAAGGGCGTCCATATCGGCCCGGAGGGCTATAGTTCGGCTTCCTGGCGCATTTCCGCTAATATACGCCACTACCCCAGTCCCAGCTACCCCACTTTGGAAGGGGATACCTAGTCGGTCGAGTTCCTCCTGTACGAAGCGTGCGGTTTTTTCCTCCTGGAAGGAAAGCTCTGGGTAACGGTGCAAATGCCTGCGTAAGCCGACAATGTGCCTATGCTGTTTGTGGGCAAGCTGCTGGATGTGTTCGTTGAGTTGCAAAATATCTGGTGTTTGTTTGGGTATATAATCTTATTGGTTCACCTAAGATAATAAAATATTCTGAGGCTGTCTCATCAGGCCTTTGGGGGCTGTGTAAAATGTATTCCGCCGCCTGCGGCGGCGAAAGAAAGTTTTAAATATTACTTGGCGGCGTCAGCCGCCAAATGACAGCCACTGGCCTTTTCACACATCCTCTATTCAAAACTTTCTTTCGCTGCCGAAGGCAGTGCTGCTACTAAAGCACCGAGGAGTTGTACAAATATGGTAATAACGTTTTTACAAACAAGGTAATCAACAGCACTGAAATAACATTCATGACAAATCCGGCGCGTACCATTTGAGCGATCCGGATATGGCCGCTGGCGAAAACAATCGCATTGGGGGGGGTGGACATGGGGAGCATGAACGCCCCACTGGCCGCAAGGGTAACGGGGATGCACATTTCTTCCGGCGGTATGCCCATACCCACCGCAATAGCACCGACGACCGGCAGGAAAATCGTTACAAGAGCGACATTCGACATGACCTCCGTTAGAAAAAGGCTGACGGTAGAAAGCCCGAGAATGACTACCCAGGATACAGCGGGTAGGTCTTTGAATTGGTTGCCAATCAGGTCAATAATACCCGTTGTGGCAAGGGAATCGGCAAGGCTTAGCCCTCCGCCGAAAAGGAGGAGGATCCCCCAGGGAAGTTTTTCAGTGTGGCTCCACTCCAGTATTGTGCGGCCTTGCTTCCAATCAGAGGGTAAAATAAAGAGGCTAATCGCTGCAAGAAGGGCAACTGCAGTATCCGATAGTTTCAGGAAGGGGAAAAAACTGTTGATCTGAGCCTGGAAAATCCAGCAAAATGCGGCTCCGATGAAAACATACAAAGTCCGACGCTCTCCTGCGCTCACCGGCCCAAGCTCGGCAATCTCCTCCTGAATGAGTTCCTGTGCACCGCTGAATTTTCCGAGTTGATTGGGGTACATGATCTTTACTAATACCAGGTAAGCTATGATGAGGAGAATAAGGGCAAAAGGGAATCCTATGATAAACCATTCTGCAAAGGAGACTTCAATGCCATGGGCCTCCTGCATATAGCCGGCAAAAACGACGTTGGGCGGGGTTCCGATGATCGTAGCCATTCCTCCAATGCTGGAGGCATAGGCAATGCCAAGCATCATGGCGATGCTAAAACGCTGCATACCTGCTGTTTGATGTGATTTGACCTTGCGTTGCAGCAAGTCAATAACTGAAAGGGCAATGGGCAGCATCATGATGGCTGTGGCAGTGTTGCTAATCCACATGCTGATCAAAGCGGTGGATAAATAAAAACCGAGCAGGATACCATCCGCATTAGTACCGGTCATCCGCACGATGTTCAGGGCAATACGGCGGTGTAGGTTCCAGCGTTCCATGGCCAGGGCTATTACGAAGCCTCCCATAAAAAGATAAACGACAGGGTTAGAATAGGGGGCCGCCGCATCAGCCAGCTTTTGTACACCCATCATCGGCAACAGGAGCATGGGCAACAGTGAGGTGACTGCAATAGGGACGGCTTCGGAAATCCACCAGGTCAGCATGAATATGGCAAGGCCAATGACTTTCCAGCCTTCCGGACTAATGGCAGATGGGTGGGGGATTACCAGAAAGAGGAAAAATAACAGCGGCCCAAGGAAAAGACCTGTCTTCTTAGTATCCATGTCGGCATGTTTTTTAGGTTCGCAGGGTTTTGGGTGAAAATGTTGTACAAGATTCCAAAAAAACCTATCTTAAACCTAAATCAGAAGGGTATTTTTTATTAACTCTGGCAGGGGATTTTCTTTTGATAGAAAAAAGGGATTTTTTCTTCATTTGTTGTTTACTATACAGGGTTAATGTAGCGGGGTTGTGTAAAAAGTATTCCGCCGCCTTCGGCGGCGAAATAAAATTTTAAATAGACGTCATTTTCATTGATTTTGCTTCGCAAAATCAATGAAAATGACGTCTGTTT
>CAZGOT010000132.1:0-4625 GCA_964527495.1 uncultured Haliscomenobacter sp.
GCTTTTCTCTAACTTTTTCCGTCTATTTCCTCTCACTACAGCCACAGCATTTTTCTGATGCCGTTCAGTGAGTGGAGAACCACACCTAAAAGGTTGGATAAAACTATAAATATTCCCAAAATTTTCAAAGGAGGTAGAAGAAACGATCTTGAGAACGTCAGTAGATAAATTTTGCTTCAGTAAATCCTGCTCCAGGAAGAAAAGCTATTTATTAGAAAGGCTGGTTGAGGAGAGAAATAGTAAGAGATGGGAATAATACTCCAAAATTTCATCCCGCTTAATTCAAACACAAGTTCAATTGCTTGTAAATGAATTATTTGCGTATGTTTAGGAGTGGTCTCGACAGGAATCGAACCTGTATCTTGGGTTCCGGAGACCCACGTACTATCCATTGTACTACGAGACCTTCATTTCAGGCGTGCAAATATACAGGATTTTTCAAAAAAAACGCCTGATTGCATTTTTTTATCTAACAGGCGACACGCCTTTCAGGGAAATCAGATACCCACAATGCCTTCCGGCAAATCCATCCAGATTTCCCGCTTTTCCTTATCTACCCGTTTTATCAGGGAGGGATGCAGGGGGATGAGGATGGGGCGGCCCTGGTATTGCAAAGCAGCGAGGTACTGCTGTGGCAACTCCATTACTTCCTCTATTGGTGCAATTGGGCCGGAGCGGACATCACAAAGCATATAGCCCAGATAGCGTTCGTATTGATCCCCTGGCTCTTCTTCGTCACTGGCATTTGTACGCAGATCGCTCAATCGCATAAAAACAGGTTTTCCACTATAGCGATTAGCTTGTTCCGGACTGTCCAAATCCTCAAATTTGACCAGGAGGTCATTGGCTTCAAAAATATCCTCGATAAAAAACGGCACCTGTTTT
Source organism: uncultured Haliscomenobacter sp. (assembly GCA_964527495.1). Classification (GTDB taxonomy): domain Bacteria; phylum Bacteroidota; class Bacteroidia; order Chitinophagales; family Saprospiraceae; genus JADJPL01. The sequence continues at coordinate 886 of CAZGOT010000132.1, forward strand.
CCTTCTGTTTCGACAAAGACAAGTTCAGCAAGCAGAAAATCTTCCAGATAGCGGTCATCTACGAATATTTTCAAAGCGCCTGTGACCCCATGGGTCTTACCTGTCTTGCCAATCGGGATTAGGGTATTTTCCTGCATGATCAAGCATTTTCTTCTATAGGGAAACTAGGCAGGTTCCCGTAAATAATCCCGCCCCCGACCACGTCATCCCCTTCATAAAATACGGCAGATTGCCCTGGTGCGACACCGCTGACGTTGGCATGAAATTCCACCGCAACCCGCCCCTGCCCTGCAGGACTGACCCAGCTCATCGCCGGTTCACTCTTATAGCGGATTTTAGTAGCCAACTCCATACCCTCGCCAAATTCCGCATATTTCTGCATATTCAGTTGATATACCTGCATGCCGTTGCGCACCAATTCTGTCAAGGGACCGAGTACGACGGTATTGGTCTCGGGAATAATTTCAGTGACGAACATGGGTGTTCCGAATGCCATGCCCAGACCTTTGCGCTGGCCTACGGTAAAGAAAGGATAGCCCTGGTGGCGACCCAGCACTTCTCCCTGGGCATTAACAAAGAACCCTCCCTGTACCTTTTCTTCGAGCCCCTGCACTTTCCTTTTCAAAAAACCACGATAGTCATTATCGGGGACAAAGCATATTTCGTAGCTCTCAGCTTTTTTGGAAAGGGCAGTATATCCTGCTTCAAAGGCGATATTGCGCACTTCCGGCTTGGTCATATCCCCCAAAGGAAAACGGCTCCGGTGAAGTGCTTCCTGGGAAAGTCCCCAAAGCACATACGACTGGTCCTTTTGCCGGTCAGCCGACCGTCGGATGAAATATCTGTCGTTTTCGCTTTCGATTTTTGCATAGTGGCCGGTAGCGATAAATTCACAATCCAGCGCATCCGCCCGCTTCAACAGTGCGTTCCATTTGATATGGGTGTTGCATAGAACGCAAGGGTTAGGGGTGCGTCCTGCGAGATACTCCTCAACGAAATTATCAATCACATAGTCCCCAAATTCTTCCCGGATATCAATGATGAAATGGTGAAAGCCCATATCCACCGCCACCTGGCGGGCATCGTTGATGGAATCGAGACTACAGCAACCGGTTTCTTTTTTATTACCACCGGAGTTGGCATAATCCCAGGTTTTCATTGTTATCCCAATGACCTGGTAACCAGCTTCATGCAACAACATTGCCGTTACGGTACTATCAATTCCACCGCTCATTGCTACCAGGACACGTCCATTTTTGCTCATGCTGTTTTGCTTCTTTTCAGAAAATGCAGGCTTTTATATACATCTGGGCCTACTGATGCGCGAAAAGCCTTTTTATGCAAATAATGCTTTTGAAGATACAACAAATCCTGCCTGATAGTTCAGCCAGGGTATATTTTCAGACCCCCGGGAGCAACTCTTTGCGGCTTTGGTGGCTCAACCTACCCTTTCCAGAAATATATTTTCCGGTAGTTTGGGAATTAATCCATTTTCGCAGGCTTTTGCATACATGAGGTCTACGGCTGCCCTCCCCTTTTGCCCAAGGTCTCTTGTAAAATCATTTACATATAGGGCTATGTGGCTGTACATGACCTGTTCGTCCATTTCCTGGGCATGACAGCGAACATATTCCCTCGAAACCGAAGGATTTTCAAGCGCAAAAGCTACACTTCTACGCAGAACCCTATCCACCCTGAGCCGGACATCCAGGGGAAGGTTCCTTCGGATAGCAATACCGCCAAGGGGAATGGGCATTCCGGTCGTTTGTTCCCAAAATTCGCCCAGGTCCACTATTTTTATTAATCCCTTTTCCGCGTAGGTAAAGCGGTTTTCGTGGATAATCAGTCCGGCATCTGCCTTTCCACACCTTACAGCTTCTTCAATTTCAGAAAACAGGAGGGGAAAGGTATGCTTCGCCTCCGGAAAAGCGAGCCCTAGGAGAAAATTCGCTGTGGTCAGTTTGCCGGGAATGGCGATGCGCAATCCCGGGATTTTTTCCGCAAGGAAAGCGTTTTTAGCAATCAGCAGGGGACCACAATTATTGCCCAGCGCACTCCCGGAATTCAGCAACATATAACTGTCAGCCACATACGCAAAGGCGTGATAGCTGAGTTTAGTCACGTCCAGTGCACCCTTCAAAGCTTCTTCATTCAGTGCCTCGACATCGGCAAGCCGCACCTCGAACTCCAGGCCTTCCGTATCCACCCGCTGGTGCACGAGCGCATCGAAAATAAAGGTATCGTTAGGGCAAGGGGAAAATCCCAAAGTTAATTTCATACTTTTGCGGTATTGGCTATAATTAAAACATTGGGTTAAGTGCATCTAAAATCGTGCATGGATGCTGCAGTGGGCCACTCATTCCCCGAAGAAAACGGGACATTAATATAAAAATGGACAACAGGCAACTACAGGTTATTTTTGAGGACAACCATCTTATCGCTGTTAACAAACCGAGAGGAATCCTGGTTCAAGGCGATATCACCGAAGATCGCCCGCTTAGCGAATATGTAAAGGACTACATCAAATGGCGATATCAAAAGCCGGGAGAAGTCTTCCTGGGGGTAATCCACCGTCTGGACAGGCCTGTTTCCGGGGTAGTCATATTTGCCCGGACGAGCAAGGCCCTGGCGCGGATGAACGAACTTTTCAAAAACCGGCAGATCCTCAAAACCTATTGGGCGGTTACGACCAATAGGCCAGAGCCACTAATTGGCCATCTGGCCCACTACATTATCAAAGATACCGAAAAAAATATTTCGCGGGCCCTGGATATGCCGAGTAACCGCAACAAGGACGCGAAATTTTCAGAATTAGATTATGAAATGATCGGCGAAATCGAAGGCAAACACCTGCTCAAGGTGCAACCTACCACGGGGCGCCCCCACCAAATCCGGGTACAACTTTCCCGTGCGGGCTGGCCGATCCTGGGAGACGTCAAGTATGGCTCCAAGGAGGGTTTCTCGCACGGCGGGATATATCTGCACTGTCGTTCCCTGGCCTTTTTGCATCCGGTCAAGCAGGTTCCTGTTGAAATTGTAGCAGACCCTCCTGGCGATCCTATTTGGGAAATTATGGAGGGCATAGCTTTGGCGCAATAAGTCCTCTACTTTTGCTGCCCCAGGGCGAGCGTACGGTCCCTCAAAAAACCCAACAGCGCATCGCGGTCGCGAAGATGGGCCATTTCCGCATACGGGATAGGTGTTCCGATTTCTACCCGGATTTTGCGCCCTATCTTATTTTTTGTTTCGTACAGGAGCAGCCCCAGGCGCAACGGCATACTAAACTGGCTCACCATTTGAAAAAGCCTGCTGTTTTGTCCATGGAAATACACCGGTACTACCGTGGACTGGCTTACCTGGATGACTTTTGCAGGAAAGCGCTTCCATTCGAGGTCTTCCGCAGGACCAAAGAAAGATTTGGCTGTTGCGACGCCTCCAGAAGGAAATACGCCCATGGCCTGCCCTCCCTTCATCCGTTCTATGGCCGCTTGTGCCGTAGCGAGGTTAGAGCGGACTGCCTGCTGGCCCGGTCGGAAATCAATTGGCAGGAGGAAATCTGCCAGGCGTGGGTCACGGGCCAGCACTTCGTTAACCAGGATAAAATAGGATTTCCGGACTCTTTCGAGCAGTTTCCCGAGGATTAATCCGTCCACCACACCATAAGGGTGGTTGGCTACAATCGTTAAAGGGCAGTCTGCAGGTAGCTTTTCCAGTTTTTCCCAGTCAGCTTCCACTTCGAT
>CAZGOT010000132.1:4725-7927 GCA_964527495.1 uncultured Haliscomenobacter sp.
CCAGGAAATCCGATCTTCACCAGACAAAACTAAGATATGGGCAGCGGAAAACTCAAAAAGGCAGTTTTTTTTATTCCATTCTCGCTTTTACTCCTCTCAATGGCGTATAGCCTAACTGATGCAAGTGGGTTTCTGGACTTGGTAAAAAGTGCCAACCAATGGATACTGCATTATTTCGGTCGGTTTTTTTCTTTTGGGACTTTTCTATTCGTCCTCCTCTGCACCTGGATATATTTTTCTCCACTGGCACATTTGCGTATCGGCGGAGAAGCTGCAGAGCCCATACTGAAGCGCGGCCAATGGTTTAGTATTGTCCTTTGTACTACGATAGCTATCGGCATTTTATTCTGGGGTGCTGCGGAGCCCCTATTTCACCTGCACGAGCCTCCGGAAGGTAGTGGTCTTATTCCCGGAAGCAAGGCTGCAGCGCGCTTTTCGATGTCAGCCATGTTTATGCACTGGACATTCACGCCATACAGTATTTACACGCTTGCCGGTCTGGCTTTTGCATTTTCGTATTACAACCATCGGCAATCCTTCAGTCTGGGAGCCATGTTATATCCGATTTTAGGCAACAAATCTGCCCGTTGGGGCAATTGGGTGGATGCCGTTTGCCTGTATAGTCTGGTAGCGGGAATGGCAGCATCGCTCGGAGCGGGAGCGCTCACGATTTCAGGTGGATTGGAACGCTATTTTGGCGCAACTGGTGGGCCAATCCTGCTTGGAGGGATCATCCTGGCTATTGTAATTGCCTTCGTGCTTTCTTCCATAACTGGTTTGACTCGGGGGATAAAGTCCCTTTCCAACCTCAACACGTTGGTTTTTTTCCTCCTTGTGGGTATTGTACTACTCTTTGGCCCTGTCCGTTCCCTTTTCTCCATCGGGATAGCGGGCCTTTCCGAATATTTGTGGACCTTTCTCCCGCGTAGCCTAGGAATAGGCATTGACAAAAGCTGGTCGGACAGTTGGACTGTCTTTTACTGGGCGAACTGGCTGGCCTGGACGCCAATAACTGCTGTATTTCTAGGGAGAATGGCCCTGGGGTACACTGTCAGGGAGTTCATTCAGTATAACCTTCTTTTACCTGGTTGCTTTGGTTTACTTTGGATGAGCGTTTTTAGTGGCAATGCCCTATATATCGATTTTTATGCCGGAACCCAGGATCTTTATGGGATATTAAAGTCTCAAGGACCAGAAAATGTCATTTATGCTGTACTGGGAGAGTTTCCCTGGCCTAAAACACTCGGTATCGCTTTCTTTGCCACGGCTTTTTTATCCTTCGTTGCAGGTGCCGATGCCAATACTTCTGCAATGGGCGGTATTTGTACCGGAGATATTTCCCCGGAGAGCCCGGAAGCCCCTGCCTGGATAAAAATTGCCTGGGGCACCGCAATCGGCTTATGTGCCTGGGTAATGGTCGCTTATGCGGGTATTGACGGCATCAAAATGGCCTCCAATCTTGGAGGTTTTCCTGCGCTTATCCTCATGCTGGCCATATCAGCAGGCTGGATTAAATTGTTGCTTGCATCTTATAAGGACGGTAGATAGCTCCGCAATCCTTTGCCTTTGGTTTGGGTGAGATCGTCTCCAAGTTCAGCCCTTGCCTTGTCGCCGATCCGCGAGAGTTCCTGAACAACTTCGGGATACAAATCCTTTACGTCATACCGTTCTCCGGGGTCGCGAAAGAGGTCGTACAAGGCAAGGCCAGTGGTATCCGTAGCTGTGGGGCCAGCAAAGCGGTCGTTACCGGGGAGTAGGCGATAAGAGCGGTGTGCATGAGGAAAAACGAGTTTCCATCGCCTGTCGCGGACAGCCTGGAGGCTGTTTCGGTCATAATAGTACCAGAAATGCGTTCTTGGTGCAATATTGCTCTTACCCGAAAGCAAAGGCCATAAATCTACCCCATCAATAGGCAGAGCGGATGTACTGCCACCACTAATTGCCGAGAGCGTTGGGAAGAGGTCAAGGGTAGCCGAAAGTTTATTGCACACCTTGCCTGCCGGTATTTTTCCTGGCCAGCGCATAATACAAGGTACTCTAACCCCGCCTTCAAAGCTCGTACCTTTACCTTCCCGCAAGCCAGCAGTAGAACCCGCATGGTTGCCGAAATTCTGCCAGGGGCCATTGTCGCTGGTAAAAATCACCAAGGTGTTTTTATCCAGGTCGAGCTCCTGGAGGGTTTGCAGGATTTGGCCCACCGACCAGTCCACTTCCTGCACGACATCGGCATAGAGGCTCCAGCCACTCTTTCCCTTAAATTTTTCGGAAACCCCCAGGGGAACGTGTACCATGGGATGCGGAAAATAGAGAAAAAACGGATCTTTTTTATTGCGGCGGATAAAATCCACTGCCTTTTCTGTCAGTAACCTGGTTAACTTGTCCTGCCCATCCAGATCGCGGATTTCTTCTACCATTTCATTGCCGGAGATCAGCGGTAAAACCGGATATTTTGATTTCCAGTCGGAAGTGTCAGTAATTGGCTTTCCTGCATAATCCACAGGCCACATATCATTGGAGTATGGGATGCCCATAAATTCGTCGAAACCGTGTTGAAGGGGCAGATACTGCCGCTTATGTCCAAGGTGCCATTTGCCAAAAAGGGCAGTTTGATAACCCAACTCTTTAAACATTTCGCCGAGGGTTTTTTCTTCCCGGGCAATTCCCGTTTCAGACCAGGGCATAAGCGCTCCAGAGATACCCAAACGGTTGGGATAGCACCCCGTCAGCAGCGCGGCACGAGAGGCCGAACAGACTGCCTGTGCTGCGTAGAACTGTGTGAAACGCGTGCCCTCCGTGGCCATCTTGTCCAGGTTTGGCGTGTCGTACAAGGCACCATAGGAGGACAGGTCTCCATACCCCATATCGTCCATAAAGAGGAGGATTACATTGGGTTTATCCTGGTTTTTACGCACTGCATCAGGTGCCAGGAGCGAAAAGGAGATGGCCAGAAAGAAAAATTTCAGCAAAGGCATTTTAGGTGGTTTTGATGAATTTATCAAGAATAGCCGAAAAATACGCAAAAAAAGATTTCAGGCGAAGCCTTAAAAAATAATAAACCCCATCCCATTCCTCCTGATTTCTTTGATGCGGGCGCACCATTGGCAGAACATTTTTGAAGCACTGCCGTTCTGCAAGAAAGCAAAAACGACGCCTCGGCATAGTAGATAGTGGCAGCGCCATATTTGCGCTCCTTGAGCGGAAC
>CAZGOT010000133.1:0-7880 GCA_964527495.1 uncultured Haliscomenobacter sp.
GATATCCCGTTGGTTTGCCCATACCTGGATGGAAGACCGGATAAAAGCACTGATCTCGCGATTTATAAATACACGCTCTGCTGAACAGTTTTTCAGTAAATCCTGGAAGAATCCGATTTGTTGCTCAATCCTATTGGAATGTATCAGGTAATGTTCTTTTGTGCCGGGAATAGTATACTCAAGCCATTCGGAATCTTCGGAAACGGGTAGATCCTGCTCCCGCCCGCCATTGGAACTTGAGTATTCAAAATGAATTTTACTGTTATTCACTTTTTTCTTTAAAAAATCATCCAGCAGCAGGTACTTATTTGTCAATGACATTGCCAGCATAATTTAAATTTTTAAATCGGCAAGATGGCGGTCCATATCGCAGGAAAAATCAGTTAGGGTGCCCAGTAGCAGTTCGCACATCTCTTCAGCAGTTTGAGCGTCGAACAGTAGGTCATTATATTGAAGCTTCAGGCCTAAATCGTCACCATCGGGGGAGAAAATAAATACCAGTTCAAAGATGGAGCCTTCAAAGTCGGCTTCAACCCTGGTTGCAGCAATTTCATTCATTTGTGCGCTCAGGCGGTCGTTGTTCTGATAAATCATCAGTACATTGACCAGGGGTTTGTTATCCGGGGTTTTTGTCCCCAATTCCATGATCTGATCGTAGGGCAGCAGTTGATAGTCCAGTAATTCCGTGAATTTTTGCTGGGCTGCATGCGTAAAATCCAGGATAGAAATATTTTCCCTGCTTTTCAGCCTTATCGGTAGGGTGTTGACAAAGAACCCCAGCTGGTCTTCAAGTTGGGCCAGTGGCCTGCCGGCGACAGGACTGCCAATGACCAGCTCGTCCTGGTCACAGGTCCTCGCCAAAAAAGTATGGACGGATGCCAGCAGGAAGGAAAAATCCGTTAATGAGCGATTGGAGAGACTCTGCTGAATGCTTCCCCAGCCCTTTAGATTCCCGGTGATGGTTTTGCCGCTAAATGAACGCACTCCTCTCGTTTGGTAGTCGTAGGGCAATTCTAGTTTAGGCGCATTGTTCAATTCATTCCTCCAGAATGCTTGCACGTTGCTCAGCCATTCTTCATTTGAAAGCAGGGCAGTATGCCAATCCGCATAATCTTTAAACTGGAAATTCAGGGGGCTCAGATCCGGAACAGACCTTTCCGCAAGGCTGTTATATATTTTTGCTACCTCATTGTTCAGAATGGTCATTGACCAGCCATCTGAGATACTATGATGCATGACCAGGACGAGAAAATACTGTTGGCGGGGTCCGACGTACAGCTCTACCCGAAACAACGGAGCTTCATGGAGGCTGAACGGTATCCGGTTTAAAGCTTCCAGTTGCTCCTTGCAGAACTGATCGCTAATTTGCTGGACTTCAATGACATGAAGAGGTACGCTCACCTGAGGGTGGATCTTTTGGACGAATTCACCTTCGTGAAAATGAAAACTGGTCCTGAGTATCTCATAGCGATCCATAATCAGGCGGAAGGTATCCTCTAAAAGGTCAATTTTCAGGTTGCCATTCAATCTCATGCCGCCCGTCATATTGTAAACGGCTGCGCCTTCTCCCTTTATGGATTCAGATGCCAGAATCTGATGCTGGGCATGGGTTACAGGATAAAATTCCTTTCGCCTGGCTTTGGTCAAACCAGGAACCGTGGAGACATTCAGGCTGTCAATATAGCTGATAAGGTCATGCACCACGGGATTTTTGAAAAGATCACGCACTTTAAGGTCTATGGACAATGCCTCCTTAACACGGTTTATGACCTTGGTTGCATTCAAGCTGTTTCCTCCACTCTGGAAAAAATTGTCACCGACTCCAACTTCCTTCCGCAGCACATCTTCCAGGATTCCAACAACGACTTTTCCCCGTCTTGAAAGTTCAATTTTTGCTGATTCAGTCGTTTTTCTGTTCTGTTTTGCCATTTCCAGCAATCTGCTTCGATCAACCTTGCCATTTCGGGTAATGGGCAGGGTTTCCACTGCAATGATTTCATCGGGAACCATGTACGACGGAAGCTGATGCTGAACGGTTGACCTTATTGCCGAAACAAGCTCCTGGATATTTTCCGGGTGGTGTTTTCCAACCATAAACTGGTCGTATCCCTTGTTCGATCCATTACCAGCCGACATGTTTTTGCTGGCAACCACATTGTAAAGCGCGGTGGATGTCAGGTCCCGGGTCTGCACCACCTTCACTTCAAAGCCTTTACCTGTCAGGAAATCGCGGATGAATGCCAGCCTTCCATCTCTGTCATGGACTTCCAGGATTACATTCTGAATCCTTGCCCAGTGATAGGAAGCAATGCCCCTGACGATCTTTTCCTCCCAGTCTTCCACATCCACTTTCAGCAGGTCGATTTTTTTCAGTTCGTGTGCATCCATCAGATGTGACACAGATGTTACGGGGCAGTTTATGCGAACGCCTTCGAGTGCTTCTTCTACAATAAGATCTACCTCTTCATATCCATTTTCACCATCTGATCTATGCTGTTCCTTGAGGTACGATTGAAGGATTTCGCGATCATATTCTCCAGCGCCCGACATAACCGTATTGAATGGATAATACGTAAGCACCAATTCTTCATTCCTGTCTGATAGGCCCTCATTGAAAACCCTTATGTTTTTCGCATTCAAGAGGTGCACATTGGCTTGCAGGCAGGCGAATATCGCCGGAATGGGTTCAAAGGCATATATTTCTGCTGTTGGCCAGATACTGGCAGACAATAAGGTGAACATTCCAATGTTTGCACCTGCATCCACAATAACCGGATCTGGTCCAAGCGCGAGATTTTTTAATTGATAGCCGTCATCCTCTACGATTTCCTTGTACATGAAGCGCGTTTCGGATGCATTCAAGTGGAAAATATTCATCCCATTCGGCAATTTGGCCAACTGCAGGTCCGGGAATGACCGCTGTGCCTCCATGTGCCATTTGATGGCATCAATCGGCTCCACAAATCCATATAAGCGCTCATCACCCGCTTCATTTGCCTTTAAAACGATTGTTTTTTGAACCCATTCCGAATTTTCCAGCGCAAATTCAATTTCAGCAGCCTCAACTCTGTGGCCCCGGATCTTCAACTGGTGGTCGATTCGCCCGAGGTATTCAAGGTCATCGCCCGGCAACCACCTCGCCTTGTCTCCTGAAAAATAGGCTACTGTGCCTTCCAGGAACGGCAGGGTAGAAAATTTCCTGGCCGTTTGGTCGGCGTCGTTCAAATATCCACGGCTTACGCCTTTACCCGCCACAACCATCTGTCCCGGAATTCCTTTTGGTAGCAAATGGCCATATTGGTCGATGATATACACAGACAAGGACGGAATGGCTCGTCCGATATTGCTGACGTTCTCAGCGAGTGCCCCGGCATCCAGCAGCTTTGCCGTCACGTGTACTGTCGTTTCAGTGATTCCATACATGTTGATCAACTCAACGGAGGGAAACTGTTCCGCAAAGTCAGCCAGCAATGATGGCGTCAGCTTGTCGCCTCCAAATATTACTTTCCGCAGCCTCAGGTCTTTTTCTTCGTATTTATGGATTAAAAGATCCTTGACAAGGTAGAAAACCATTGGTGTCTGATTCAAAATCGTGACCCCATGCCGGTGAATGATCTCTGAAAAGGTTTCGAGGTCCTTTACTTCATCATCAGACAGCACCACAAGTTTGCCTCCATAAAGCAATGCCCCCCACATTTCCCAGACCGAAAAATCAAAGTAATACTGATGGAAAAGCGTCCAGACATCTTGATGAGATATGTCTATGACGGGGTCTTCAAGCAACAGACTAAGTACATTGGCGTGGGTTACCTGGACGCCCTTTGGGGTTCCTGTTGTTCCGGAAGTGTACAGAATGTAGGCAATTTGATCTCCGGATATGGATACTTTCGGGGGATCTATGGGTTGCGTGTCGAAACGCATCGGGATTACCTCAACGCCAGTCACAGGCGCACTGCATTGACTTATCAGCAAAGTGCAGTTTGCATCGCTCAGTTGGTACCTTTTCCGCTCTTCGGGCAGATTGGGGTCTAAGGGAAGAAACGGAGATCCTGATTTTAACACAGCAAGGATGGCAATGACCCTGGCAAACCCTCTTTCAAGATCCAGTGCTACGGGAATGGAGGAATCGTTCCTTTTTTCTATTATTTGCCAGGCCAGATGGCTGGAGGCATGGTCTAGCGCTTTGTAGGTCCATGTTATATCTCCTTCAATTAGGGCAATGTGCTCCGGATATTTTTCTACGGTATTACCAAAAGCTTCTGCCAGATGTATGGGTATTTTGGTATTTATTACTCTGGGATGATGCATTAAGGAAGCCTTGGGCATATCCATGAGGTATCGCATCTCTTGAGCATCCAGCAACGGAATATCTTTAAGCAGCAGCTCTTGCCGGATAACCTGAAGCAGTATGTTGCGATAGGCATTTGCCAAGGAATCCGCCGTACTCCTTTTATACAGATCCGTATTGAATTGCAGGCTCAATTCCAGCTTGTCACCCTGTGCCACCATGAAGTTTAGGTCGAACCTGCTGACCTTCCGATCTAAAGATATTTCCTGAAATTCAAATGCACCAAAACGCAGGATTGGGTTTTCATTGTTTTGCAGTGCCAGATAGATATCAAAAAAAGGTGCATGTGCCGGATTATGCTCCAGATGCAACTTTTCGACGAGCAGATCAAAGGGATACTCCTGGTATTGCAGCGCACTGGTCAGTTGTTGCTGTACGGATTTCAGGTATTTTTCAAACGTCAGGTCGCCGCGTAATTTCGTTCTGACAACGATATTATTGAGATAAAAACCTATTTGTTCTTCCAGCATGGGGTGATTCCTTCCCGAAACCGGCGAACCGGTGGTAATCGTATCCAAACCGGAACAGCGGTGTATCAGCACATGGAGTGCTGCATTCAATAAAGCGAATAACGTTACACCGGCAGCGGTGCAATATTGATGGATAAGTGCCGTATCACCTTCCGAAATTTCGATGCGGAGGGTATCTCCGTTATACGTCCTCCAGGAAGGACGGTTAAAGTCACCCGGTATGGCCGTGGGTTCCTGTGCTTCACTCAGCAAGGATTCCCAGTATGCCTTTGCCTCAGCAAGGTCTTTGACCCTGCTTTTCATCCAGGCGCTGTAATCCTTGTATTGAATGGGCAGCTCGGGCATCCTCGTCTTGCCATTTTTCACCAGGGAAATTGCGTCTGCCAGTTCCAGGGAGAACCTGTGCATTGACCAGCCATCCGAAATGATATGGTGCATGACCGTCACCGCATAGGTAGCCTCATCGCTTTTGAGCACAATTAGCTTGAACAGCATGTCCTTTTCGAGGTCAAAAGGCCTTGACGCCAGCTCCTCAACAACGGAGAGCACCTTTCTTGCATCTTTACCATTCTCCTGCAATTCCAGAAAGTCGAGCGTGAATGTCCTGTGGGCGTGCACAACCTGCTGGGGATTACCTTCGACCGCTATAAAAGTTGTCCTTAAAGATTCATGTCGAATGACTAACAGTTGAATGGCCTTTTGTAAGGTTTCTGTTGGCAGCGATCCTTCTACCTTGAACAGGCCGACCATATTGTAAGCAGAACGTATAGCGGGGTCATCAGGATTGAGCTGGTCAATCACCCACAGTCTTTCCTGGCCGTAAGAGACCGGATATATTCCCCGGGGATCTTCCTGGACCTTTTTTATGCCGAGGTTCTTCTGATCATATTGCTTTACCCTGGCGGCCAACTGTCTTACTGTGGGATGCGTAAAGACATCTACGAGCTGAATATCAAGTTCCTCCTCCTTCGCTGCTTTGGTGATTAAGCGGGTAGCCAGCAGGCTGTGTCCTCCAAGATCGAAGAAGCTATCCTCTACGCCAATATCTTCCCTGTTTAAAATAGAACGGAACAATCTATGCACTACGACTTCTGTCTCTGTGGTGGGGCCTGAAATACCCATCACTTGAGTATGATGGGAAATCAGATATTTGCGGAGTTGATCGTAATCTATTTTTCCATGGGATGTCAGGGGAAATATTTCAACTGTCAGGATTCTGTTTGGAATCATATAAGACGGGAGCAGGGTAGATAAAAAGCGCTTGATCTGCCCTTCCTCCAGATTCGGGGATCCCTCAATGTAGGCAACCAGTTGCTGGAAATTATCCTCCAATTGCACAATATGGGTCAAAGCCGACTTAACTCCAGGAAATTTTAAGATTTGCGTATCAATATCTGACAATTCAATTCTATAGCCGTTGAATTTTACCTGACGGTCATACCGCCCGATAAAGTTCAGTTTTCCCGAATTATCCCAGAAAGCCACATCGCCGGTCAAATAAACCCGCTTATCCAGCTTGTCAATGAACACGAATTTTTCATCGCTTAGGGATTTACTGTTCCTGTACCCGCTTGCCAAGCCCTTGCCTGCGATGGCTATTTGACCGGGAATACCGATTCCGGCAAGGTTTAGATGCTCATCCAGGACGAATATTTCGTAACCATACATCGGACCTCCAATCGGCACTCTTTCATACGTATCGCCGGGGTCGTATGGGTAAAATGTGCTTACGATGGTTGCTTCAGTAGGGCCGTACCCATTGATGATTTGAATATCCGGATAATTGGAGTGGATAAAATTCAAAACGTCGAATTTAATGGGCTCCACACCAACCAAAAGATAGCTTAACGACAGGGAATCTCCCTGTTTACGGAATAATTCAAATATTGGTTTCAACAGGGCGGGAGGCAAATACGCCCAGCTTACCTGATACTGCTTTATGATCTTAACAAAATAATCTGCACCTAACGGCTTATGGTGGTCCAGCTCAACCAGGGTCCCTCCCACTGATAATCCGAGAAACATTTCCAAAATGGAAACATCAAACGTTATTTTGCTGGTTAGTAAAAATTTATCCGCACGATTCAATCTTTGATGGTAAACCTCCTTAAATCCAAGTATTTGGTTGACCAGGGCGCCATGGGATACCTCCACGCCTTTGGGGATACCGGTTGTTCCGGAAGTAAAAATGATATATGCGAGGTCTGTTGCGCATAAGGAAGGGAGTGGCGGTTGTTCCCCGGCAGGTATATTTCCTATCCCCAGTTTCCACTTGCCTCGCGGTCCGTCGGGTTTCTCGTTTCGATCTTTATCAATCCGGATGATAAGATCGTACCGGAATAATGTCAGTTCATTTACCAGGCGACCTTTTTTCTTACTGAAATCAAAGGACAGGAGTGCAGGGAAATCGTGCACGAGGTCTTTGAAATATTGAGGATGGAAGAATAACTCATCGTCCCAGGCTAATTTAGTCCTGTGATTCTGGTTTCGTTGACTGTAGGCCCTTAGGGAGGAGATCATTTCACCCCTGAGGCGTATATCCTGTACGTCTCCAATGAACAAAGTCGCATGCGTTGCAGCCTTGGTCAGTATTTTTTGGAGTACATCTTTAAAGTAGTTATAGCTTGCAAAGCTTTGTATTACAGAATTTATTATGATGATATCAAAATCACCCTCTTCGACGAGCAATAGTTCATGAGCGGTAAGTTCCAGGAGCTTTACATTATCCAGCCCTGCCTGTTCTACTGCTTTTTGGGTGTTTTGCAGTATCTCTGCGGACAGATCTATACCCAGGTAGTAATTGACCAGGGGTGCAATTTTAAGCAGGGTTATGCCCGAAGAGCAGCCGATTTCCAATATCCTGGTATCGGAATTGATGTAGGGTAAAATTTTAAACAGCGCATTCTCAGCATACTCCTGCATTTCTTCTTTTGAAAACGGCAGGCCGGTGAAGCTTGATGTCCATCCACCCCCCTGTATTTCATCCCCGGCACTCTCCCCGATGTAATTCCAAAGGTCTTTTCTTACTCAACAAAAATGATCATGTGAGGAGGTTTGATGTT
>CAZGOT010000134.1:0-7841 GCA_964527495.1 uncultured Haliscomenobacter sp.
AAAAAACCTTGAATCAAATCCTGAAACAGCAGCCTGCTATCGGCAGCGTCGAACCCTTAATAAAGCTGGCATTAAGAGAATTGTCTTCCTGATTATTTGTTCTATATATTGGTTCGCGCCATATTAGAAACTGCTGTTCCTACTATGATTTCTATGAGCAACAAAACATTACTCTTCTTCCTGATTGCTGCTATTGGCGCCCTTACCCTGAGTGCGTTCAACGGAAATTACGCCCCGGCTCCACTGGATCACGCTGCCTTCCCGGAACCCGTAAGGATGGATACCCTGCCACCTATCATTGACCGAAAGGGGGACTTTATCCTCGATCCGAATAAAAATCCGATTGATCTGAAAGATCCTTCCGCCATCCAAAAAAATATAGAGTACGACCCCGAAACCAATCGCTATATCCTGTATGAGCGCATTGGAAACGATTTCTTCCGTCCACCTACCTATATGACCTTCGAGGAATACCTCGAATACCGCCGGAAACAAGATGAAACAGCATATTTTCGCCAGCTTGCAGGGGTTCATGATGGTAAAAAACGCCAAGAAGCCGAAGACCCCCTTGCCAAGTTCAACATCCAAAAAAGCCTCATAGACCGGCTCTTTGGCGGAACCACTGTGGATATCCGTCCCCAAGGGAATATTGACCTCACCTTTGGAGGCGATTACCAACGCCTCGACAATCCCATCCTTACCGAACGGCAGCGCAGAACTGGTGGCTTCGATTTCGATATGAATATCCAGATGAACGTTACGGGAAAGATCGGCGAAAAACTCAACCTGAATACCAATTTTAACACCAATGCAATCTTCGACTTCGATAACCAGATCAAACTGAATTACAATGCAGACCAATTCAGCGAAGACGAAATTATCAAGAAAATAGAGGCCGGAAATGTTAGCCTACCGCTCAGGGGGACCCTCATCCAGGGAGCTCAGAGCCTTTTTGGCCTCAAAACCGAGCTCCAGTTTGGCCACCTCCGCCTCACAGCTATCGGCTCACAACAAAAGTCCCAACGCCAGAATGTCAAACTCCAGGGCGGTAGCCAGGTACAAAAATTTGAAGTCAAAGCCGACCAATATGACGAAAACCGCCACTTCTTCTTATCCTTTTACAACCGTGACAACTTTGAAGGCGGACTGGAAAACATGCCCCAGATTCGCTCCGTATTTAAAGTGGAAAACCTGGAAGTCTGGATTACCAACGATCGCAACGAGGTAGATAACGTACGCGATATCATCGCTCTCGCCGACCTTGGCGAGCCCTCCCGCATCGTTAACCCCACCTCAACCCCACCGCTCCCCAATCCACCTTTCCGCGACCTCTTCGGACAGCCACTCCCCGATAACTCCTCCAACGGGCTATACCGCAGAATCGTCGATAACCCCGAAATGCGCGAAATAGACAAGGCCGTAGCCACCCTGCAAAATACCTTCGGACTAGCCCAGTCGCGCGACTTTGAAAAGGTCAATGCCCGCAAACTCAAGCCAACAGAATATACTTTCCATCCCGAACTGGGCTTCATCTCCCTCAATATCAACGTCCAACCCGACCAGGTCATCGGCGTCGCCTTTCAGTATTCCTATAACGGAAGAAGCTATAAGGTAGGCGAACTCTCCATTAACTCCGAAAATACCAAGCCGGATTCCTCCCTCAACGTCCTCTTCGTCAAAATGCTCAAAAGCACGACTCAGCGGACCGACGTCTCTACCTGGGACCTGATGATGAAAAACGTCTATCCCATCGGCGCTTTCCAGGTCAGCCCAGCTGATTTTCGCCTCGATATTTTCTATGAAGACCCCGGAAAAGGGGAGAAGCGCTTCCTTCCAGAAACCAATCTCGCAGGAAGGCCGCTACTCCGGGTCTTTAACCTGGACCGACTGAATACCCAGGGCGACCCACAGCCCGATGGCGTCTTTGACTTTGTGCCCGGCGTTACTATCAACCTGCGCTCCGGCAGGATTATGTTCCCCGTTCTGGAACCTTTCGGCTCCTCCCTCGCAAAACAAATTGACGACCCGGTGCTGCGTTCAAAATATTCCTTCCAGGAATTATACGACTCAACGCTTTTCCTGGCGCAGGAATTTCAGGAAAAAAACCGTTTCTCCATAAGAGGTACCTATAAATCTTCCGTCAGTAGTGAAATTTCCCTCGGCGCCTTCAATATACCCCCGGGATCCGTGCGTGTCAGTGCTGGTGGGCAAAGCCTTGTCGAAGGACGGGATTATGAGGTGGACTACAATATCGGAAGGGTGCGCATCCTCAACGATGCCATCCTGAATACCGGCGTGCCCATTGATGTATCCTATGAAGATAATACCCTTTTTGGGTTCCAGACCAAAAGCCTCTTCGGCCTTCGGGCAGATTATGAAATTGACAAAAATTTCAATATCGGCGCCACCGCCATGAAGCTCTTCGAACGCCCTTTTACCCAAAAAGTGAATATAGGAGAAGACCCCATCAATAACTCCATATACGGAATGGACCTCAATCTGAGCAGGGATGCCCCGTGGCTCACCAAAGCTATTGATGCCCTTCCCGGCCTTTCAACCAAAGCCAACTCCTCCATCAACCTCAGTGCCGAAGGGGCCCTTCTGCGCCCAGGCCATTCCCAGGCCATCAACCAAGATAGAAAAGACGAGGGCGGGATCGTTTATATTGACGATTTTGAAGGAAGCGCCAATACTATAGACCTGCGCCAGCCGGTAGCCAACTGGTTCCTCTCCAGTGTACCCCAAAACGACGAACTCAACAATAACCCGCTCTTCCCGGAATCTAAACTGATCAACGACCTGCGCTCCGGTGCCAACCGCGCCAGAATGAGCTGGTACCGCATTGACCAAAACGCACGGATAGGCAAAGATGCCAGCAACCCCTATACCAGCCTGGTACCCCAGATCGAAGTATTCCCCAACCTCCAAATCGCCCCCACCGACCTTCCCAATATCCCAACTTTCGACGTAACCTACTTCCCCGAAGAAAGAGGTCCCTACAACTTCGATATCCCCGGTGGATACCCAGGTATCTCACGGGGCGTAAGATTTATTGGCGACTCAATGGTGCTCCGCAACCCGGAAACCCGCTGGGCTGGTATCATGCGCGCACTGACGAGCAACGATTTCCAAAGTACCAATACCGAATTCCTCGAGTTTTGGATGCTTAGTCCTTTCCTCGATTCCGAGAATCCCAAAAACCCTTCCCCCAACTACCAGGCCCAGGAGGGCGACCTCTTCATCAATCTTGGAAACATATCGGAAGACATCTTGCGGGATTCCAGGAAGTTTTTTGAAAATGGCCTCCCCGGCCCGATCAATCCCGACCGCCGTACAGAATTCACCGAATGGTCAAAGGTACCCGTGGCTCAGCAAATAACCCAGGCCTTTGATAATGACGAGGAAACCCGGAGACTCCAGGATGTCGGTCTCGATGGAATCAGCAACGAAGACGAACGCAAAAAATTTGCACCCTTTCTGGAAACGATCCGGAGCGCTAACCCCAATGCTGCTAACCGAACCAGCAATGACCCCTCCAATGACGATTTCCGATATTTCAGCGATCCCGGATTTCCTCAGGATGCCAGCCTGATCGAAAAATATCGCTTCTTCTCCAACCCCGAAGGTAATTCCCGCTCCAATACCGGTAGCAATCAGCTCAATTCCGCTACCAACATCCCAGATGCCGAAGATATAAACCGCGATAATACACTCAACGAAACCGAAAACTATTTTCAGTACAAAATCCCCCTGCGTGCCAACCCAGCCAACCCCAGGGAAATTGACCTCAACAGAACCCCCTTTATTACCGATCGGCTCGAAGCAGCTAACGGCAGGATCTGGTATCGCTTCCGGATCCCTCTCAATGGTCCCAATAAGGTCGCTGTCGGCGGTATCCGCGACTTTCGCTCCATCCGCTTCATGCGTATGTATATGACCGGCTTCCAAAAACAAGTAACCCTCCGATTTGCCCGAATGGAATTCGTGCGCAACCAATGGCGCCGGTATAACCAGGACCTCTCCGATGTTAACCCTATCCCCTGCGATGCCCGCACCCAGTTTGATGTAGATGCCGTCAACATCGAAGAAAACAGCAACCGCCTACCTTTTAATTATGTGCTCCCGGAAGGTATCCGAAGAGAACTCGCCCTCGGGGTGTTTTCTACCCAACAGAACGAACAATCCCTCACTATGACCATTCGCGGATTATGCGATGGAGAAGAAAAAGCCGTGTTCAAACGCCTCGATATGGACATGCGCGTCTATGAGCGCCTGAAAATGTTTGTCCATGGAGAAATCCTGGATAAACTTCCTATCCGGGATGGAGACCTTTCCGTATTTGTCCGGATTGGAAGCGACTTTAAAAATAACTACTACGAATACGAAATCCCCCTCGTTTTGTCTGATCCAACCCGGCTGCCTTCCGATAACCGCACTTCGGAGTATAAACTGGAAATCTGGAGGCCGGAAAACGATTTTGATATACCCCTCAAACTCTTAACTTCACTCAAAGAAGAACGCAATAACCTCGGCTTGCCCCAAACCGATGAATATGTGCGTCTCCTCACCGACCTCGGCCTGGCTGGAATGCCACATAAAGTCAAAGTGCGCGGAAACCCCAACCTGGGCCTGGCCAAAATCGCCATGATAGGTGTCAGAAACCCCAGTGGCGGACAACAACTCCCGCTCAATACGGAAGTCTGGATCAATGAACTCCGCCTTACCGGCCTGGATGAACGTGGGGGAGGAGCCGCGGTTGCCCGCATGGATGTCCAACTCGCCGACCTCGGTAATATTACAATGGCCGGAAACTATAGCAGTATCGGATTCGGAGCCCTCGACCAAAAAGTCCAGCAGCGCAGCAGACAGGAAATTTCCGGTTATGACCTCTCCGCCAATATCGAACTCAATAAATTCATGCCCCAGGACTGGGGCTTGCGCATCCCTTTCTATGCCCAGCGCTCCAATACCACCAAAACACCGGAATTTGACCCCTATGATATGGATATCGTCCTTAAGGAAAAAATTAAAAACGCCTCCGGGGAAGTTCGGGATTCTCTCGCAAATACCACCCAGGAAGTCGTCAACCTCAGCAGCTATGCCTTTACGAACGTGCGCAAGGAAGCCACAGGCGATCGCAGTGCAAAACCCATGCCCTGGAGCATACAGAACTTCACAGCAAGCTACTCTTTTACCCGTACCGAACGCCGCGATCCCCTCATAGAATTTGACGAGCTCACCCGTCGAACAGGCGGACTGGACTACCAGTATTCTGTGCCGATTAAATATATCGAGCCCATGAAAGGTATCAAAAGTGAACTTCTCAAGCTATTCTCGGAGTTCAATTTCAATCCTATTCCCAATTCCTTCAGCTTTAGCACCCAGCTCGACCGGCAGTTCAACCGTACCCGTTTCCGATTTACCGGCCTGGAAGACCGCTTTAATACCTTTTATAACAAACGCTACACCTGGGACAGAAACTATAACCTCCAGTGGGACCTTACCAAATCACTCAAATTTACCTTTACTGCAGTCAACAACGGCGTGGTGGACGAGCCCAATGAAACCGATCTGATTGACAACCCATCTATCGAAGACATTGACAAAGCCCGCCAAGACAGTATATGGCAAAATATCCAGCGATTTGGGCGTACCAAAAACTATCTCCACAACTTCCAGGTCAGCTATAACCTTCCGATTCGCCTCCTGCCTTTTATGGATTGGATTACCTCCCGCGCCCAATACCAGGCAGAATATGGGTGGACGGCAGCGGCACTCAATACCGATAGCCTCGGCAGTGTCATCCAAAACCGCCAGGATATTCAATTCAGTGCCGATTTTAACTTTGAAGCCCTGTACAACAAAGTACCTTTCCTCCGCGCTGTAAACCGTGGTAGCCAAAACCCCGCTGCTCCCGGAGGGCGTATCCCACGACAGGGAGAACAAGAAGAAGAAGCGGAAAGTGGTGGAACCAATATCCTGCACGCTGTCCTAAGGCCCCTGCTCCTTGTGCGCAGGGCAAGGTTTAATTTTACCCGCCAGTCCAATACCATAGTACCCGGTTTTATGCCTCAGGCACGTATGCTCGGAATGGGACAAAACCTTTCCGCTCCAGGATGGGATTTTGTGGCTGGATTACAGCCCCGGATACGGGAACTTCGCACCGAGGAATACTTTACCGAAAAAGACTGGCTCGGACAGGCCGCTAAAAAGGGATGGATCTCTTCCAACGTCTTCCTAAACCAGGAAGCTGTACAAAACTTCACCCAGAACTACGATGCCCGAATGACCATCGAGCCCTTCCGCGATTTCCGCATCGAACTGGAAGCAACGCGAAATTTCACCGAAAACCATTCTCAGTATTTCAAAGATACCCTTTACGATAATACCGCGAATTTTGTGCATGCCATCCCCAAGGATGCAGGCTCGCTCACCCTTTCCTATGCCGCCCTCCCAACGCTGTTCCAGGACGACAAATCGGAAATCATAGCCCTGTTCCGGCAATTTGAAAATAACCGACTGGTGATTTCCCAGCGAATTGGCCAGGGCCAGCACACCGATACTACCCTTGCCAAAAATGGCTATACTTTCGGGTATGGCAGAACCCAGCAGGATGTACTCGTACCTGCCTTTATCGCTGCTTATACCGGAGAAGATCCGAACGCCGTAAGCCTCGATATGTTTGATATATTGCCCCGGGTCAACTGGCGCCTCAATTATAATGGATTGTCCAGGGTAAAACTCTTTTCCGAGTTGTTCCAGAATTTCAGCCTCACCCATGGCTACAAATCCACCCTAACGATAAATCGCTTCAATACTGGCCTGGACTATCTGCGCACTTTCGATTTTGGCGGCCTCAACGAACTTAACGGCAACTTCTACGCCCGCTTGGAAATTCCCGAAATCGTTATCCAGGAAGGGTTCAGTCCACTGGTGGCTATTAATGCTACACTCAAAAACGGAATGTCCTTCAATGCCGACTATAAAAATTCCCGCACCCTCGCCCTCAGCCTCGTCAATAACCAATTGGCAGAAACCAGGCGTAAGGAAATGATGATCGGCTTTGGATATATCCTCCGTAATGTCAATATCCCCTTCCTCACCGGAAAAAAGAGCCCACCCAAACCTAAGGGCAACCGCGTTGCCGGTATCGGAAAAACCAATGCAGGTACAACTGGCCCGCCAGCAGCCGCAACCCAGGGCAATGACCTGGATATCAACTTCAATCTGCGTATGAGCGATGATGTGACCTTTAACCACCTCCTGGACCAGGGAATCGTCGAGCCAACGCGCGGAAGCTACCTGCTCAGTTTCTCCCCCTCCGCCGAATACCGCCTCAACCAGCGGCTTTCCCTACGTATGTTTTTCGATTACCGCTATACCGAACCCAAAACCTCCGCAGGCTTCCCCCGAACAGATGCCTCCGGGGGGATCGTCGTCCGGTTCTCTTTGTAATAAACCTTGTCCAGCAAGGTTAAATTGGTGTTAAAATACTCCTGTACCCCCAAGGAACACCTATTTTTGCTTAAAATAGATGGTTTTTGCTAAATGCGCAAAAACCTTTTGTTTAAGATATTGCTTGATGCGTCTTGTATTTGGCGGCTTGCGCCGCCAAAAAATATTTTTTTGAAAGGGGGTGTCCAAAATTTTCTTTCGCCGCCTTCGGCGGCGAAAGAAAATTTCAAATAGACGTGATTTTCATTGATTTTGCTTCGCAAAATCAATGAAAATCACGTCTATTTGAAATAACATTTGGCGGCTAACGCCGCCAAATGAAAAGCTGGGGGCTTTTTACACAACCTCAGAAAATTTTGAATGGACATCGTTTTACCTCATTTTGC
>CAZGOT010000135.1:0-275 GCA_964527495.1 uncultured Haliscomenobacter sp.
GCAAAATGAGATAAAACAGTGTACATTCAAAATAAAATTTGGCGGCGCCAGCCGCCAAACAAAAAGCAAGTCTTCTGCCGCCTTCGGCGGCGAAATAAATAACATTTGGCGGCGTAAGCCGCCAAATAAAAAGCCGGAGGCTTTTTACCCAACCTCTATTGCAACCCCCTAATCTTGAACTTCGGATTTTGAGGAGGCTGGTGCTCCTGCATCATTAAGCGTAGCATTTCTGCTGTAATTTCCGGTTGCTGTGCCGACAAATCATTTTGCTCACG
>CAZGOT010000135.1:285-7771 GCA_964527495.1 uncultured Haliscomenobacter sp.
TCGAGATTATATAGTTTCACTGGGGAAGGGCCTTGCTGCAGATTAGTCCGAATGGCTTTCCAGGGACCTTTGCGCAGGGCTTGCTGTCCGCCATATTCGGGAATTTCCCAGTAAAGGTGGGGATGTACGGCTTTTTGCCGTTTACCTTTCAGCGTTGGCAGAAAGCTAATGCCATCTATATCGGTTGGCGGGGTTATCCTGGCCGATGCACAGAAGGTGGGAAAGAAATCTTGAAATCCGGCCAGGATTTCGCTCTTGCGCTGAGGCTTGATTTTCGCGGGCCAACAGGCAATCATCGGGACCCGGATACCGCCTTCAAACAGGAATCCTTTGGAGCGGCCATATTCGCCAGGGAAAGGACCTGCACTCCGGAATTTATCTGGATCTACTCCTCCGGCAAAGGAGGGGCCATTATCGCTGGTAAAGAGGATCAAGGTGTTTTGCTCCAGGCCCAGGGATTTGACTTTCTGGCGTATTGCGCCAACTTGTTCATCGAGTATGCTGATCATGGCGGCATAGGTGGCCATTGGGGAATAATTGGGCAGGTAGCCTTTTTCACCTAGGTAGGGGGGCTCTGGTCCCAGTTTTTCTCGGTAATAACGCACCCATTTTTCTGTGGCCTGAAGCGAAACGTGGGGCAGGGGAGAGGCGTAAAGCAGGAAAAAAGCTTGTTTGCCTGCACTGCGCTCCATAAAGCCTATTGCCTCCTGGAGTTGAAGGTCCGGGGCATAATCTTGCCCGGAGAACATGGCATAACTCTCGGGGCGGGCGGGGTCCAGCCCTTCTGCTAGCCTGGTGTTGGGTGGTATGACGGCATTGCGCAAGGGGATTTTTTCTTCATTTTTCCATTGAAAGGGCGGGTACAGGTTATGTGCCTGCCGCTGGCAGTTGTAGCCATAAAAAAAGTCGAAACCCTGAAGGTTAGGCCTTCCCTCGGAAAGTGGTGCGCCAAGGCCCCATTTGCCTACACATCCGGTAGAATATCCTGCCTGTTGCAATACTTTTCCCAGGGTGATGGTATTAGCCGGAATCGGACGCTGTCCTTCGAGAATGGGGTCGGCAGCAGCTTTGGCATAATCCCATACCTCACCGCGATCCGCCCATTCGTCGTTACCGCGAATATAGGCCTTGCCGCTATGTTTGCCCGTGAGCAGGACACAGCGTGCCGGAGCGCATACCGCAGAACCGGAATAAAACTGGGTAAAGCGAATGCCATCTTTTGCCAAAGCATCAATGTTGGGGGTTTCGATAAAGGTTTGGCCATAGCAGCCAAGATCTCCATAACCCAAATCATCGGCCACAATCAGGATGATGTTGGGCGGGCGTCCTGTTTGCTGTTCAGCTGGGATAAATGCTGTAGTCAGGCAGGGGACCAGCAGCAGAAAGGTACTCCTGAGCCAAGCAATGTTGCGGAATAGCACTATGGACATGATCCTTGTTTTTGTTTGTTTTATAGATTTTTCTCAACGCCCTACAACAAAGCGTTTAACGGCGTATCCTGTTTCCCCGCGCAGACGGAAAAGATATGCTCCTGGAGGCAGGTCAGCTGTTTGCACTTCGATACTATGGTTGCCGGAATGCAGCAATCCGTGGTGTACATTTTTCACCATTCTTCCCGTCAGGTCGAATATAGCACCGTAATATTGCCCGCTGTGTGGAAGGGCATAGTGGATAAAGATACTTCCTTCTGCTGGATTGGGGAAGAGGGTCAAAGGATATTCAGTGTCCTGGAGCTTTCGGCTACTGGTCACAAGGCTTCCAAATACCGGACGGGGGAGTCGTTTGGTGGTAAAAAGGCGGTATTGCCCGGGCAAATAGGAGAGACTGGCACTACCCGATACAAGCAAGACGCTGTCTCCGCTGAAGTATTCATATACATAACCACTACCTCCGAAATTGATGGCAATAGTTGAGGGAGTAACCCCAAAATTACCAGCGATACCGGCATCGAACTCTGGATGCCGCAGCAAGACCGTTTTTTGTGCCGCATTGGAAAGGCTGGTCTGAAAAGTTTGGGTATGAAAAACCGAAAATTTATTACGTAGTTCCAGCATCATACGCGTAACATCGTACAGGCGCTGCCGCGCAGGAACCTGACGATAATCCCAGCGGATTGGTTTATTTGCCGTCCGGCAACCTGGTGTAATGGTAAGGTCGGGACAGGTATTTATGGAAAAATCGTACCCCAGCTCGCCAAACTGCCAAAGCATACGGGGGCCGGGCACACCATACAGGAATACGGTTGCCAGTTCGCTGCGCGCAAGTCCTGTTACGAGGTCCCTGACCCGGTAGCTACCGTCGGGGGATTGGTTGCCAAACGGTAGGTTTTTCTGCAGGATGGGCTCTTCGTCATGGCTTTCTGCATACAGGATAGCCCCAGGGGAGGACCAGCCCCGGTTGCGGTAATCCAGGGCAGAGAGGTTATTGGAATAGCCCATGGCAGCTTCCAGAAATTCATGGTTGAGGTTGCCCCAGACCATCATCCCCATATTGACCAATTCTGTTTCTTCGTCATTATTGGCAAAATGCTCCATAATGACATAGGCGTTTGGGTCAAAGGCCCAGACGTGATCTGCATAATCTTTAAGGATCGCGATGCGCGAAGGGTCACGTTGGGCCATGGCACCCGGATTACCCAGGGTAAATGTTTGGGTCAGCCCTTTGGAGAGGTCGAAGCGGTAGCCATCAAACTTAAACTCCTCCTGCCAGTAGCGCAGTACGCGTTTAACAAATGCTCTGGTTGCCTGGCTTTCATGGTTAAAGTCGTGCCCTACATTGAAATCGTGCCGGGGGGTCGGGTTGAGCCAGGGATTGTTGGCAGCGGGGCGGCGGTTGTCTTCGTCCCAGTACATCTGACAAAGTGGGCTCTGGTCAAATGCGTGGTTGAAGACGACATCGAGGATGACGGCAATACCCCTTTCGTGGCATGCATCAATAAAAGCCTTGAGTTTTTCCGGTGGACCATAATATTTGTCGAGGGCCATGTGGTAGGAAGGATTATAGCCCCAGGATTCATTGCCTTCAAATTCGTTTACCGGCATAAGCTCAATAGCATTGACGCCGAGGCGACGGAGGTATTCCAGGGTGTCGGTAAGGGTTTGATAATCATGCCTGCCGATGAAATCCCTGACAAGCAGCTCATAAATCTGAAGACGTGATTTTTCTGGTTTTTGAAAATTAGGTACCTTCCAGGAATAGGAGGATTTGGGCCTTACCCAGGTAACAATTCCGCTGGCTTTTCCGACCGGATAGGCTGGAAGATCGGGAAATGTCTGCGGAGTAATCCATCGGTCATTCGAAGGGTCGAGGATCAGTTCACTGTAGGGGTCGCCGATACGACGTCCGCCTTCGATAAGGAATTGGTAAAAAAGGGATTCTCCTTCGGCAAGGCCATTGACCTCGAGCCAATGGAGGTTGCCATCCGTGCTGCGGTTCATTAGAAAAGTATCGCTGATGCCCCAGTTATTGAAGCTACCACTGAGAAAAATAGCTTGTTTATTGGGGGCGAAGAGGGCAAAACGTCCAGAGTTGGGGCTAAGGCGGGTGAAGCCAGGCTGGGTTCCCGGGGGAGGATCTACTGGTGCTTTATTTATTGCAACCACATAACTGAAGCTTTTGACTTGTCGCTCCATGGCGGTTTCGGCGATAAACTCCACTTTATGGTTGCCGGAAGCTACAACGCCGATCGTATAATCTAATTGAACCCCTCTTTGCTGTCGTAGGACAGTGCCGTTGTCCAGTAGGGTTAAGGTGGCTGTGTCCGAAGACCTGCCCATAAAAGGGATAGTATTGCCCAGGTTTAAGACGAGGTTACTGCCTTCTGCCGGATTCATTGAGGTGACGAGCCCGGGTTGCGAAAAGACATCGAGGAAAAAGTCTTTGTTGCCGGTATCTTTCCCCTCCCTCGAGCCATTGGCATTTCGGAAAACAAAGGCCATTTTTCGAATCTCTTCGCTGGCAGGTACGCGGTAATAGCTCCGTATATCCGGCTTGATTTCGACTTTATACAGATTGGTGCGTCCTTCTACGGGTGTCATCGCCCAGGCGGCATTGGCTACTCCCCACTGGGTAAATACATATTTCCAGTCGCTGGCTTGGGTGCTGAAATTCGTGATAACCCCTGTGTGTAAATACACCGTACAGTTGCAATCTTTCAACCCACCGTTTCCAAAGCGCGCATCGAAGTACACGGTAACAGGCTCCCATGGCCGGGGAAAAAGAGGTTCCGACCATACAGCAGACTGGGATTTCCCCGTTTGAGTCCCTACCAGGACTGATAAACACATTCCTGCAATCCTTACTCCTGACAACAATATTTTTCGCATAAATCCCATGATTTTTAGTCCTACTTTTGAGCGTTCAAAATAAGGGATTCCAGGGAAAAACTGAAAGAATGTCCTTCGCATAAGCGGTTGTTTTGCAAAAAGGTATTTTTGCAACACAAGTTAGCTGGTAAACCAGGATTGTTGGGGGTATCCAAAATTTATCCTGCCGCCTTTGGCGGCAGAATTAAATTTTTTAAACGCCGGTTTTGTTGATTTTGCTTCGCAAAATCAACAAAACCGGCGTTTAAAAAAATCATACAACACCATTCAAAGCTTTAGAGTGTATCTTAAAAGCCTTTTGGCGGCTTGCGCCCTCATTACACTCTCCGTTATTTCCTTACCCCGGTCGCACGGTTCAGAAATTCATCGTATAATTGGATGTGGCGGCTGTCAATAGGCACCATATAACCGTCAATAAACAGGTGCTTGACCTGCGTTTTTGTTTCGAAAGGGTCTCCGGTAGCTGCGAAGAGTGTTGCCGACTTACCGACTTCCAGAGAGCCGAGCATTTTATCCACACCGAAAATCTGGGCAGGCACAATCGTCACGGCACGCAGCGCTGCTTCTTTACCCATTCCATAGGCTGCTGCAAAACCGGCATGGAAAGGCAGGTTGCGCACATTCTCAGATTCGCTGCTGCGCAATGCCACTTTTACCCCCGCTTTAGCCATGATACCCGGATTGGCATAGCGGCTGTCGTAACGGTCTGAAGGACGGGTAGGTAATGCCTGGATAGGACCTACGACAGCGGGAATGCCGGATTTGGCAAGTTGCTCGGCCACGCGCCATCCTTCAGCCAGGCCAGAGAAGATGACCTTCTTAATCTTGCGATCCTGTACCCACTTGATTGCTGCCAGGATATCATCAGATTTGTTGACTTCCACCATAAGGGCCATTTCCCCACGTACCACTTGGGCCAGTGTAGCCATTTCAGGATTGTACTCCATCAGAATCGTCTTGTCCTTCTGTGCAGCAGAATCTATTTTGGCGTACAAAATGGCCTGATCCCATACTTCATTCATTTTTTTCTGGTTCCGGTCCACTTCCTTTTTAATATCTTCGTCGGAACGCTGGTCCCAAAACCCACGGCGCCCGCCACTTGGATAGCTCATCATTACGGTTTTGAACCCGGCATACATCTGGTCAGGAGTATACCCCACGAGGTTGATCAATGCGGCAGTTCCAGGAAATAGCCCGCTCTCCGGCATCGTCAGGGCAGTAGTAACCCCGCTGACCCTGGTAACCGCAATGGCAGCCCCGTTGGGATTGACGGCGGTAAGCGCCTCCATGTGGGGGATTACATCTCCTATCTCAGAGAAATCTTCGGTCAGGGAAATTGAACTAACTTCCGAAAGGCCGATTTGGGTACCTCCGTCAATCATACCTGGGTAAAGGGTCAATCCACTACAGTCAATAACCTCTGCGCCAGTCGGAGGCGTCACGTTGGCACCTAAGGCTGCAATTTTTCCATCCTGGATGAGCAAAGTGCCTCTTACGATACCGTTATTAATCGTTTCAATAGTCGCGTTGGTAAGGGCGAAGGTGCCTTTTCGAGGTTTGGCAACCTGGGCGCGGAGCTGCCCTCCGACGGCCAAAAGGCATAATATGCATATAATGATTAGATTGCGCATTTTAAATGGTTGTTTTTAGCGTTATATATTTCTGCTTGCAATCCCCCGGCTTTTTTAAGCCTCCACTTGAGGGCACCAGGGCAAAGCAGCATTTTCCGGAATTTTTCGCCTTGTATCTTTCCTCAAGGTTATTTTTTCCCGGATTCAAACAAATACTTCCATACTTCCTCGGTCCCCTGCATGCACCTGTCAATATGCTGATGCAAATTATCTTCGAAATTAAACGAAGGAACGGGCTGGGAGGGATCCACGGAGAGTCGCATATCGCCAGCGTCGTTCTGGCGGTCGAAACGAATAATCCCGTCAATGATGGTCAGTTGTGGGATAGCATAAACAGAAAGCGGATGCTGGTCAAAAACAGCAATATCCCCTTCTTTACCCACTTCGATAGAGCCAATCCGGTCGGCTACGCCCAGTTGCTTGGCAGGATTAATAGTAATAAGGGCAAGGGCCTCATCGTCTGATAATTGGCCGTAGCGCTGTGTTTTACCTGCTTCGTGGAAGAGGTGGCGGATCATCCCTGCGTCATCGGAATTGATGGAAGTCACTACCCCATTTTTGGTGAGGATGGCGGCATTGAACGCTGTCGAGTAATACACCTCAAATTTATATGCCCACCAGTCGGAAAAGACCGAAGCCCCGGCACCAAAAGCGGCGAGTTCCGGCGCCACCTTAAACCCTTCATTGACGTGCTGGAAGCATAATTTTTTGACCCCAAAATCCTTACAAACATTCATAAGCATATTAATCTCATCCGCGCGGTAAGAATGGCAGTGGATGATAATATTGCCTTTGAGGATATCCGCGATGGTTTCCAGCCGGCGGCTATAGACCGGGGGCAAGGCTCTGGGATTAGTTGTCTTTTCCTGGTTGTACCTGGTCCATGCTGCATCATAGGCCTTTGCATCAGCAAAAGCTTTCCGGATAACCTGCTCAACGCCCATACGTGTGCGGGGCTGGATACCGCGTCCTTCCCCATGTGAGCGCATGGGGTTTTCGCCCAGGGCAAACTTAATGGTGCGGGGAGCACCCTCCATCCGGAGTTCTTCAGGGTTGTAGGTCCCATAGCGCAGTTTGACCGTCTCACACTCCCCTCCAATAGCATTTGCCGAGCCATGCATCACATGGGCAGCAGTAACACCGCCTGCGAGGGCGCGGTAAATGGAGATATCCAGGGGGTTGAGCGCATCACCTACCCATACTTCAGAAGTTACCGGGCTGGTACCTTCGTTGACCACATCAATAGCAATATGAGAATGTGCATCAATGATACCCGGCATCATAAATTTGCCGGTCGCATCCACTTCCTTTGTCCCGGCAGGAGCTTTAATACCCTTACCTATCTGGGTTATTTTTCCATTGACGATCAGTACGTCCGTATTTGGAAGCGTGCCTTTGGTAACGGTCAGTACCGTTCCGTTTTTGAGCAGTATACTGCCCGTCTTGGGCTGTGCCCAGGCCAGGGTCACCATCAACAGGAGGACCATGGACAGAAAAATATTTTTCATAAGCGAAAAAAATTCAGGTTGA